>CAZQPP010000171.1:0-14755 GCA_964594295.1 uncultured Myxococcales bacterium | reverse complement strand
GGCATGGCCTGCGCCGAGGACACCGAGTGCCCCGATGGCTACGAGTGCCGCGGCGGTCTGACCGGCGATCGCGGCGCCGGCGGCCAGTGTGTGCTCGCGGAGGGCAGCTGCGGCTGCAACACCACCGGCGCGCTGCTCCAGATGAGCACCCACTGCCAGCCCCCGGAGGGCGAGAGCGTCTGCCCCGGCACGCGCGTCTGTGGCGAGGACGGTCTGAGCGAGTGCGTGGCGCGCCAGCCGTCGGCCGAGGTCTGCGACCGCACGGACAACGACTGCAACGGCGTGGTCGACGATGTCGAAGGCGAGCCCTGCGCCGCGGCGATCCCCGCCGGCTCCTGCGCCGAGCTCGACTGCGACGACTTCAACCCCTGCACCGCGGACAGGTGCGACGAGGAGCTCGGCGGCTGCACCCACGAGCACCTGCCCGACGGCCTCGCCTGCGACGCGGACGGCGACCCCTGCACCGCCGGCGACAGCTGCGAGCTCGGTCAGTGCATGCCCGGCAGCGAGGACCCCTGCGGCGGCGTCGACGGCGGCGAGTGCGGCGGCTCGGTTTGCAGCGCTCTGTCGGTAGACGAGCACTTCTGCTCGAGCGATCCCGCCCCCTTCGGCGCTCCCTGCGACGACGGGCTCTACTGCACGGTGGACGACGTCTGCGACGGAAACGGTCTCTGCGTGGCGGGGCGACCCCGGGACTGCGCCGCCGGGGCTGACGTGGGCTGCGTCGAGAGCCGCTGCGACGAGCGCTCCCGCTCCTGCGAGGCCTTCCCGCGAGACGACGGGGCGCTCTGCGACGACGCCGAGGCCTGCACCTCCCTCGACCTGTGTCGCAACGGGCGTTGCCTCGGGAGCGAGGACCGCTGCGTCGAGGAGCCCATCGGCAACCAGATGACGGGCGACCGGCTCTCCATGGCCTCGCTGGGCTTCGGGCGCTACGTCACCATGGCGAGCACGACCAATCGCTTGAGCCGCAACCACTGGCTCCGAATCACCGCGGAGGACGGCAGCCGGGAGGGGGCAGAGAAGAACCTGTCGACCGCCACCCTCGGGATCGAGGGCTTCCGCAGCAGGATGGCTGTGGGCCCGGCGGGCGACTTCCTCAGCGCCTATCGAAAGAACACCAGCTCCCTGCGGCTCACCCTGCTCGGATACGACGGCGAGGAGCTGCTCGCCTCGGACTTCGACGTGCCGCACGTCAGCAGCAACCACTCCTCCGGCTCGGCCTTGCCCGTTGCGTTCTCTGACGGGAGCTTCGGCGTGGTCGCGGCCATCTCGGGCACCAACCGGATCCGCTACGCGCGTGCGTCCTCCGCGCTCGAGGCGGGGGACTGGATGGACCTGGTCGAGATCGCGAACAACAAGGTGGAGGTCGTCGACGTGGCCGAGCTGCACGACGGCAGCGGCTTCTGGCTGCTCTACGTGGGCAGGGACACCAACGACCTCGTCCGGGCGGTCAAGCTCGACCAGCTCGGGAACGTGCTCAGCGAGCACCACACGCTCAGCCGGAACCCCGCGTCCGTCTCGCGCATGGAGCCCGTGAAGGTCTCCGGCGCTGCCCGGGCCGACGGCGGCGTGGTCGTAGCGTGGGCCTCGCGCTCACTGAGCTCCGGCGTCGCCGACACCGTCCAGGTCAGGGTCGTAGGCGAGTCCGGGCCCCTCACCGACATCGTCGACGTGCCGGCCGAAGCGAGGGGCGACCAGCAGGGCGCCAGCGTCGCCGTCTTCAGCGACGGTGGCTTCGTAGTCGCCTGGCACGCCTGGGGCGTGGACGCCGCCGGCTCGGCGGTGATGGCGCGCTTGTTCGACGGGCAGGCCCAGCCGAAGCGCACCATCCAGGTGAACACCACAGACTACGGAGACGAGCACGGGCCGGCGGTCCTCACCCTGCCCGACGACGACTTCGTGGTCGCCTTCTTCGACGACGAAGACGAGGTCTGGACCCGCCGCTTCCAGGTCGACGGGAGCGACGAGATCGGCCGCCCCGAGCGCCGCGCCCACCCGCCGGCCAAGGTCGACACCCTGCGCCCCGACGGCGCTGCGGCGGGGAACGGGAACGTCGCGCTGGTCTTCGAGGAGCCGGACACCGCCAACGAGCGGACCGACGTGGTCGCCCGCTTCTTCGGCCCTCTCGGATCTCCCATGGGAGGTGAGCTCCCGGTCAACACCGGGCACGCCGTCATGGAGCCGCTTCCCTCGGTGGCTGCGGCGGGGAACCGCTTCCGCGTGGCCTACGTGGGCTCCGTTGAGAGCGATGGAAGGCGTCGAATCTACCTCCACAGCTTCGACGCCGTCGGGAGGAGCCTGGGGCCCTCACGCGCCCTCACGCCGAGTGACGCCTACCGCTGCGGCCTGCCCGACATCGCGCTTCGCCCCGGCGGCGACGGCGCGCTGATCTTCGTGCGCGAGAACAGCAACGGCGACCGCCGCCTCCACGGCGTGGCCCTGGACACCGAGGGGAGGGCAAAGTCCGAGCCCGCCGCGCTCGTCGACTGGAACCTGACCGGCCCCTCGTCCCCACGCGTGGCGGCCCTTCCGGAGCCGGCCGGGCCGGAGCGATACGTCTTCGTGTGGCACCAGGCGAGCAGCGCCGGCTTGGGCCCCGGCCTGGTGGTGAGGGCGCTCGACGTCAAAGGCAAGCCCCTCGACCAGGAGCGGCTGATATCGGACATCGCCACCAACCATCAGACCAAGCCCGCCGTCGCCGCCCGAGCGGACGGCACCGCGTTGACCTGCTGGCTGCGGCTCACGCGGAGCACCCTCGCCACCATCTACTGCCAGGCTTTTGACCCCGCGACCCTGGACAAGGCGGGGGAGATCGTGAAGGTGGCCGAGGGGGTCGAGAGCGCGGGCGGCCACCGCGTCCTGGGCCTCGGCTGCGCCACATCGGGCGATTGCGCCATCGCCTGGGCCAAGGCGGGGCCGGACAACGACGGCCTGGGCATCGAGACCCTGAGCATCCGACCGGACGGCAGCCCCCGCGGACTCGGCCGCGTGGTCAACCGCAGCTGGCCCGGTCAGCAGAGCCTGCCCTTCGTGGTCCCCAACGGCCCAAGCCGGGTCTGGATCGGCTGGCAGACGAGGCCCGCGAAAGATGCGCTTGAGGAGGTCCGCTTCAGGATCCTCTAGATCACCTGGGCGGTTGCGTCCGTGGTGATTACATAGCAACCTCCCGCTGAGCTTGGCCCCGCCGTTCCCCTGTCGCCTCGCCCTGGCGACGGCTGGCGGCCGGACGCGCTGTCGCAGGAGGGCTTCATGACGTGCTTGAGCGAGCATCCGCGGTACGAGCAGTGGATCCAGCGGCTGCCTTCCCCGCTCGCCATCAGCCTCGACCGTCTCAAGGGCGCCCGCAAGAGCCCTTCCGAGGCCTTCTCCGCCACGCTCGATGTCTTCCTGACGGCGCTGCGCTGGACCGCCTACGTCGGGATCGCGGACGTGGTCCACAAGCTCAAGACCAGGCACCCCCTGGCCGCCACCGAGGCCTTCCGCGAGGCCCTGCCGAGCATAGCCAAGATCCTCGAGCCCACCGCGCAGCACGGGCACTGGGTCGGCTGCGCACGATCGATCGTGGAAGCCTACCGGAGCTCGCCCGGTGACTTCTTCCTGCCCGAGCTCATCGAGGCGCAGGCGAAGACCGAGGAGGACCCCCTGCGCATCGAGCAGAAGCTCGACAGCCTGGTGAGCATCCGGAACGACTACGCCCACGGAGCCCGTAGCCGGCTCTCTCCCTCGGAGGCCTCAGGGTACTTCGCGCAGGCGGACGAGATGCTCGGGTGGCTCTTCGAGCAGCTCAAGGTGTTCGAGGACTACCGCCTGATCCAGTTCAACTCCATGTACGAGGCCGAAGGCGGGGGTCGCGGCTGGTATCGTTTCCCCAGCCACCTCGAGCTCCGCGGCGCGGCCACGACCAACAGCGCCATCCTGAAGGAAGAGGAGAGGCGCCTCCACTTCGGGGCCTCGCCCCCCTACATGGACCGGCTCTACCTCTTCGACTGGAGCTACCGCCGCTTCCTCGAGCTGGATCCTTTCGTCATCTTCGACTACGACGGCAACCTCGGCCCCGCGAGGTGCACCTTCTTGTTCAACGTGCTCAAGAAGGAGACCCTGTACTACCATACCCTCGAGCAAGACCCCGCTGCTCGGGAGAAGGCCGGCAGGCACGGCGTGCCCATGCCGCCGGACAGGCCTCTGGACGCGAGGGTGCGCGAGCGCTACGGCCCCCGGATCCTGCAGTACTTCCGAACGCTCCGCACGGTCGCGGGTGACACGGAGCTCACCCGGCTGCAGCCCCTCGCGGCACAGCTCCGGCAGAGCCACGTGCTCGACTTCCGGAGGATCGTGGACTTCCACACCGAGAGCTTCACGGGGCGCCTCGAGTGCTTCCAGGCCGTGGAGGCGGCGGTCCAGAGCGAGCCGGGAGCCTTCCGGAGCCTGTGGGTCAGCGGCCTCGCCGGCTACGGCAAGACGGCCTTCGTCGCGGCCCTCGCGGAGCGCTACGCGAAGACGGCGATCCCCTACTTCATCACCGCCGACGAGAGCACGGCGGACGCCACCACCTTCTTGTGGCACGTCTGCGAGTCGATCATCGATCGTTTCCGCTTCCAGGACGAGATCCCGCCGACCGAGACCCTCGAGGGCCTCCGCGAGCGCTTCGTGGAGCTGCTCGGCCGGGTCGATCAGGAGCTGGAGGGCGGACGGAGGAAGCTGATCCTCCTCATCGACGGCCTCGACGAGTCCTACCGCTACGCCTCGCGGCCGGAAGAGGTCATAGCCAACGTGCTGCCGAGCTCGCGGGCCGAGATCCCCAAGCACGTGTTCTTCCTCTTCTCGTCCCGCCCGGACGTGGACCTCGGGAAGCTCTCGGACGTCACGGTTGCGTTGAAGCCCTTCTCGCGAGACGAGGTCGCAGGCATCCTGGGCCAGTACGGCTGGTCGGCCGAGGACAGCGCGAGGGCCTACGAGAAATCCAAGGGGCAGCCGCTCTACTTCCGCTTCCTGCTCGACGGCATCAAGAGGGGCACGCTGGCCTTGAAGGACGTGGCCAGGCTGCCCGAGGGGATCGAGGGATTCTACCGGCGCTTCTGGGTGCAGGCCGAACGTGATCGGGCACAGAGGAAGTCGCGGGAGAAGGCGGTGATGGGAGAGGTCTCCATCCAGCTCCTGGGCTTGCTCGCGGCAGCCCAGGCCTCCCTGACCGTGGCCGAGCTCGAGCGCCTCGTGGGCCACGTGATCCCGGACGACCTCCCCGGGCTGCCCGAGGACGGCGAGTGGGCGCGGGTGCTGGTCCGGCGCGCCCTCGCCAAGGACCGCCTCGGGCGCTTCGTCATCGGCAGCGATCGCCTCAGCCTCTTCCACGACACCCTGCGGCAGTACGTGCTGGAGCAGACTCGCCCCAAGGGTGACTCCTCGCCCTACGGCGGCGGCCTCGCCTACCACCAGCGCATGGCCCAGTGGTGCCGCCAGCGCTTCGATCCGGCCTACGCGCAGCGCTACCTCGCCTACCACCTCCTCCACGGGCGCAACTACGAGGAGCTCGTAGGGCTGTTCGCCGACACGTCGGAGAGCGGTCGTTTTCGGCGCAGCCTCGCCCTCGAGGACGGGGGCGGCCAGCTCAGCCGGGACCTCCACCACGCCACGATGGCGGCGCGCGAGCTGAACCGGCTGGACCTGATCTTCGAGCTCTCCCTGCTAAAGCTCACCGTCGCGGAGCTGCGCCGCTCCACCGTGGTCCCCGAGGGGCTGAGGGTGCTGCTCAAGCTTGGAGACGATGCCGGCGTCGACGCCATGCTGCAGGCCTGCGACGAGCCCGACGAGGAGATCAAGCTGGCCTGCGCCGCCTACGCGCACGCCCTCTCCGAAGCGGACCCGCAGGGAGCAGGGAGGTGGGCCGATCACCTCCGGGCGGCGTTGCGGAAGGCCCGCGGAAGGGGAGAGCCGAGCACACTGCTCGCTCAGCTCGAGGCCCCCACGCGGGAGAGTGTCCTGGCCACGCTCGAGCTCTTCGAGGGCCTCGACGCCGACGACCGCGCCGTTGCGCTCACCGAGGCGGGGCAGGCCTGTGCTCCCGAGCATGCGGAGCTCTTCGCCGGCCTGGTGCTCGAGAGCCAGAGCGACTACTTCTGGCGTCGTCGGAGCGAGCACGTGTTCGGGCTCGCAGCCACGCTGCTGGCCGCGGATCCCCGCTCGGAGGCTGCCTGGCGTCTGCTCGGCCAGGTCGCCGTTGACGAAGATCTGCCCCTGCCTCTTGTCGAGCTCTTCCTGGCCGAGGACGCCGAGCGCACCCTGGGCAGCCTCCAGGTCTCCGGGATGGACCTCGATTCCTGGGTACAGGTCGGGTGGTTCTGCACGCTCCTCAGAGTGCTGAGCCGGCGGGCTTCCAGGGGCGCCGTGGAAGCCTGGCTCGGTACTCTGCCCCTCCGTCAGTCGGTGATCTCGGCGTGCTGGTCGGCTGCCGGCGTCGATGGCGACGCGGCATCGGTCGATGTTGCCGAAGAGCGATTCATCGCCGGGGGCGCTGATCTCTCCGCCGTGGCCACCCTTGCGTGCCTCGGGCTGTTGAGTCGTGCGCGGCGCATCTACGGGCCCGAGGGCTCGGACCGCTGGCGGCCTCTTGTGCTCGAGCAGATCGACGGCGTGGGCGGCGCGGTCTCCGTTGCGACCATCGAAGATGGGGATGAGCTGGAGAAGGATGCCGAACGCCTGATGCCTCTCGCGGGCTCCATACTGCGCGAGGTGGAGCCCTTCTTCCCCGATCGAATGGCCGCTTTCTGGTTCTCGATGGCGGCCGCTTCCCCGGCCCTCGAGGCCATGCTGGACCCGCGCGTCCAGGACTGGATACGGCGCCGCGTGGACGGCTCTGGGGGCACCGAGCAGGATCCGGTGCTGCGACAGGTGGTGGAGCGTCTTGGCGCAAAGGTCATGGAGAAGCTCTCGCACAGCAACGATCGCGACGACATCCAGCGGCTGGTGCTGCCCCTGCTCTTCTCCCTCCTCGATGACGACGACGTCGCAGGTCGCATCAAGGCCCACTCCCCGTTCGAACGCTTGGCATTCCACCGAGGTGAGTTCCTCTGCCTGTACCCCGGGGGGCCGGACCGCCTTGTCCCTCTGTGGCCGTGGCTCGTCGACGAGGACGGCGATCCCGTCGTCAGCTCGTTGATGGAGGAGTGGCTGCGGTGGCGGATCACCGCGGATCCGGAGCCAGGAACGGAGATCCTCTCGGAGCTGCCCAAGGTGGACGACGACGAGATCCGCAGGGAACGGGCGCGGCTCGGCCTGAAGATCGACCGCAGGCGCCAGCTCGAAGGCCAGGGGCTGATGCCGGCCGGCGAGCCGGGGAGAGAGCGGGAGTCTGTCGCCGGTGTTCTCGACAGCGAAGAGCTGGCCTTGCTCTGCGCCCAGGCGGGCATGACCGAGGCGGAGCTCCGCGAGCTCGAGGCCGGCTCCTTCGACGAGGACGACACCGCCGGCTGGGACGCAGACGGCGACGACGGCCCGGACTGGGACGAAGACGACGACGACGGTCTCGCCTGGGATGACGAAGACGACGACGGCCCGGGCGCGGTCGAGGACGGCGAGGTTCTCCCCACGGAGGCAGATGACGCCGCCGCACGAAGCGCAAGCAGCATCGCGGACAAAGACCTGGTCCTCCCCCTCCACGCGGCCGGGCAAACGCGGCAGGCGATCCGGATGGCCCTGGCCGAGGGCCCTCCGGGTGACTGGTACTGGGGCCTCATCGGGCGCGGCGGGCCGGGCCCGAAGCGGGAGCTGCTCGAGGAGCTTACCCGGCCCGAGGTCGAGCTGGGGTGGCGCTGCCAGGGGCTCGATCGTTGCCTGGTCTACGCCCTCTCCGGCGAGCCGCGCGTTGCCCAGCGAGAGTGGCTGGCAAGGCTGCTCGGAAGCGACGCCGTGCGCTCGGATCTGGGAGGCGCCGTGGTTGGGGCCGCTGTGCGCCTCGGTCACGTGGATCTCGTGCTCGAGACGCTCCGAGCCCGGCTCTCGAAGGGGAAGCGGGTAGACGACGACGAGCTCCTCGGGAGCTTCGCGGTCCAGTGGATCGAGGCTCAGCTCGAAGAGGAGCCGCGCCTCGCGGCCAGGATGTGGGAGGAGTATCGCGCCTACCTCCGGGCGGGAGGCCTGAGCTTCCTGGAGGAGAGTGAGCGCACCTTCGATCAGAAGATCGCAGAGATCTTGGAGAAGGGGGCGGCGGACTCGAGACGCCTGGAGGAAGTCGCCTCGCGCCTCCCGAGCACGTTCTCGGCCTCGAGAGCCGCCGCCGCCGTCGTGCTGGCGGGCCGTGGCGCCGGCCGGGAGATCGTCGAGCCCCTGGTCGACGTGAAGAGCCCCGAGGACCTGATGAGCTTCTGCGCGGCCGTGGCGGAGCGTCCACCGGCCGACTGGGTGGGGCCTTGGATCCTCGAGATCTGCCGCTCGCTGCTGGATGGCAAGGAGGTGGATGAGCGCGGCTCCACCGCGTCCGCCCTCGTGCCTCTCCTCGCGTGGTCGGCTCTGCCGCGCGAGCTCTCCGAGGAGCTCCGCGTGCGTCTGCTCGGAGATCTCGAGGCGGGGCTGCCGGCAGCCCGCGGCCAGGACGAAGCCAAAGAGGAGCTGCTGAGGGCGGCCGGCGCGTCAGGGCGCGTCCTCGCGGGAGACGGCGAAGGCGCCGACGCCACGCTGCTCGCCGCCGCGTTGGAGAAGACCCGCATCTTCCGGGAGGCCTCGGTCTTCGACGCTTCGCGCGTGTGGTCGGCGGCCTCGCGATCCTTCGCGGGGGAGCATGTGGAGCGCCTCGCCGCGGCCATTTTCAAACACGCCTTGAGGCAGGACCTCCCCTGGGCCGTGGAGACCGTGCTGCCCGCCGTAGCTCCGGAAAACCTCTGGGGCTGTCTCCTTGAGCTCTCCGAGGCAGCGGGGGTCGAGCGCTGGCCCGGGGTGGCGGAGGACTTCGCGCGGGCCCTCGACAGGCTCCCCGCGGACTTCGAGGTTCCCATGTTCGGGGACCGCGGCCTGCAGCTCGAGCGCCTGCTGGCCAAGGCGCCGGCTCTCTTCGTCAGGGTGCTCGATCGCAGCCGGGATGTGGACGACTGGGCGAACTTCTTTGCGCTGCAGGAGCGCTGGGAAGCACGCCAGGTCGAGCTGGCGCGGCTGGTCGCGGAGGACCCGGTCGCGGTCGAGCGCGGCTTTGGCAGCGCCTTGATGGGGCGCTTCGGCGACATGGTCGCGTCCAGGTTGGCCAAGCTGGCGGCCGAGCAGCTCCGTCCGCAAGACGAGCAAGCCGCCCGGGCGCTGCTGGAGGTGCTCTGCTCGGCCGCGGAGGACCTCGCGCCGGAGGCTCGCAAAGAGGTCGTCGCGAGCTTGACGAGGGAGCTGGCTTCAGTCTGGCCCCGGATGGCCTGGGACCTGGCGCTTCGCCTCCGCTACACGGGCCGCTTCCTCGACGACATCGCCGAGGCGGTGGTCAAGGAACACCCCGACATGGCCGACGAGGTGCTTCGCGCTGTGGGGGAGTCCCTCGACGACGGCGACAGGCGTGACGTGCGCGCGGCCGCCCTCCTCTCCCGCCCTCTCGCCGAGGCCGAGCTCTCCCTGCGGCAGCACCGGATCTCTGTGGACAGATTCGCGTCCGGGTACGCCAAGACCCGGCCCGTCGGCCTTGACGACCTGCCCCTCCTCGAGAGGATGATCGGCCCCAAGCCCTCGGAGCGGCTGAGCCTGTACGCGACCTGCATGGCGAACGCGGAGGCGTCCCCGGAGCTTGCGTCCGAGTGCGCGGACCGGGCGCTCGCGCTCGTACGGAAAGGACGGCTCCGCCCGTGCCGCTGGCATGAACGTTACCTGGAGCTCCATTTCGAGGAGCACAACGACGAGCTGGACCACGTCTCCGACGAGCTCGCGCCGCTCTACGCCGCCCGGCCCGGAGACACGGAGCGTCTCCTCCGCAGCCATGCGCGAGAGGCCAGGCCCGAGCGCCAGGAGCAGATCGAGACCCTGGCCGGGGAGATCCGGAAGGAATCCCTCCTGCTGCTGGTGCGAGACAACCCCGAGTGGCTCTTCGACCACCTGGCCGACTGGAGGGACGAGCCCTGGTGGCCCAAGTACCTCGACGACGACACCAGGCGGGAGGTCCGCAAGCTGGACCCGGAGCGCGCCCTGGTCCTGCTCTCGACCTTCGACCTGGTGGACGAAGAGGACCTGCGAGATCTCTTGGACTCCGCCGGTGACAAGGACGAGCTGAGGGAGTGCCTCGAGGTCCTCCTCTCCGAGCACGTGGTCCGTCACCCCTCCGACATGGGCAAGGTCGTCGACCTCTGCTTCGAGCACGCCGAGCCCGCCGGCTTCGACCTCACCGAGCTGGTGCTCGGCTGGGCGCTCAGCTTCGAGAAGGCCCGCGCCATGGCCGGCGTGCGCTCCCTCGACCCGGCCGCTCTCCTTGGGAGGCTCGCCCGAAAGGCCGGTCTCGAGGCGCAGGTCGAGGAGGAAGCCGACCGGGATGAGAGCGAGCAGGAAGCGCCTGACGAGGACGACGGCTACGACAAGCTCACCGCCGAGGAGAGGCGAAGGCTCGAGTGGCTCGAAGGCCACCTCTCGGAGGCCCGCAAGAAGGGAGACGAGTGCGGCGTGGACATCCTCGGCGGGGACATCGCCTCCATCCTCGAGGCGGCCAAGGCGCGGTGAGCCTGCGGGCGCGGCTCAGGCTTTCTTCGAGAACAGCCCCTTCAGCTTCTCCCCCAGGCTGGGCGGTGGGTTCAGAGCGCGATCGATGAGATCCATGAAGTCGCCTGCAGGTCTCGCGCCGACGATGTGGCCGACGACGTCGGCGCCGCCGGGGCGGGGCTTGATCAGCAGGACCGTCGGCAGCCCCTTGATGCCGAAGGCCTCCACGAGGCGGCGGCTCTTGTCGGCGTTGACCTTGGCGAAGCGCACCTCGCCCTCGTACTCCTCTTCGAGCTCCTCGAGCATCGGGCCGAGGGTCTTGCAGGGGCCGCACCAGTCGGCCCAGAAGTCGACGAGGAGGAGGGTCTGGTCTTCGAGGGCCTCGTCGAAGGTGTCGTCGCTGAGCTCCAACATGTGGCGGCCTCTGTCCTAGGGGCAGCCCGTGCCGCCCGGGACGATGTCGGGGCAGCTGGCCTGCAGGTGGTTGTAGAGGGCGTCGCGGTCGGCGACGGTGAGGCCCTTCTCGTCGAGCACGTCGCCGGCGTGGGCCATGAAGGCGTTGAAGTCGTCGACGGTGATGGGGTTGCCCTCCGGGCTGCTCTCGACGCCCGCGTGTGCGTCGGCCATCGCCTTGCAGGGCTGGGGCTGGAAGTCCACGTGCAGGGCCGTGTCGGTGCCCTCGCCGTAGACGCAGGGCCCGTCGAGGGCGCAGAGCATGCGGGTCAGGCAGGTGGCGATGCGGGCGTGGAGGCGCTCGTCCTTCTCGGCGTCTCCCGTGCTCGGGAAGAAGCCGCCGAGGCTCGGGTCGGCGACCACTCGGGCCACGACTTCGGTCATCACCTCGGCGAGCACCGCGCGGCGGCCGACGCGCTGGTAGACGGTCGCGTCGCTGCCGGCGTCCTCGACGAGGTGCTCTCGGAGGGTCTCGATCTGCTGCTCGACGGTGCTGATGTCGCCCTCCGACACCCCACGCTCGAGCAGGACCGACCGGAAGTGGGCCTTGAAGTCGTCGAAGTCGGCCGCCGAGATGCCGAGGCCGCCGTGGGCGGCGGGCATGGCCCTGCAGCCGTCGGTGTCGGGCTCGTCGCCCGGCGCGGGGTAGGAGTGGTCGGGGCTGCCGAAGAGCTCGCCGAGCAGCTTCTGGATGCAGCCGTACTTCTTGCCCATGTCGACCGACGAGTTGTTGAGGTAGGCCCCCGTGTTCGGGTGCTCCGTGGCGCGGTTGAGCACGCCCTGCACGATGAGCTTGACGCCCTCCGCGCCCCCGAGGCGATCGAAGAGGCCGGCCGTGCAGCCCGCGCCGCCGGGCACGATGTCGGCGCAGAGGGCGCCGAAGGCCGTGAGCACCTCCACCGCCTCGCCGTCGCCGACGTTCTCCATGGCGAGGGCGTCGGCGAGGTGGTCGAGCACGGCGTCGAAGTCCGCCGCGCTCAGGGCCCGGCCGCCGTCTCCGTGGGTGACGCCGGCGTGAGCGGCGCCCATGTTCCGGCAAGGCGCGATCTCGCCTTCGACGCGGAGCTCCTCCTCGACGCCCGCGCCGTAGACGCAGGGGCCGTCGATGGCGCAGATCTGGCGAACCAGGCAGACCTCGAGGCGCGCCATGTCCGCGGCCGAGAAGAAGCCCGCGAGGGTGGCGTCGTCGAGGAGCAGGATCAGCAGGTCCGCAACGACCTCCTTGATGACCGGCTTGCGCCCGATGCGCTGGTAGAGGGTCGCGTCGTTGGTCTCGTCCTCGATCACGTCGCCGGAGTGCTCTCTCAGCAGCGACACGAGCAGCTCGGCGTCGGCCTCCGCCACGCCGAGGGTCTGCAACGTCGACGTGACGGTCTCTATGAAGTCCGCGAGGTCCAAGGTCGAGATGCCGAGTCCCTGGTGAGCCTCGATCATGTTGCGGCAGCCAGCGGCGTCGGCCGCGTCTCCCGGGCCCGGGTACTCGGCGCCGGGGGCGCCGGCGAGGGCCGCGATCTGCTTGGCGAGGCAGTCGGCGACCTTCTCCCGCGCGACCCTCGAGTTGAGGAAGTAGGCGTTGACGCGGGCGTCCTCCGCGAGCTCGTCCACAAGGAGCGAGGCCAGGGCCTCGACCTCGCCCTCGCCGCCGAGGCGCTCGTAGAGGCCTCCCGCGCAGCCGGTGCCGCCGGGGACCACCTCGGTGCAGGCCGACTCGAAGATCTCGAGCACGGTCGCCCTGTCCTGCGCCGAGATCTCGAGCCCCTCTAGGGCCGCGGCGACGTGCGCGATCACGGCCCTGAAGTGGTCGATCCCGACGGGCGCTCCGCCGGAGCCGTCGCTGGCGCCCTCGTGTGCCATGCCGAGAGCGCGGCAGGGCACGAGCTCTCCGCCGTCGCCTTCGAGCGCGGGGTCCGTGCCTTCGCCGTAGCTGCACGGGCCGTCCCAGGCGCAGATGAGGCGCGCCATGCAGACCTCCACGCGCTCCGTGTCGGCGTCACCGAAGAAGCCCGCCAGCTCGTTGTCTCCCAGCACGCGGCCCATGATGTCGTCTGCGAGGGCGACGACGCCGGGGTAGCCCCCGAGGCGCTTGAAGAGCGTGGCCGAGCCATCCGGGTCCGTCACCACCTCCGCGCTCATCTGTCGCAAGGCCGAGATGAGGGCCGCGGCGTCGTTGCCGTGCATGCCTCCGGCCTTCAAGGCGGTCAGCAGGTGGGCGACGAAGGCGTCGAGGTCGGCATCGGAGAGCCCCATGCCGCTGTGTCCCTGCAGGAGCGGCCGGCAGCCGTCGGAGTCCGGAGCCTCTCCCGCGGCCGGGTAGGTGTGCTCCGAGCCGGCGGCGAGGCTGGAGACGAGCTTGGCCATGCAGCGGGCGAAGCGCCCCTCAGCTCCCTCGTCACCGGCCTGGGGCGCGTTGTGGAAGAATGCCTTCAACGCCGGGTCCGCGCGCATGGCCCCCAGGGCCGCGGCCATCATCGCCTCGACGGCCTCGAAGCCGCCGGCGCGCTCGACCAGGCCCGCCATGCACCCGAAGCCGCCCGGGAGCACGAGCGGGCAGAGCTCCTCGAAGACCGCGAGGATCGCCGCGGCGTCCTCGGTGCCGACCTGCTTGTCGGCCAGCGCAGCCTCCAGGCCCGCCATCACGACATCGAAGTCCCGGTGATCGATGGGGGCGCCCACCCCGTCGGTCATGCCGGAGTGGGCCGTCGCCACGGCGCGGCAGGGTCGAAGCACGCCTTCCACCTCGAGGCTCTCCTCGACGCCGGCGCCGTAGACGCAGGGCCCGTCGATGGCGCAGATGCGCCGCATGAGGCAGGTCTCGAGGCGCGGGCGGGGGGCGTCTGCGAAGAAGGAGCCGACGTCGGGGTCGCCGACGAGCACGTCGAGCAGCGCGGAGACGAGCGCGGCGATTACGGGCTTCCGGCCCATGCGCTGGTAGACGGTCGCGTCGTTGCTCGGGTCCTCGACCACGTGCCCGGCCATCGCCCGGAGCGTCGCCCCTATCTCGCCGGAGTCCTCGAAGCTCAGCCCGTGCACGCTCATGGCCACCGAGAAGTGTCCCACGAGGTCGTCGAAGTCCTGCTGCGAGATGCCGAGGCCGGCGTGTGCGGCCAGCATGTTGCGGCAGCCGTCCGTGTCCGAGCCGGACCCCACGGCGGGATAGGTGTGGGCCTCGCTCCCGGTCGCGGCCGCGAGCTGCTTCACGAGGCAGTGGGTGATCTGGGCGCGGTCGACGGCTTCGTTCAAGAAGTAGGCGTTGACGCGGGGGTCGTTGAGGACGCGCGCGAAGAAGGTTTCGACCATGGCGCGGATGCCGGCCTCGGCGCCGATGCGGTGGTAGAGGGTGTCGGCGGGGCCCGGGTCTTCCGGGCCGGGGTCCTCTGCGGAGCCGGGATCTTCAGCGGAGCCGGGGTCTTCGGCGGTGCCGGGATCTTCAGCGGAGCCGGGGTCTTCGGCGCCGCCGGGGTCCTCAGCGGAGCCGGGGTCCTCCGCTGTGCCGGGGTCCTCCGCTGTGCCGGGGTCCTCCGCTGTGCCGGGGTCCTCGGTCGCGCCCGGGTCCTCCGGTGTGCCCGGGTCCTCCGACGTGCCCGGGTCCTCCGGTGTGCCCGGGTCCTCCGGCGTGCCCGGGTCCTCCGGTGTGCCCGGGTCCTCCGGCGTG
>CAZQPP010000170.1:0-14777 GCA_964594295.1 uncultured Myxococcales bacterium | reverse complement strand
ATCCGCATCCAGGTCGGCACCTACACGGGCGTGGGCGAGATAGAGGTTCCCGAGGGCTATCGCTCCTGGATGGACGAAGGGGCGAAGCTGAGGCAGGTGCTCGCCGTGCCACACCAGCTCACGATCCGGGGCGGGTTCCCGGCCGGGGACTGGGAAGACCCGGTGCCGCTCACCTCCGGCGACCCGGAAGCGTCCGGGCAGGTGAGCAAGCTCGACGCCGAGTCCGCGGGGCGAGTCATCTTCATCGGCGGAGACGCTGACAGCAGCGTCATTTCGGGCCTCCTCATCACGGGCGGCGCTGCCGTGAACCAGGGAGACTGGGGCGGCGGCATGTACCTGTTCAGCACCGACGATCGTTCGGCCGGTGTCACGGACCTGGAGGTCCGCGGGTGCGTTTTTCGCGCGAACAACGCCATAGGTGGGGCGCTCTACGCCCACAACGCCTCGCTCACGGTCGTCGACTCGGTCTTCGAGCAGAACGTGTCCGCCTTGCAGGCGGGCGCGGTGTTCGCGCAGGCGAGCAACCTGACGATCCTGACCTCGGTCTTCCGCGAGAATGACGCCGACGGCCAGGGCGGCGCGCTGTGGGTGCAGAACGAGGCCGCTCACGAGGTTGTGGTCGACGGCGCCAGCTTCGTGTCGAACCACAGCGACTCGGGTGGGGCCGGCGCCTACGTCGAGAACGGGCCTCTCAGGGTCGTAGACAGCCTCTTCGAGGGGAACTGGACCGAGGGCACAGGCGGAGGCCTCGTCTACCAGGCCAACGCGCCGGTGGACGTCGTTCGGTGCACCTTCCGGGGCAACAGCGCCGGCTGGCACGGCGCAGCGAAGATCTCGGGGGCCACCGACAAGGTGATCGTCGAGGGGAGCATCTTCGAGGGCAACACAGCGTCAGGGCACATGCCGGGCCTCTGGGTCAACGGCGACCCGCTGGTGCGAAACAACGTCTTCAAGGCGAACGTCCTGACCTCCGACCCACCCTGGAGCCCGAACCTCTTCGACTACGAGGGACGCGGCGTCATCTTGAACAACACCTTCGTCGGCAGCGAGCAGGGCGGTGTCGGTCTGTGGGGGGACCTCGGCGCGGGTGCCGATCTCTTCGCGGCCAACAACCTCTTCGTCGGCCTGACCCGGGGCATCTACACCACAGACTGGCCGCAGGGCTCGCGGGTGACCCACTCGGTCTTCCACGAGTGCGAGATCGACGTGGATCCCGACGGCAGGGACCTCGAGGTGGAGAACACCCTCGACCTCGTGCCCGCCTTCGCCGCGGACGGCTACCACCTCGCCGACGACGCTCTGGTGGACAAAGGCATCTGGGCCCTGGCGGACGGGACGCCGCTCCCCCTCGGTGACGACATCGACGGTGATCCCGTCCCCATGGGCGAGAGCAGCGAGATCGGCGCCGACGAGATCACCACCGAGGCCGACGTCGGCGTGCGCCTGACTCCTCCCGAGAAGATCTACATGGGCGAGCGCACCGTCGTCTCCAAGCTCGAGGTCTGGAACAAGGGCCCCGAACGCGCGCGTGGCGCCCTCGAGGTCTACGTCGAGCCCAAGGAGGCCGTCGAGAGCTCGGAGGTGGTCTTCGGCGAGACTACCTGCTTCGGCTATCCGATAGCCTCGGAGATCACCGGCTGCGCCACCCCGGCCATGGAGCCTGACAGCACGCTCAACACCGGCACGCTGACGGTGACGGTCAGCGAGGGGCAGGCCCTGGACACTGTGCGTGTGCGTTTCTTCCCCGGCAACGCCAAGGAGACAGCGCCCGACGACAACACCGTCACCGCCTCCTACCCGGCTCCCGTGTCGGGCTCGGCGGACGTGCGGGTGACGGTGCCGAGCAGCGCCGTCGTCAGGCCCGGCGAGCGCTACTCCGGCGAGATCTCCACCACGAACGACGGCCCCGACGACGCCCGCGAGGTGACGCTGAGCTACGAGTACCCGAGCTCGATGCAGGGCAACACCTTCGATCCGGCGCCCTCCACCTTCGAGGATCTGCAGGGCTCGGTGAGAGCGAAATGGCGCTTCTTCGTCGTCGCCCGCGGGGAGTCGAAGAAGGTCTCGGTCGACCTCAACTCCTCGGGCTTGAGTGAAGGGGAGCGCTTCGAGACCCAGACCACGGTCAGCTCCGACACGCCCGACCCCAACCCCGCCAACAACACGGGCAGCACCATCGTCGACCTCGGGCTCCCGACCTCCGATCTCTCCGTGCGCAAGGAGGGCTCGAACGAGATCATCATCGGCGAGCCCTACACCTACAAGCTCATCGTGGAGAACGCAGGCCCCCATGGCGCCGAGAACCTTCGCCTGAGCACCTACCTCCCGCCCGAGAGCGAGGGCGAGTCCTTCGAGCCTCCCGCCGACTCCAGCTTCACCGGTGACAACGGGGAGAAGGGCTTTCGCTGGAATCGGCCGAAGCTTTTGAAGGGCACCTTCTTCGAGCTCAACGCCAGCCTCCGCAGCACGAACCGGTTCTACCACGGGAGCGCGGCGACCTTCCGCTACTCGGTCGAGTCCGACAGCGAGGACCCCGACACCGCGAACAACAGCGGAGAGGACTCGGTGAGCGTGCGCCAGTCGGAGGCCGACGTGCGCGCCAAGTTCTTCGCCCCGGCCGCCGTGAACGCGGGGGAGACGCTCAGCTACACCATCGAGGCCTCGAACGCCGGGCCCGATGGGGCGCAGGACGTCAAGCTCTCGCACACTCTCCCGCCCTACGTCGTCGACCCGCGCTTCGACCCGCCCCCGACAACGACCTCCACGGGCGACGGCGGTGGAGTGCGCGCCGACTGGGAGACGGTCTTCTTGCAGAAGGACGGGAAGCTGACGGTCAAGGCCGAGATCGGCACCTCGGGAGCCACGCCGGGCACCCCCCTCCTCAGCACCACCTCCGTGAGCACCAGCTCCCATGATCCGGACCCCTCGAACAACAGCGTAGAGACCAGAACCACGGTCACGAACGCCTTGATCGCGCTCGGCGTGACGACCTCGCTCGGAGGGGAGTCGGCGCAGATCGGGGACACGGTCGAGGTCACGGCCCGCATCACCAACACCTCG
This sequence comes from uncultured Myxococcales bacterium, assembly GCA_964594295.1. Lineage (GTDB taxonomy): Bacteria > Myxococcota_A > UBA9042 > UBA3505 > UBA3505 > CAZQPP01. The sequence continues at coordinate 11,717 of CAZQPP010000170.1, read as the reverse complement.
GGGAGCGCCTACGTGCCCGAGCTCGAAGGCTCGCTCTACCTCTCCGGGCTCGCCTTCGTGGGAGGCACGGGCGGGGGGACCTTCACGCCCCTGCCCATGGATCGCTTTCGCTGGGAAGGGAGCTCCCTCGGGGCCGGGGACAGCGTCGACGTCCCCTTCGAGGTCAAGGTGAACAGCTGCACGATGCAGGGGCACGGCGTGGGAGGCGACTGTGAGCCTCCCGACGTCGAGCTCGACGCGAAGATCAAGGACACCGAGGAGCGGACCCGCACCAAGACCCTGATCGCCGTGGAGTGCCCGGACATCGCCCTCTCCCTCACCGGGGTCACCTGGAACGACGACTACCGGAGCGGCCGGGCCGTAATGAACGTGCAGAGGAACAACGACGCGGCCGAGACGAAGGCGACCCTGGAGGCCACCGCCGGATCCGCGAAGACCCTGCTCCTGAGCGCCGTGTCTCCCGTGAGCCCCGTGCCGGAGGTCACGAGCGCCAAGGACATCCTCGATCGCATCACCTGGAGCGAGGTGCCGATCCCCATGTCCATGGGGCAGGACTTCAGCTTCGACTTCAGCTTCGAGGAGCCGGTCCCCGAAGAGGATGTCGTGGAGATCGACGTCACCGCCAACGAGTGCGTCGCCACCAGGAAGGACAACACCCTCAAGATCCCCCTCCGCCCGGCCACGCTCAAGCTCACTCCGGTGCCGGGGAAGGAGCAGGCCAGGCTCGCGGGCGACGAGGTGCAGCTGGTCTTGCCGGTGACCGTCAAGCTCCAAAGCCAGGGCGAGCGCTTCCCCGAGGCGAAGTCGGCGCTCGTCTCCTTCTCCGTGCCTCCGGACGCCTCGGTCTCGGACATCCGCCCGGCGCCGGGCTTCGTGGGCAGCGTGCGCGCCAGCGGGGACGACAAGGTCGTGGAGCTCAAGCGCGAGGGACGCTTCGGAGCCCCATTCAGCCTGAGCTTCTCCTTCAAGCTCACCATGGAGTGGCCGCACGACGGGCTCGTACACCTGAGCACGGAGGCGACTGTCGAGACCGCGGGAGACCCGATCACCGCGAAGGCCTGGCCCGTACACTCGATCAAGCACCTGCCGCCGCCCTTCATCCGGGTGCCCCAGCAGGGCGCTCACATGTGCAAGCAAGCTCCGGTCAGGGTCGACCTCGTCGGTGTGCTGGGCACCAAGCTCGAGGTGACCCTCAAAGATGACGGCGGTGAGCGCACCATGACCTCCGACCTCTCGAACACCGGGAGGTGGACGAAGGACGTGACCATGTCGGGCACCGCCAGGAGCGTGTCGGCGACGATCACCAGCCTGAGCGGCTCGACCACCTCGAAGGAGGCCCGGGTCTCCTTCAACGCCGACTACGATGGCATCGACCCTTCGTCCTCGAGCTTCACCCTGATCGGACCCGGCGGCAGAGCTCACGGCGCGACGATCCCGGCGAGCGGCGGCCTGAAGTTCAAAGTCTGGGTGCGGCCCTCCGAGACCTGCGAAGCCAGCGCCAGGCTCTCCATCGCCGCCTGCACCTGCGGCCCGAACACGAGCAATCGGGTCGAGGCCACCGTCGGGAGCACCACCCAGAGCCAGAAGCACGCCGCCGACACCCCCTTCGTCTTCGAGCTTGGAAACCTGGCGGTCGAGCAGAGCAACCGCATCGGCGTCAGGGTCTTCTGCGTGCAGGAGGACGGCTCGGAGTCCGAGATCGTCCAGGGCGGCTTCAACGTGAGCGTCGAGTGTCTCATCGACCCCGACGGCACGGTCTACGACAGCACGGCCGGCTGGGGGAGCACCGTCGAGGAGGCCACCGCTACCTGCAAGTGGCTGAACCCGGACTGGGAGCGCTTCATGGAGTGGCCGGCCCACCTCTACGAAGAGCAGGTCAACCCCCAGTCGACCGGCGAGGACGGCTACTTCTCCTTCTACACGCCGCCCGGCTTCTACCACGTCTCGGTCTTCGGCCCCGAGGGCTTCCAGCCCTATCGCAGCCCGACAGTGCAGGTCATTGACCGGCTCGTGACCTTGAACGTGCCCTACACCCCGGACTTCGGGGTCGACCCGGGGGTGTGGATCGGCGTGAGCGAGAACGGGCTCTTCGACCTGGCGGACGAGCCCGCGGGCGCGCTCTCGGTGGAGCCGGGCACGGTCGTCGCGTGGCGTGCCGAGGCCCTGCCGGGGGCGAGCGAGGAGGAGGTCTCCGAGCTCATGGAGCACCCCCGGGTCCGCATCCTGTCGGGCCTCGATCCCGAGACCGACCCGCGCGGCTTCGACTCGGGCATGCTCGCCCCCGGCCGCTGGTACGCCTGGCGCTTCGACGACCCCGGCAGCTACCCCTACGGCACCGGCACCGGGCACCGCGGCCTCGTGGTCGTGACGCCGCCCGACCAGCCCGCTCCGGATCTGAGCAGCAGCGACGGTGACGCGGCCACCGATCTCGAGGAGTCCGGCCCCGCCGGCGACGATCCGGGCTACGACGGGGACGCCGACGGCACGCCGGACGTTGACCAGCCGGAGGTGGTCTCCTTCCTCAACTGCCGCGGCGGCTACATGACCGTCGCCTCGAGCGCGGGCGTCATCAGCGGCTTCGGCAGCACCCCCAACCCCTCTCCCCGAGACACCCCCGAAGGTGCGGTGTTCCCGTGGTGCTTCAGCGAGCTGCGCGTCGAAGGGCTCGTCGCGGGAGAAGAGGTCGAGCTCCGCTTCCACCTGCCCGGCGACGGCGAGCCCGACAGCTACCTCGCGCGCACCCCGACCGCGGACACTCCCTTCGCCGGCTGGTACGCCTTCGTGCGCCAGGCGCCCGGGGAGGCCGGCGCCGACCTTGGCCCGGGTCCGCTGGCCGTGCTGCACGTCGCAGACGGAGGCCCTGGCGACGGCGATCTCGTGGAGAACGGCACCATCGTCACCGCCGGCGCCCCAACCGGCTACGGTCACCGCGTGGCCGTGCGCGTGATCGGCGCGGGGCGCGTGCAGTCCGCCTCCGGCATCGACTGCGGCGCAGACTGCTCCGAGGAGATCCCCTACGGAGACTCCATTGCCCTGGAGGCGGTCCCGTTGGGAGACAGCACCTTCGAGGGTTGGGAGAGCGACACCCCGGGCCATTCCTGCGGGAGCGAGCTCCAGTGCTCCCTGGAGGTCACGGCCGACACCACGGCTGTGGCCCGCTTCACTGGGGGCGAGGAGCCGGGCGAGGACACCGGCGGTGCCGCAACCGACGCCGGGCCGGACGCGGCCGGCAGCGATGCGGCCGATGACCCCGGCACGGCCACCGATCCCGGCGTCGCCACCGACCCCGGCACTGGCACCGACCCCGGTACGGCCCCGGACACCGCCGCGGCCCTGGACCCCGCCACGGCCCCGGACACCGCCACGGCCCCGGACACCGCCACGGCCCCGGACACCGCCTCCCCCGGCGGCACCGCGCCCACCACCGAGGCCGGCGACTGCGGCTGCAGGAGCACCGGCCCCGCGCCGGTCATGCCTCCCCTGCTCGCGTTGCTCCTCATCTGGGCGGCCCTCCTGCCCCTGCGGCGCCGCTGCTGAGCGAGGAGCTGGCCGTGGCCACAGCACCCGAGCGCCTCAGGGTCGTCATCGCGGACGACTTCGAGCCATATCGGCGCGTGTTGGCCGAGCTCGTGAAGCGCATGCCGGAGGTCGACCTGGTCGGGCAGGCGGCCTCCGGACCCGAGCTCGTCGGGCTCTGCCGGCGTCTCCGTCCGCGGGTCGTCGTGGCCGACGCGGGCATGCCGGCCCTGCCGGCCCTGCAGCTCCTAGACGCGGTGCGCACCGAGAGCCCAGGCTCGGCGCTGGTGGTGGTCTCGGCCGAGGCGGACCCCTTCGACGTGCGCCGCACCCTCGCGGCCGGCGCGACCGCGTGGGTGCTCAAGGCGGACGCCTACGCCGACCTGGAGCGGGCCATCAGGCTCGCGGCCCTGGGCCGGGTCTTCGTCAGCGCTCGCCTGGGCTCGGCGAGCTGAGCTCCGGCGAGGGATCTTGGGTGGGCCCGGGCTGACATCCGGCCCGCGGGCTGCTACCCTCTCCGGACCATACCGAGGGCCGCGCCGATGGAAGCTACACCTCCGCTCTGCCATCAAGGACGGTCCGACCGGGGAGCCAACGGGGAGGGCCTCCTCGTTCGGCTGCACAAGTACGTCGTCCTGGTCGGGCTGGCCATGCTGCTCTACCTGGCCAACTTCCTGGTCGGCTGCGAGAAGGAGCAGTCTCCTTCGGTCTACTACGGTCCGCCCCCGGCGGACTGGGACGCCGCCGGCTCCGACGTGATCGACGCCTCCGCCCTCCCGCCGGCCGACTCGGGCAACGGGGAGCCCGTCGTCTACTACGGTCCCCAGCCCTTCGACGCGGGGGGCGTGGACGTCGCGACCGACGCGGCGCCCGCGGACGTGGACCAGGCAAACGACATCCCGATGGTCTTCTACGGGCCGGCGGTTTCGGATGGCGGCGGCGTGGACGCCGCGACCGACGCCGTGCCGGCGGACATAGACCAGGCCAGCGACATGCCGATGGTCTACTACGGGCCGCCGCCGATGGACATCAGCCCCAGCGACGCGGGCCCGGCCGCCGACTGTGCGCCCGTCGCCGTATACGGGCCGCTGCCCTGCGGCAGTGACCATGAGTGCGTCGAGAGCGAAGGCGTGGGCTGGTACTGCGACAAAGACAACACCTTCTCCGACGGCTGCGGCGGGGAGATCACCTGGCCGGTGTGCACGCAGGACGGGATCTGAAGACTCTCCCACCTTGACCCGTGTAGGCGCACCACTCCAACAGGCCGCGAAGAAGCCTCGGCTCTCCCTGCGCGGCAGGTACCGGCGCTGGCTCCTCTGGAAGCGCCACAACCTGCGCTTCGACGTGCAGTGCCGCACGCACCCGCTGCGTTACCTCTTCTTGGAGGTCACGCGCCGGTGCAACCTGGCGTGCCGTTATTGCGGCAGCAGCTGCACCGGCCGCGAGCTCGAGCGCGAGCTCGGCACCCCGCAGTGGATCGACGTGGCGCGGCAGGTGGCGGGCGACTTCGACGCCGGGCAGGTGATGGTGGCCGTCACGGGCGGTGAGCCCCTGCTCAAGGACGGCATCTTCGACCTCTTCAACGAGCTGCACACGCTGGGCTTTCGCTACGGGCTCGTCACGAACGGCGTGCTGGTGGACCGGGACGCGGCCCGGAGGATGGTCGCTGCCGGCGTGGGCTCAGTGTCCATCTCGATGGACGCCCTGCCCGAGCTGAACGACCAGCTCCGCGGCAAGGGCTCCTCCAAGAAGGTCGTGGAGGCCGTCGAGAACCTCCGCGCGGAAGGCTACCGGGGCAAGCTCGAGATCATCACGACCGTCACCACGCCTGCCCTCGACGGCCTCGACGACATGCGCAAGCTCGTAGCCTCCATGCGCGTGCCCCTCTGGCGCGTGGCCCCGGTCATGCCCATCGGCCGCGCGGCCGAGCACCCCGAGCTGGTGCCCGGCCCGACGGAGGTCCGCCGGCTGCTCGAGTTCGTGCGCAGCGGGCGCCTCGACCGGATGGCGCCGAGCCCCGAGTTCAGCGAGGAGGGATACCTCGGCGATCGCTTCGAGGGCATGGTCAGGCCCTACCTCTGCCAGTGCTGGGCGGGCATCACCATCGCCGGCATCCGCTACGACGGCCGCATCGGCGCCTGTCCGGAGCTCACCGACTTCTACGACCAGGGGGACATCCGCACCGAGCGCTTCCGAGACGTCTGGGAGAATCGTTACGAGGTCTTCCGCGACCGCTCGTGGACCAAGCGGGGGGAGTGCGCCGACTGCAACCACTTCGCGCGCTGCCGCGGCGGCTCGCTGCACCTCTACGACGACGACCAGTCGGAGCCGCTGCGCTGCCTCTACCTGATGTGCAAGGAATCGGAGGCCGGTTAGTCCCCGCAGAGGATCTTCGGCGCCTCGAGCCCAACCGACCCGGCGGCGACGAGGAGCGTGTCGCCGATCGGTACGAGCTGACCCGCCCGGCCGTAGAGCTGCACCTGGTCGCGCAGCTGCGGAGGATCGTAGTGGGACAGCTCGTAGACCAGGATGCCCTCGCGGCCACAGGAGGCGAAGAGGAGGTCGTCGTGGATCAGCAGGTGGTCGGTGCTGAAACCGTCGGGTACGTCCGCCTTGAAGATCTCGGTGGGGGCCGAGGGGTTGGCGACGTCGAGCACGTAGATGTACTGGTGGCCCAGGTAGAGCCGCGACGCGTCGAGACCTACCGAGACCACCTGGCCCATGGCCTCGTCCCAGGTCCCGACGAGGCGTGGGGTGTCCGGATCGGCGACGTCGACGATGCGCAGGTCGCGCTCGAGGTCGGCCATGTAGACGATCTTGTTGGCGATGCGCAGGTCGGTGAAGCCGTCCTCGGTCGCCATCGTTCCCCGGCGCCGCGGCGCCCCTGGATCGCTGAAGTCGAAGACCGTGAGCCCCTGCTCGCGGTCGTTGGCCACGATGATGTCGTCGTCGAGGCCGAAGGCGGAGCTCGAGGACTTGAGCGCGATCGAGCTGAGCTCGCGCATGGCCATGGGATCTGTGATGTCGACGGCCCTGACGGTGTTGTCGAGCAGGACATAGGCCACGTCTCCGTCGAGCAGGACCCGATAGGCCGCCTCGTCGAAGGGGAGCGTGGCCCGGCGCTCCAGCCCGCTCTCTCCTCCTACGTGCCACACGCTCAAGGCGCCGTTGCCCTCCGCCACGAAGGCCGTGTTGCCCCTGGCCATGACCGAGAAACCCCTGAAGGCCGGCCGCTCGGTGGCGCCGTAGGAGGTGAGGCCGCCCGAAGCGTCGACCTGGTACCGGGCGAGGCCCCCGTCGTCGGTGCGGCCCTCGTAGCTGGCGACGAGCTCACCGGCCGAGGCGTGCATCCCGGACCAGTTGCGACCCTCGAGGCGGGACGCGACCTCGACCGGGGCGTCGGGGTCCTTGGCGTCGATGACCTTCAGCCCCCGCTGCCAGGTGCCCACGAAGACGAAGCCCTCGTGTGCGCCGATGTCCAGGCTCCAGCCCAGGTCCGGGAGGGTCCCGCGCAGCCTGGGCGCCGCGGGGTTGGACACGTCCACCACGGCGAGCCCGTCGATGGCGTAGCCGTGGCCCATGCCGGGCCCGACGCTCAGGTAGGCGAAGTCACCGTCGAGGGCGAGGGTCGCGACCGGCTCGTCGGTGACGACGCCGCCTGCGACGGACGGTGATGTCGGGTCCGTGAAGTCGACGATCTGCAACCCCTGCTCGTCGGCGGCCAGGTAGGCTCGGCTGCCGGACGCGACGACGTCGCGCGGGTAGAAGCCGTCGACCTCGAGGCTGCCGACGCGCTGTGGCGCCGAGGGAGTAGAGAGGTCGATCGCGTCGACGTGGGAGCCGACCAGGACATACATCCGGTTCGCCGCCGGATCGGCGTCGAGCGCGCGCGACGAGTAGAGAAAGCCCGGGCGGCGGAGGTCCAGGCGAGAGACCTCACGCGGTACGGCGGCGTTCGAGACGTCCAGGACTTTGACCCCGTGCATCTCGTCGGCCACGTACACGTGACCGTGTGCATAGGTGATGTCCTCCGCGACGCCCTCGAGATCCGCCATTCCTATCGGCTCCACCCCACCGCTTGCTGGGAGCCACAACACCTGCACGCCGGCGTTGGCCGAGGCCACGTAGGCGTGCTCGCCGGCCACAGCCAGCGCCATGAAGCGCCCCTGCCCAACCGTGAAGGTCCCGGCGCCGCGCGGGCCGAGCTTGGGCTCGCAGTGCGTGCCGCAGACCGGCGTGCGCAGCCGCTGCGAGTGATCGCAGCCCCACTCGCGGCAGACGTCCACGGTGCAGGAGTCCTCGTCGTCGCAGTCGCCGGGGCAGGGGCCTGCGTCCACCGAGCCGCCGTCTGTCGCGTCAGAGCCGCCGCCGTCCGCCGTGTCTGAGCCCGTGGCGTCGGCGGGAGGGGGGGGCACGACGGTGTCCGGCACGTGCCCGGGGTCCGCCTCGCAGTCCGCTCGGCAGCGCGCGGGCTCGTCGAGGCTCGGGCACAGGGAGCACACCAGGTCGCCGCAGAAGCCGCAGTCGACGGGGCAGGCCTGGAAGTCCTCGCCGCCCTGGCAGACGCAGTCGCCGCAGGCCGTGCCGCAGTCCGCGGGGCAGTCTTCGGGGCCGCCGTCGGTCGGCTCGCAGACGCCGTTCCCGCAGACGTAGCGCCTGCAGTCTTCTGGGCAGACGGCGGGGCTCTCGCCCCTGTCACAGCTCCCGTCGCCGCAAGCGGTGCCGCAGTCGGCCGGGCAGGAGTCCGGGCTCTCCCCGCAGCCGTAGCCGTGGCACTTCCCGTCGCCGCAGCCGCCGGCGCAGCAGTCCTCTGGGCAGGCTGCGGGGCTCTCGCCCGGGGTGCACGCCGAGTCGCCGCAGACCGATGGGCAGTCGAGCGTGCAGGTGGATGGGTCCTCGCCTCCCGCGCCGCGGCACACGCCGTCTCCGCAAGAGCACTCCGGGCCAAGCCCCTCGTCGGCGCTCCCGTCGCAGTCGTTGTCCTGCCCGTCGCAGACCTCGAGGCCCGGCAGGGGCGCGTCGCAGGCACCCCAGCCGGGGGCGCCCCCGCACCTGCGCTGGCCGACGCAGCGTCCGAACTCCGACACTCGCGCGCAGCCCTCGGTCGCCCCCGTCGAGGACAGCGAGCAGCAGCCGAAGCCGGGCTTGGGGAGGCAGGCGTGGACCGTGTTGTTGGCGGGCGAGCTCGCGGTCTGGACGCAGGCGAACCCGCCGGGGCAGGTCGCAGGTCCAAGGGGATCGCAGGGCAGCAGGCACAGCGGCCGGTCGTTCGGTATCCAGGCGCAGAAGGAGGCCCCGCGGCAGTCCTCGTCGCCGTCGCAGCCGTCGCACGTGGGTGACTCGACCGGCAGGCACACCGAGATCAGGTCGGTGCCCCCGAAGAGGTTGCTCGCGACGCAGGCCCACCCCTGCGGGCAGACGTCCACGCAGTTGGCGGTGCAGAGGCGGCCCACGTCGGTCACCGCGCACCAGCCTCCCTCACAGTCCCCGTGCTCGAGGCAGGGCTCGCCGAAACGCGGGCCGCCGTCGAAGGAGGCCAGGGTGTCGCGCACACCGCTCACGCCGCTCGCGTCGTAGGTGGGCCAGGCTCCGGCGTTGTCCCCCGCGCCGCGGTCCGAGAGCGGTCTCGGCGCTTCGGACGCCCCGCCGGAGCATGCAACGAGAAGCGTAGCCAGCAGGCCAGAAAATGGCAGTCGAATCATCGGCTTTTCGTGGTTCGCCGGAAGCTACTCTTGTACCGGGATCAGGCAGATGAACTCAAAGGCCTCGTCGCCGGCGTTTCGAAACTGATGCCGCTCATCGGCGGGCACCCAGATGACGTGGCCCGGCCCGACCTCCACGTCACCGGCGTCGCTCCGCGCCACGCCCCGGCCGCCGAGGATGAGGATCTCGTGCTCGTAGGGGTGCTCGTGGTGCGGCGTGTGTCCGCCGGGCTCCACGTGGAAGTGCCGCATGTGGAAGTTGCGGGCCTGCTCGGCCGGACCGATGAGCATGCGCATTCGAACGCCGCTGGCGCCCTCCATGCCCACGGGCTCCTGCGGCTCACCCTCGATCTTCTTGACCTTCATTGTCCACTCCGGTGCGGACCGGGAGTTTCCAGACATTGGGTCGTCCAGGTCAAGCCGCGCGCCGAGAGAGGCGGCTCCACGGGGATGCGCTCGGCCCGCCCCCGGGCTCCCGTCAGGGGCTCCCGACCCGCGACGGGAGCGTGACTCGAGAAGGCCTGGGCGGGCCGTGATGGAAGGTGATCTCCGCTCCCTCGTCTCTCAGAGGCGCGAAGTGGTCGCTGTCGGCGCCGGCGAAGGCCAGGCGAATCCGGTGGCCCTTGCGGAAGAGGTAGGAGGTCGGGAGCAGGTCGAAGACGAGCTCCGCGGGGACGCCGGGCTCGAGGGGCCGGGCGTGCTCCTCGAGGTAGGCGCGGTAGGGAGCCGGCGAGAGGTAGGGCGGCTCGCACTCCGGTATGTGGCGGTGGGCGGCGCGCAGCATGCCTTCAGTGACGTAGACGACCTCGCCTTCGGGGCTCAGGTCTTCGAGGTAGGCGAAGACCGCGGCGTCGCTGCCGTCGGAGCTGAGCCACAAGGTGACCAGGGGGTGACCCGTGACCTCGAGGTCGTGCGGGAGAGGGGCCGAGTCGTAGACCTGGAGCAGGGCATCTCGCTCGGCGCGATCCGGGTACTCGATGGGCACACCGTCGATGTTGGCGAGGCTCTCCCAGCGGGTGTTGCGGCCTGTGCCTGCGCGGCGGTCGACGCGGTAGGTGTCCCGGCCGGCCGCGGGCGGGGCCGAGGGCGAGAGCCGGCCCTCCGGTGCCAGGTGCCAGTCCCGGGCTTCGACGCCCGCGGGGGGCCAGGTGTGTGAGCTCTTCCAGCGCTCCTCGCCCATGGTGAAGTAGTGCACGGGCGGCTCGCCGGCGATGCCGTTGGGGGCCCCTTTCAGGTGGTGGTCGAAGAAGCGCAGGAGCTCGGCGCCGAGGTCGAACTCCGGTTCGCGGGAGTCGGCGTGGGGGCTCACCTGCTGGCCGGCACCGTGGTCCCAGGGCCCGATGGTCAAGCGCCGTCCCGGGGTCGTGACGCTGTTGAAGCGCTTTGTCACCGCGTGCACGTAGGCGCCGTCATACCAGCCGCTCACCGAGTAGATCGGGGCGCCGGTGGCGATGCTCCTCTCTTTGTGCGCGTGGGGGCTGATGTCGTCGACGAGCATGCCTCCCGAAGACGTGGAGTCGCGGTGCTCGATGAGGCCTGCCAGGACGTGGGGATCCCCGTTGCCGGCGTGCTCTGCGACGGCGGCCTCGAGCAGCTCGCCGTCCTCGTCTTCGTCCACCGAGTCCCAGGCCTCGTCGGCCTCCTCTCCGTAGGCGGCCTCGTCGGCTCCGTCGAGCCACCACGCCCGGTCGTCCCGAAGGCCGCTGGAGCAGCCCACGGCGACGGCAAGGGCGAGCAGGAGGGGAGCGGGCGGGCGGGAGGTGAAGGCGTGCATGCCGTGACAAACAGGGTGTGTCCCACTTGACCCGGTGGGGCTGTCTGTGCTCGGGCGCCAACGCCATGCGCAGACCGAGGTTTGGCTCGCCTTCGGCGAGCGCGTCTTCGGGGCCAAGCCCCGAAGACTTGGGACAAATCCGCGTGGCATACTTCGCTCGCCTCCGGCTCGCTGCGCGCGTTTGGGCCAAGGCCCAAACCCTTGCGGATCTGGATTCTGCGGGTCAAGTGGGACACACCCGAAAAACAGACAGGCGGGCGTCGCTGTCAAGCCGTCTGCTTCACCGTGATCCGCCGCCTGGCGGCGTCGGATCGAGCGATTAGCGATTAGCTGTTAGCAGTTAGCGGGGCAGGAGGTAGGTTTTCAATAACCCCGGGCAAGAAAGCCAGCCCGCTACCCAGCTCGCCGACCAAGAGAATCTCGCGCAAAGCCGCAAAGGCGCGAAGACATAGTTTTTTCTCCTCGCGCTCTTGGCGTCTTGGCGCCTTTGCGCGAGCCACTCTGCCACTCTGCCCGGACTTCTTGAGAAGTTACGGCAGGAGTTTCGGAACGAAGCTCCCGCGGTAGGGGCGTTCTGCCTCAGAACGCCCGCCCCCGCAAACACCTTGTTGGCGAAGTCATAGCCATCACCCAGCAGACACGCCGGCCCCAAGGAGGACAGGCAGCTAATGGCTAACGGCTAACGGCTAGTGCGCCAGGTCAAGCCTGGGAAGGAGGAAAGAGAA
>CAZQPP010000169.1:0-14787 GCA_964594295.1 uncultured Myxococcales bacterium | reverse complement strand
ACCCTCCACCTTGGCGTGCACCGCGCCGTGCTGGATCTCCAAGGCGTCCAGCTCCGGCAGGGAGAGGTGGCGTTTCAGCCAGGCGACGAGCTGGAGGAAGTCCATCTCGCGCAGATCCTTGGGCACGGGCATGGTGCCGAGCTGCTCGATGGTCGGGCTCTGCCGGCGCACGACGTAGGTGAGCAGGATCTCCGCACAGAGCTGGGCCAGATCCTCGCTGGAGCGCTCTCTCAGCGACTCCAGGAGCCGCCGTCCGAGCTCGGCGTCGCCTTGGGGGGTGCTCGTGCTCATCGGTCCGCCCGGTCCATGAAGACGTTGACCATCTCGGCGCCCAGATCGGCCTCCACGAGGTTGGAGTCGCGCAGGTCGACCTGCACCAGGAGGGCGCCCTTGAAGTTGGCGCGGTACAGGTTCGCGCCGCGGAGGTTGCAGTCGACCAGGACGGCACCCTCGAACGAGGCTCCGGCCAGGTTCGCGTTGCCCAGGGACGGGTCCGCGAAGCGCACCCGCACCAGGGTGGCGCCGTCGAAGCTGACGCGCGCGAGGTCGGCCGCGTCGAACTCGACGTCCACGAGCGAGGCCCGACAGAAGCTGGCGTTGGCCATGCCGCTGTCGCGGAAGATGCTCCCGCGCACCCGCGCCTCCGAGAAGCTAGCCTCCATGAGCTCGCTCTGGGCGACGTCCACTCCCTCGCACTCGGTGCGCCCGAAACGAGCGCCGCGCGCGGTCGCGCCCACGAGGCCGACGTGGCGGAGGCACGCGCCGCGCAGGTCGACGTCGGCCATGCCGACCGCCTCGAGCTTGACCCTCTCGAGCACGGCGCCCGCGAAGGAGTGCCCCCGCAGGTCCGAGCGCTCCACGTTGGCGTCCCGCAGGGCCCCGGAGGCCAGGGCGCGCTCTATGTCTTCCTTTCTGGTCACGTCGTCGTACATGGGTAGCAAAAAGAGCCAGCCGGCCCGGCGCCCTCCGCCCGGCTCGGTGACTCAGCCGGGAGGCATGTTAGCCGAGGGGAGGCGCGCCGGGCAACAGCGTATGGTCCGACTAGAGCACGACCTCCAGGCAGCTCTTGTCCTGCGAGGCGGCGCGCTCGGCGTGGCCGTGCACGCGCGGCAGGATCTGGTGGACGAAGAAGGTCGCGGTGTGGACCTTGCCCTCGTAGAAGGCGAGCTCGGGGTTGTCCTTGGGATCGGCGTCGGGCGACTCGGCGCGGATGGCGGCGGCCTTCTCGTGGGCGATGACGGCCTGTTCGAGCAAGGACCAGGCGACGAGGGTGTCGCCGAACATCTCGAGGTACTCGGCGCAGTGCATCGCCGGGTAGGAGAGGTCGCCCATGGCGCCCATGCCGCCGAAGGTCATGGTCACCTGGACGAGGGCGTCCTTGGCCTTGTTGAGCTTGCCCACGAGCTGACCGAGGGCCTCGTGCTCCTTGTTGAAGCCGACGAAGCGGTCGATCTGGCCGATCGCACGCATGAAGTCCTGGCCGCCCTTTCGCGCCACCTTTCGGCCGAGGAGGTCGAGGGCCTGGATGGTGTTGGTGCCCTCGTAGATGCTGGTGATCTTCACGTCGCGCATCAGCTGCTCGACGCCGTACTCGCTGATGTAGCCGTAGCCTCCGTGGACCATCATTGCGAGGTCGGCCATGCGGAAGCCGGTGTCGGAGCCGTAGGCCTTGCAGACGGGGGTGAGGATTTCGAGGAGGCTGTGGGAGCGGACGCGCTCCTTCTCGTCATCGGAGTGCTCGGCGAGGTCGGCGTAGAGGGCGGTCTTCAAGACAAGGGCGCGGACGCCCTCGCCGTAGGCCTTGCACTCCATGAGCATGCGGCGGACCGGCGGGTGCTCGATGATGGCCACGCGGGGGGCGTCGGGGTCGCGCATCTGGCTGATGTGCACGCCCTGGATGCGCTCTTTTGCGTAGGCGAGGGCGAGCTGGTAGGCGGCGTTCCCGAGGGCGTTGCCCTGGAGGCCGACCTCGATGCGGGCCTCGTTCATCATCTGGAACATCAGGCGCATGCCGTCGCCTTCCTGGCCGATGATGAAGCCGCGGCACGGCGTGTCCCCGAAGGCCAGGCTGCAGGTCGAGGAGGCGTGGATGCCCATCTTCTCCTCGATGCTCGTGCAGACGACGCCGTTTGCATCGCCCGCGTTGCCGGCCTCGTCGACCCAGAGCTTGGGCACGATGAACAGGGACAGGCCCTTGGTGCCGGGGAGCGCGTCGGGCGTGCGCGCGAGCACGAGGTGCACGATGTTGTCGGCGAGGTCGTGGTCTCCCTGGGTGATGAAGATCTTCTCACCCTCGAGGAGGTAGCTGCCGTCGCCCTGGGGGGCGGCCTTGGTGCGGCAGTCGCCCACCGCCGAGCCTGCCTGGGGCTCGGTCAGGCACATGGTCCCCGCCCACTCGCCGGTGAGCATCTTCGGCACGAAGCGCTCCCTGAGCTCCTCGCCGGCGTGGTTGATGATGACGCGCGCCGCCGCCGTGGTGAGGCCGGGCGTGAACATGAAGGAGCCGCAGGCCCCCGTGAAGAGCTCTCCGCAGGCGGTCCCGAGCGTGCTGGGCATCCCCATCCCCCCGTGCTCGGCCTCGATGGTGATGCCTATCCATCCACCCTCGTTGAAGGTCTTCGTGGCCTCCTTGAAGACCGCCGGCACGGAGACCTTCCCGCCTTCCAAGCGGCAGCCCTCCTTCTCCGCGGGCTCGCTGAGCGGAGCGAGCAGGTCCGTGGCGATCCGGTGAGCCTCGGTGAGGATCATCTCGTAGGTCTCGAGGTCCTGCTCCTTGAAGTGCTCGAGCTTGCACAGCTCGCCGATGCTCAGGTGCTCGAAGAGCGCGAAGCGGATGTCTCGAAGGTCGGCAGCGAAGGTGGCCATTTGCCTCATCTCTCCTGTCGGGGGGGGGAACCTGGTTTAGCCCCGCGCGCGGAGCGGCGCAAGCACGCCTTGACGTGCTCGCCGACACCTTGCAATCAAGGAAGCCATGGTTGAGCCCGTTTTTCCTGGGGGCCCACTTGGAGGGCCCACCCCCGATGACGTAGATGACCGGCGCGTCGCCGTGCTGGGGCTGGGCTTCGTAGGGCTCACGCTCTCGGTGACCCTGGCCGACGTCGGCCTCGACGTGACCGGCGTGGAGTCCAGGGCGTGGGTCGTCGACACCCTGCGTCGCGGAGACTGCCACTTCCACGAGGTCGGCCTGTGCGAGGCCCTGCAGCGCCACCTGGGCGAGCGGCTCTCGGTAGGCGGCGAGCTGGAGCGGGGCCGGCACGAGGTCTTCGTCATCGCCGTCGGCACGCCCGTGGACCGTGAGACCAGGGCGCCGCTCCTCTCGGACGTGGAGGCCGCCGCCCACCAGGTCGGCCGGGCCCTCACCGCCGGCGGCCTGGTCGTTCTGCGCTCCACGGTCCCGGTCGGCACGACCCGGGAGGTCGTGCTGCCCATTATCGAGTCCGTGAGCGGCCTGCGGGCCGGGGATGGCTTCGGCCTGGTCTTCGCGCCCGAGCGCACCATGGCGGGCCAGGCCCTGCGCGAGCTGCGCGAGCTCCCCCAGATCGTCGGCGGCCTCGACCGGAGCTCCACCGCGCGCGCGGGCTCCCTGTTCAGGCGCATGACCGACTCGATCGTCGAGATGGACGGCGTCGAGGCCGCCGAGATGGCCAAGATCGTCGAGAACGGCTTCCGGGACGTCACCTTCGGTTTCGCCAACCAGCTGGCCCTCCTGTGCGAGCGCATCGGCATCGACATGGTCAAGATCGTAAGGGCCATCAACGCCTGCGACCCGCCCAGCCGCGTCCCGGTCCCGAGCCCCGGCGTCGGCGGCGCGTGCCTCTCCAAAGACCCCCACATCCTCCTGGACGTGGGCCGCCGTCACGGCTACGAGCCCAGCCTGGTTCGGGAGACCCGCGCGACCAACGAGGCCATGCCCGGCTGGGTCGCGGCGAAGCTCGTTCGTCTCCTCGAGTCCGTCGGGAAGGAGCCCGGGCGGAGCGCGGTCTTCGTGTTGGGCTTTGCCTTCAAAGGTCGGCCCGAGACCTCGGACATGCGCGACGCACCGACCCTCGCGCTCGTGTTGGAGCTGCGGCGCCTCGGGCTGAAGGTCCTCGGCCATGATCCCAACGTGCCCGACGGTGAGCTGGCCTCCACTGGGGCGGAGCCGGCGGGCATCGCGGAGGGCTTCAGCCGCGCCGACGCGGTCGTGGTCATGACGAACCACGAGTGCTACGAGTCCCTCGACATAGCCGGCCTGCTGCGGACCATGCGGTTGCCCGGCGTGTTGCTGGACGGCTGGCAGCTCTTCGACCGTGAGCTGGTGGCCTCGGTGCCCGGCGTCTGCCACGGGGGCGTGGGCTTTGCCTGAGCCCGCTCCGCTCACCCTCGTCACCGGAGGCGCGGGCTTCTTGGGGAGCGCCCTCGTCAAGCGCCTCGTGGGCGCGGGGCGGCCGGTCAGGGTGCTCGACGACTGCTCGCGCGGCGACGCCGGCCGCCTCGAGGACGTGGCCGACCGCATAGAGCTCATCCGCGGCGACGTGCGCGACGCCGCCCTGGTCGACGAAGCCGTGCGCGGCTGCGACACCGTGCTGCACCTCGCCGCGGTAAACGGCACCGAGCTCTTCTACGAGCACCCGAGCCGCGTGCTCGATGTGGCGGTCCGGGGCACCTTGAACACCATGGACGCCGCCGCCGCTCACGGCTGCTCGCGTTACCTGCTCGCCTCCTCCTCCGAGGTCTACAACCACCCGAGCCGGGTGCCCACCGACGAGGACGAGCGCCTCCTGGTCCCCGATCCCCGAAACCCGCGCTTCTCCTACAGCGGCGGCAAGATCATCGGCGAGCTGCTCGCCCTGCACTACCTGCAACCGAGGGGCGTGGAGACCGTCATCGTCCGTCCCCACAACGTCTACGGCCCCGACATGGGCTGGGAGCACGTGATCCCGCAATTCGCCGTGCGCCTCGCGGAGCTTCTGAAGTCCGGCGTCCCCGAGCCGCTGCCCTTCCCGATCCAGGGCGACGGCAGCGAGACCCGCGCCTTCTGCTTCATCGAGGACGCCGTCGACGGCATCCTCATCACCCTCGAGCGCGGAGAGCCCGGCGGCATCTACCACGTCGGGGTAGACGTGGAGACCAGCATCGCGGACCTCGCCGAGCTGCTCGCGAAGATCGCGGGCGTGCGCATCGAGATCCAGCCCGGGCCGCGGCCCGCAGGAGGCCCTCGTCGCCGGTGCCCCGACATCTCACGGCTGCGCCAGCTGGGCTATGCGCCGGTCACGTTGCTCGAGGAGGGGCTGAGGAGGTGCTGGGAGCAGGTGAGCGCTCAGCGCCGGACCTCGAGCACTCGGTAGAGCCCGATCACCGCGGGGCCCGGCGGGTAGTCGTGGTAGCCCCGCTCGTGGTTCCACCAGGAGCCGTAGTCTCCACGGGGGTTCAGGTCCGGCGGTAGCTCGTGGGAGACGCCTTCGGTCCAGACCGGTCGCAGCGCCAGCGCCTCACGGCCCGTGCAGGGACCGTAGGGCCCACCCGCGATGGAGCAGGGCAGGGGGTCGAAGTAGTACACAGGCCTGGCGCCGGTCGGCAGCCCGGCGACGACGTCTCTCAGGTCCACGAGGAGCACGTCCGGTCGCGCCGCCATCAGCTCCGCGTCGGGGATCTGGAGGTTGGCGCCTCGCGCGATCCCGACCGGAGCCGCGAGCACGGCGTGCGGCTCCAGGCTCTTCACGGCCCGGCGGAAGACGTGGAGCTGAGCGCTCTCGGGGTGCTCCACTGCCAGCGTCGCGGCCGCTGTACCCGAGCCCAGGGCCGGCAGCAGGACCAGCAGGAGAGCCGCCGCCGGGGCCAGCCGGCCGGCTCGCGCGATCACCGCCTCGACGGCTGCCGCGGCGAGGAGCGCGACGGCTGCGGCTGCCCAGGCCTGGTAGCGGGCGCAGCCTGCCCAGGTGTTGGCGGCGGGCAGGGAGGCGACGTAGGTGAAGAGCAGCGCGGCGACGAGCAGCGCCACCATCCGGGGCCGGCGCGGCAGGAGCGCCAGGGCTCCGGCAGCGGCCATCAGCGTGATGACGGGCGAGCTCCAGTACGGAGTGTCGAGGAGGGAGGGGAAGTAGTGCCACTCGAACTCGCTGTGTCGCGCCTCGAAGAGCGGCGGGAGGACCACGGCCAGGTGTGGCAGCGCCAGGGCCACGGCGGCCGCTCCGAGAAGCCAGACGGCCCTGCGCCAGCGCCGGCGCCCTGCGGCGCTCAGCTCCACGTCAGGCCGAAGGGCGAGCACGAGGAGAGCGAGGGGCGGCATGACCACCGCGCCGAGCAGGCGGAAACGAAGGAGCACGGTGCCGGCCAGGGCCGCGGCCAGCAGCAGGCGGAGGTCGCGCCGGCGGGCCGCAAGGGTCGCGAGCCAGGCGAAGAGCACGATGAGGAGCACCCCGATGGAGGTGCTCGTCTCGGCGCGGGCGGCGTAGAGCGAGACAGGCTGCGCCGCGAAGAGGCCTGCCGCCACCAGGGCCGCGCGTTGGCTCTCGATGGTGGACAGCGCCCAGAGGAAGACCCCGGGGATCGCCAGCAACATCGCCACTCTCGAGGCCGCGAAGGTCTCGTGGCCGGGCTCGGCGAGCATGCCGAGCAGGCGAGCCCACGCCACCGACATGAAGCCGTAGGGCTCGTAGGGGTAGTAGGGCGTGTCCTCCACCGCGGCCGCCACGCGGATGAGCTCGTAGCCGTGCCAGTTCTCGTGGAGCACGGTGTCGGGGAGGAGCCAGACGAGAGCCCCGAAGACCGAGCAGACGAGGCCGAGGCCGAGCCAGCAGCCGGGAGACGCCGGGGGCTGCGCCGCGGCGATCGAGGGCAGGGCCGCTCCGAGCGAGACGAGGAGCGCCAGGATCAGCAGCCAGGCCAGCCAGGGCGACTCATTCGTGCGGGTCCGGTCCGCCCAGTACACGAAGCGCTCGAGAGGAGTGCGCACCCGTGACACGACGGCCTCCGGCTCGCCCTCGGCAGCTTCGGCGCCTTCCGGCCTCTCGGCGTTGCAGGCCGTCCCCGAGGGAAGGTGCTTGGTCGTCACGAACGCGTGCCTCGCGGCGAGGGGCACCTCCGCGAGGCGCTCGCGAGCCCAGCTCACGAGGGCGGCGACCTCGGCGGGCTCCGGCTCGGGGCCGCGCCAACGCCCCTCGAGCGTGTAGGGGCGGGCGTGAGCCTCCTCCTGCGCCCGCGGGCGTGCGCGGATGTAGAGGGCGAGGGGGGCGCCGTCTGACTTGCGCAGGTAGAGCACCTCCAGGGTGTGCGCCCTCGCGCTCACCAGACCGATCACCCAGGTGCCCGGCGCCACGGGCGCCTCTTCGCCGCCCGGGTCGAGGGCGGCGGCGAGCCGGTCACAGCGCTTGGGTGACTCGGCGCCAGCGCCAGCCGGCACGAGGAGGAGCAGCACCAGGACCAGCTGGGTGCAACCGATAGGCGGCCGACGACGCGGCACCCGGGAGGCCGGGGGCCTCATCGCCGCCGGCAGCCGTGCCGCAGCCACAAGGACAGGAGCACCTTGGCCACGGCCGCCCCGTCGGTCAGGGCGTTGAGCTTGGCCCGGCCGCCGAGGCGGGGGCGCTCGTGGGTGCTGATCTCTGCGACGCGGAAGCCGGCGCGGTGGATCTTGAGCTTGAGCTCGGCCTCGAAGGCCTGGCTGGGCTCCTCGAGGTGGACCTGTTCGAAGACCTCGCGGCGCCACATCTGCAAGCCCATCATGACGTCGTTCAAGGGCCAGGCGTGGAGGAGGCGGGCGAGGGCGACTATGGCGAGGTTCCCCCATTCGTGGAGGCGGCTGTCGTCCTCCGAGGTAGACCAGGGCCAGTGGAGAGGGGAGCGCCAGCGGAAGGGGCCGCTGTAGCGGCTGCCGAGCACGTAGTCGTGGCCCTCGGCGATCTTCGCCCGCATGCGCGGGATGTCGCTCCAGTCGTGGGAGCCGTCTGCGTCGACGATGCAGAGGAGGTCGCCGGGCGCCTGCTCGAAGGCCTCCCAGAGGCCGGGGCCGAAGCCCGGGCGGCTCTGGCGCAGGAGGGGCACGCCCTTCGAGAGGACTATCTCCTGGGTGCCGTCGCTCGAGCCGCCGTCGACCACGAGGATGTCGTCCACGCCCTCCTGGGCGAGGAGCCCGTCGAGCACGGTGCCGATGCACGGAGCCTCGTCGAGGGCCGGGACGATGACCGTGAGGTGGCGGCCGTCCTCGCCTCCGCGCCCGGCTCGATCCTCGCCGCCCTTGCCCTCGCGCGGCGGCATCATGCCGTCCCGCCGAAGGCCCGCCTCACCACCCCGCACACGCGATCCAGGTCGTCATCACCCATGCGGGCGCTCGTCGGCATGTTGAGGCCGGTCAGGGCGGCCCACTCGGCGACCGGGAAGGGACCCTGGGCCGGGGCGGCGCGCTCCTGCAGCACGGGCTGCACGTGCAGCGGTGAGAAGACGGGGCGCGTCTCGATGCCTTGGCGCGCTAGCGCCGCCCGGAGCTCTGCAGCCGTGAGCGCGCAGGCCTCGGGCTCGACGTGCACGGTGTACATCCACCAGGCGTGAGCGCCGGCGGCCGGCGTCGAGGGGAGGGTGAGGCCGTCGATCCCCGCCAGGCGCAGCTCGTAGCCTTCCGCCACGGCCCTGCGGCGGGCGAGGATCTCTGGCAGGCGCCGGAGCTGTGCGGACCCGAGGGCGGCTTGGAGCGCGCTCATGCGGGCGTTCACGGGGAGGTGGTGGTGCCAGAAGAAGCGGTCCTCGGCGTAGCTGTATCCCCGCAGGGCGCGGAGGCGCTCGTGCAGGCCCTCGTGCGAGGTCGTGATCGCTCCGCCGTTGCCGGTCGTCAGCATCTTGTTGGCGTAGAAGCTGTGCACGCCGGCGTCGCCGAGGCCGCCTGCGGGCCTCTCCGCGTCCGCCGCGCCGAGGGCTTCGCAGGCGTCCTCGATCAGGAACAGGCCGTGCCGGTCCGCGAGCTCTCTGAGCTCTGCCATGCGGCACGGGTGGCCGTAGGTGTGCACGGCGATGAGGCCGCGGGTGCGGGGGCCGATGCTGGGAGCGAGGGTTTCGGCGCTGATGTTCAGGCTGTCGCGCTCCGCTTCGGCGAAGACCGGACGCGCCCCGGCCCGCGCGACGACGGCCCCGACCGATATGAAGGCGAGGGCCGGCACCACGACCTCGTCTCCAGGGCCCACGTCGAGGCAGGTCATGAGCAGGTCGAGGGCCGCCGTGCCGGAGCTCGTCGCCGAAGCGAAGCTGGTCCGGCAGCGGGCGGCGAGGGCCGCCTCGAAGCGGCCGACGGCCGGGCCGGCGCTGGACACGAAGCCGGAGCGCAGCGCCTCTACGACCTCGCGCAGCTCCTCCTCGCCGAGGAGAGGCTCGGTGACCGGCAGCACCGCGCCGTCGCGGGCGAGGGGTGGGTTGGGAGCCGGCAGGAGGTCCTCCGCCTGGGGATGCGTTGGGGGCGCGCCGCCGAGGTCGAGGAGGCGGTCGATCATCGCACCGCTCCCCGGCTCCGCGCGGCCACCTCCTCCACGCGTTGGCTCCATAGGCGGTTGGCTCCGTCGACCACCAGGGAGATGCCTGAGACGAAGGCCGCGGCCTCGCTGAGGAGGAAGACCACCGGGCCGACCACGTCGTCGGGGTAGACCATGCGGCCCATGGGCACGCGGCGCACGATGTCCGCCCGGACCGTCTCGGTGGGCCAGAGGTTCTTGCGGGCACCCGCCGTGTCCACCGGTCCGGGCACCACCTCGTTGACGGTGATCTGGTAGGGGGCCCACTCGACCGCGAGGGAGCGCGTGAGCGCCCTGAGGGCGGACTTGCCGGCGCCGCTCGGCGCCATCAGAGGGCTGCCGTTCCAGCCGTTGGCGCCGCCCATCTGGATGATGCGGCCGCCCTCGCCTCGCTCGATCATGCGGCGGGCCGCCTCGCGGGCGCAGTAGGCCGCCCCGTGCACGACCGTGTCCAGGATCGCCGCCCAGCCCCGCTCGGAGATCGTGACCGCGGGCGCCACGAAGTTCGCGCCGGCGTTGTTCAACAGGAAGTGCACGGGGCCGTGCTCGGCGTCCGCCCAGCGGAAGAGCTCGGCGACGCTGCGTGGGTCTCTCACGTTGAGCTCGTGGGCGTCGGCCTCGCCTCCGCCGGCGCGGATCTCCTCCAGGGCCGCGTCGAGGTGCTCCACGGAGCGGCTCGCGATGAGGACCTTGGCGCCGAGGCGGGCGAGGGCGCCTGCGAGGTGCAGGCCGATGCCCGTGCCCCCGCCTGTGATGAGCCCGGTCTTGCCGCGCAGGAGGCCTCCCCTGAAGCAGCCCTCGACGCTCACAGTGTCCGGCATGAGAGCCCCCCGTCGACGACCAGGGTCGCCCCGGTGATGAAGCGGGCGCCCGGCGAGATCAAGAAACGCACGGCCGCGGCGATGTCTCCTGCGTCGCCGCGCCCGAGAGGTGCGACTCCGGCCATGGGGTGCTCCTCTCCGTCGCCGAGGTCGAGGGCCCCGGCGGCGACGCCGACCACCCTGAGACCGAAGGAGGACCACTCCACGGCGAGGGTCTTGACCAGGTTCTCCACGCCGGCGTGGAGGACCGAGGTGGCGCTCGCATAGGGCAGGCCGGTCCACGAGGCCGTGCTCGTGAGCAGCAACAGCGTGCCTCCGGTGGGCTCGAGGAGGTCGCGCCCGGCCTGGAGGGCGGCGAAGACGAAGGCAAGCGGCTCGCGCGCCAGCTCGCGGTAGCGCTCGACGTCCTCGCCGGCAGCCGGCGCGAACTTGCCGGTCCCCGGGTCGATCACCACCGCCGCCGCGCCCCCGATATCGGCGGCGGCGCACTCGAGATCGGCGAGGAGCGAGCCCCTGCTTGGGTCGCCACCGCTCACCACCACCTCGGCGCAGCGCGAGCCCTTTTGCGTGAGCGCCTCCGCCAGCGTCGCGCCGAGCGGGCCCGCTCCAGCTCCGTCGTGTCGCAGGAGCAGGACCGGGCTCTCGCTGGTTGACACTCCGGAAACCCCCATCATGTTGCCGCCGCCCCGCCTTCTGCTAGGATTGGCGGAGCCTTATCACTCTGCCCACTTGCGGCCAAGGCTACCCCGAAAACGGGGCGGCTGCGGCCCTCTGCGACGCCCGCCAGCCATCCCGATGACCGACCTGACCGACGAGGCAACGGCTCCAGAGCCGATGAGCGGTCCGGGCATGCACGACCTGGCCGAGCACACCTTCCTCGGCCGCTACGCGCTGCTCGAGCGCATCGGCTCGGGCGGCATGAGCGTGGTCTACAAGGCGCGTCACCTGAAGATGGACCAGACGGTGGCGCTGAAGGTCCTGGCCCCCGAGCTCGCCCAGGACCAGCAGCAGGTGCGCTCCTTCAACAAGGAGGCCTACGCCTCGAGCCGCCTCGCGCACCCGAACACCATCAAGGTGACCGACTACGGGGAGTCCGAGGACGGGCACCTCTTCATCGTGATGGAGTACCTCGACGGCGAGACCCTCACCGAGCTGCTCGCCAGGGAAGGGCGCCTCGAGGTGAGCCGCGCGCTGCACATGGCCCGCCAGGTCTGCAAGAGCCTCGCCGAGGCCCACGCGGTCGGCATCGTGCACCGCGACCTCAAGGCTGACAACGTGTTCATCTGCGAGGTCTACGGGGAGAAGGACTACGTAAAGGTCTTGGACTTCGGCATCGCCAAGATCCTCGACCAGGAGGTCTCCGAGTCGAGCAGCTCGTCGGGCAACGCCCGCTCCTGGGGCTCGCCGCTCTACATGAGCCCCGAGCAGGTCCTGAACAGCCCCGTCGACCTGCGCAGCGACCTCTACAGCCTCGGCTGCATCCTCTACCAGATGCTCTCGGGCCAGCCGCCCTTCACGGCCGAGAAGGCCATCGACGTCGTCATGGCCCACGTCGAGAAGGCGCCCGATCCCTTCGCGGTCGTCGCTCCCGAGGCCGCCGTCCCTCCGCAGATCGAGTCCCTCGTGGTGCGGATGCTCGCCAAGGAGCCCCACGACCGGCCCCAGACCGCAGAGCAGGTGCTCGAGCTCATCGCCGACGCCGAGGCCGCGGCCGGCCTCCGCCCGCACGAGACCGATCCCGAGCGCACGGGCTTCGTGGGCCTCGGCGCCGTGCCGGGGACGGGGCCGCACTCCACCCACACCGGCCCCTCGGCGATAGAGAGGCGCGCCAGCCCGGTGGCCCTCGCCGCCCTCGTGTGCGTGCTCCTCGGTGCCGGGATCGGCGCGTACCTCATCTGGCGTCCGGGCGACAACGGAGACCTGCGCGCACGAGAGGCCAACGGCAAGAGGGAGACCCCGGCCGCCGTGACGGCTCCGCCGCGGGCGACACCCGAGCCTGCGAAGAAGCCGGCCCCCGGGGCCTCGGCAGCCGCCGAGGCGAAGGCCGGCCCTTACTCCCGGACCTTCCTCGTCCAGACGGAGCCCACGGGCGCAGACGTCCTCGTAGGCGACATCAAGATCGGCCGCACGCCCATCGTCTTCCGCTACGACCCCAGCGTCGACCGGCGCATCCTCCACCTGCGCAAGGATGGTTTCGACCCGGTGCGCATACCGCTGGAACGCGCCTTCGTCGAGGCCCTGTCCGAGAAGGGCCTCAGCGTCCCGCTGGCAACCAAGCGGCGCACCGGTCCCGCGCGAAAGCCGAAAGGCAAAGACGACAAAAAGGACAAACGATGGAAAGTCTGGTGAGCGCCCGCGCCGCCGCCGCGAGGCTTGTGCTCTCGTTCTTCCTCGTCACCGCGTGGGTAGCGACCGGTGTCCCGAACGCCCTCGCCGCGCCCGAGGAGGGCGCGCAGTCGAACGAAGACAGGGCCTTCCAGCTCTACCAGGCGGCCCGGGCCTTCTACGAGAGGGGAGAGTTCGAGGGAGCCCGCACACGCCTCAAGGATGCCTGGGCCCTCTTCCCCCACCCGGCCATCGGCCTGAAGCTCTCGGACGTGTACGAGAAGCTCGGCATGCCCGAGGAGGCCCTCGAGTCGCTCAAGGCCATCAAGACCAAGGAGCCCGAGTTTCGCCAACAGATCGAGGTGCGCATCCGCGCCCTCGAGGCCTACCTCCAGCAGCCCCTCAAGGTCTCGGTCGTCAGCGCCGCGGAGCAGACCACCATCGTCATCGACCACAAGGACCGGCGCATCGCGCCTTTCGACGTGCAGCTCGCCCGCGGCATCCACATCTTCGAGGCGCGCGCGGTGGGCTTCCGCGCCGCCAAGCGCGTGGTGAACGTGCGCGGGGCTCAGCCCGTCCTGGTGCGCTTCGACCTGCAGCCCCTGACCGGCACCCTCTCGGTCCGCTCCCCCGACGACAACGTCTTCGGCCTCAAGGTCCAGGTCGACGGCCGCCCGTGGAAGCTCGGCACCGACGAGCACGTGCTCAAGCAGACCCGCGCGCGCATCGTGCGGGTAGGCGCGCACCCCTTCGTGTGCTGGCGCGAGGGCCACACCAAAGACGTGCGCACGGTCATGGTCCGAGAGGCGGAGGACGTGGTGGTCGAGTGCCGCACCCGCCCCATCGCGACCAAGGGCGCGCAGAAGGTCTGGGCCTGGGTGGCCGCGGGAGGCGCCGTGGCCTCGGCGGGCGCAGCCACGTTCTTGCTGATCTCCTACCAACAGGACGTCAAGAAGGCGGACCGCGACAACCTGGACATGGAGACCAACAAGCACATCTTCGGGGGCATCTTCGCGGTCACCGCCCTCGCGGCCGGCGTCGGCTCGTACTTCCTCTTCCAGAGCGCCGACAGCGAGGCCGACGAGCACATCGTAGACGGCGACCAGGTCGGCTGGCAGGTGGTGCCCCTGCTCGATCCCGCCGGCGGGGGCGTGGGGGCCGCGGCGGCGATCTCTTTCTGAGCGCGGGCGTCGGCGCCGCCGTCAGCGGCGCGGCGTCGGGCGATCGCGGGTCAGGGCACCTCGACCGCCAGCAGCGCTTCGAGCGCTTCGAGCGCTCCCGGGACGTCCAGGGAGCGAGCCGCATAGTCCTCGCACAGGAGGAGCTCCGGGAGCAGCGCGTCGTGCTTCTCGGTGACCTTGTTCTCGACCATAGCGGCGAGCTCGACCGGCGCCCGCGGTGCCCCGGAGAGTAGGGGCGTGAGCCGGTCTCTGGCGGTCGCAGGCGCGACTCCGGCCAGGTAGACGACAGGCCCGGCGGTGCCCGCCTCGAGGCCGGCGAAACGAGCGAGGAGGTGAAGGGCGTTCAGGACCCGGTCCCCGCGCCAGGGCAAAAGGAGGGTGTCTTCGCCGTCTCGAACGATACCCCGCCGGTCGAGCTCGAGCTGTCTGTAGCTCGCGCGGCCTTCCGCAAGCAGGCGGCGCGCCTCTCGAGTCAGATATGTGGGGGTCTCGTCGGAACGGTAAACCCGGAGCATCTCGGTGCGCACCCGGTCGTGTACCTCCACGCCCCCGCCTGCGAAGCGAGGCGGGCGACCGCCGTGCGCCGGCTCGACGGAGATCAGCTTGTGCTCCGTATCCAGGTCGATCACTCGCCACCGCCGGCCGGCGAAGATCACGTAGCAGCCCGGGTAGAGAGGATCGCTGACGGGGAGGGAGCCCAGAGCTCGAGCACCCGACACCACTCGAAACTCCTCCGGCGTGTTGAAGGCCGCGTAGAACTCGAAGTGGTCCACCAGAGCTTCGCCGGCGAGGCCGAGCGTGAGCTCTCCACTGTGAAGCTGGACGATCATGTCCTGCTCTCCAAGGGCCCGCAGGAGCTCGCCGAACATGCCGGCGCTGACGGATCGAAAAGGGCCATCGGCACACAACAGGCGGAAGCTCGCGCGGGCCGTGGTAGCCCCCCACTGAGCGATGACGGAGAGGATCTGCTGGACCAGCGTCGAGAGG
>CAZQPP010000168.1:5976-14830 GCA_964594295.1 uncultured Myxococcales bacterium | reverse complement strand
CGACCCTCTCCGGGCGGTCGAGGTGCACGTGGTGTCCACCCGTGACCCACTCGACTCGGCAGTCTTCGATCGGCGCGAGCAGATCGTAGGCCAGGTCCTTCTCGTAGTAGGGGTTGTCCTCGGCCAGGATCGCCAGGGTCGGGCAGCGCACGGCGGCGTGAAACGCCAGCACGTGAGCCCGGCTGAGCCGGAGGAGAGAAGGCTCTTGCAGGCGTGGGTCACGCGAGAAGCGGAAGCCGCCGTCACAGGGCTCGGTGCCGCGGCCGGCAAGGGCGAGGGCGCCGGCCTGGCTGATCCACGGGTTCGCCGCGCGTTTTGCCTCGGCGGCTGCCTCCACGCTCTCGTAGACCTTGTAGCCCCGCTCCGCCGCGACCCCGCGCTGAGAGACGGCCTTCCTCAGCTGCGCCGGAGATCCCTCCGCCTCGGTGGTGAAGGGCCCGATGGCGTCTACGACCACCATCCTGCTCACGAGCTCCGGCCACGCCGCCGCCAGCAGCAGAGACACGCCACCCCCCATCGAGTGGCCGAGCAGGCGGCACCGCTCCCAGCCGAGGGCCTTGAGCGCGCCCCAGGCGTCGGCCGCGTAGTCGACGAGGTGGTAGTAGGCGCCCTGCCCTCTGTGCTCCGAGCGACCGTGCCCCGGCAGGTCGACGGCGACGACGCGCAGGTCGTCGGGCAGGAGCGGAGCCAGGCGGGAGAAGGAGGCGGCGTTGTCCTGCCAGCCGGCGAAGGCGAGCACACGCGTCCCCTCCTCCGGCCCCCACGCGAGGCCGGCGAGGCGCATTCCACAGACGTCGAGGGAGATCTCTTCAGGTAGGGCGGTCGTGACCATGTGTCCGACCCTAGCACGCTGTGTTAGCGTCCGAGCGCGATGCACCCAGACGACCTCCTCGCCCCCCCGCCCCCCGCCGATCCGACCCCCGGCTCGGTCGAGCTCCGCTGGCTCGGCACCTCGGGCTACGAGCTCCGCTGCGACGGCCACGTCCTGCTCGTCGACCCCTACCTCAGCCGACCCTGCCTCAGGACGCTGCTGCTCGAGCCCCTCGTGCCCGACACGGCGGTGATCTACCGGGAGATCGACCGCGCGGACGCCATCCTCGTCAGCCACACCCACTTCGACCACGCCCTCGACGTTCCTTGCATCGCTCGCCGGACGGGCGCCACGGTCTACGGCTCGAGGAGCGCCGCGAACCTGACGGCGGCCTCGGGCATCCCGCGCTCACGCATCGAGGCCTGCGAGGGGCGCGAGGTGGTGGAGGTCGGCCCCTTCAAGGTGACCGTGGTCCCGAGCGCGCACAGCCGGATAGGCCTCGGCAAGAAGGTGCCCTACCCCGGCGACATCCCGGCCTCGTGCGAGCCGCCCCTGCGCGCCCTCGGCTACCGGGTGGGCGAGGTCTTCTCCTTCGCCATCGAGGTGGGCGAGCTCTGCATCTACCACGTCGCCAGCGCCGAGTTCGCCGACGCCGAGGTGCGGCACCGGGACGTGGACCTGCTGATCTTCTCCATCTCCGGCCGCCAGGCCTCCGAGCGCTACGTCGAGAGGGCCTTGAAGGCCTTCCGGCCCCGCGCCGTCATGCCGACGCACTACGACGACTTCATGCGGCCCTTCAACGCGAAGATGAGGCTCCTCCCCTTCATGCGCTTCGGAGAGCTCGTGGCCGAGATCGCGACCCTCGACCCGGAGGTGGAGGTGCTCACCCTGCGCGTCGGAGGGCGAACCACCGTAGGCCCGCCGGCCTAATCCTGTGGAATCACGCGCGCGGCTGTGATAGTGAGCCGCAGCTTTTGCGGCCTCTGGGAGCCGCAGCTTGGGACCTCGTGATCAGCGGAGACAAGGTGTCCGACCAGGCACAGCCCGAAGCGGCAGCGAAAAAGCCTCATGGCCTCCTCCGGCGAGGGCTCCAGCGCCTGGTGCTGGCCCTCGGCTGGCTCACCCTGCTCTGGCTGGTCTTCGTCGGCGTGGGGATCGCCGTGAAGCTCGGCATGAAGCCCTCGGTCCCGGCCCAGGTGCTCTTGGAGATCGAGCTCGGCGATGAGCTCTTCGAGACCCGGCCGACCGACCCCATCGGGCGCATCCTGACCAGGAACGTGCCTTCCCTCAGGGACCTGGTCGACGCCCTCGACCGGGGGCGCGGCGACGAGCGCGTGGCCGGCCTCGTGCTGACGGTGGGGGGCACGCGCATGGGCCTCGCCCAGGTGCAGGAGCTCAGGGACGCGGTGCAGCGCTTCCGCGACTCGGGCAAGCCGGCGCTGGCCTTCGCCGACACCTTCGGCGAGCTCGAG
This sequence comes from uncultured Myxococcales bacterium, assembly GCA_964594295.1. Lineage (GTDB taxonomy): Bacteria > Myxococcota_A > UBA9042 > UBA3505 > UBA3505 > CAZQPP01. The sequence goes on along the minus strand of CAZQPP010000168.1, from coordinate 12,547 downwards.
CCCGCCAACGGCGCCTACTACCTCGCCGCCGCCGCCGACGAGGTCTGGATGCAGCCCTCCGGGACCGTGGGGCTCATGGGCTTCGTGGCGCGCACGCCCTTCATCAGGGACGCTCTCGACTCGCTGGGTGTCGTGCCCGTCGTCGAGAGGCGCCACGAGTACAAGGCCGCCGCCAACACCTTCACCGAGACGGGCTACACCTCCGCCCACAAGGAGGAGCTGGCGAAGGTGCTGGCCTCTTTCCTCGACCAGGTGGTCTCCGGCGTGGCCGCCGACCGCAAGGTGGACGCCGGCCTGCTGCGGCGCATGGTGGACAAGGCCCCCGTGTCGGCCAAGGACGCCCTCGCGGTGAACCTGGTCGACCGCCTCGGCTACCGGGACGAGGCCTACGCGCACATCCGCGAGCAGGCGGGCAAGGGCGCCAAGCTCCTCTTCGCCCACGAGTACCTCGACCGGGCCGGCCGCCCCCACGAGGAAGGCGCCAAGATAGCCATCATCCACGGCATCGGGGGAGTGGAGCGCGGTGAGAGCGTCTCCTACGCCTTCGACGGCGACTCGACCATGGGCTCCAAGAGCGTCACGGCCGCCCTCCGAGCGGCCCGCAAGGACAAGGAGGTCAAGGCCATCGTCTTCCGCATCGACAGCCCGGGCGGCTCCTACGTCGCCTCCGACTCCATCTGGCGGGAGGTCATGCAGGCCAAGGAGGCGGGCAAGCCGGTCGTGGCCACCATGGGCAACGTGGCCGGCTCCGGAGGCTACTTCGTGGCCATGGCGGCCGACAAGATAGTGGCCCAGCCCGGCACGCTCACCGGCTCCATCGGGGTGCTGGGCGGCAAGCTCGTCACGCGGGCCTTCTGGCAGCGCTTCGGGGTGAACTGGGACGAGGTGCACGAAGGCGAGAGCGCCGGCATGTTCTTGTGGACCGAGGACTTCTCGGACGCCCAGCACGAGCGCTTCAGGGAGTGGCTCGACCGGGTCTACGACGACTTCACCGCCAAGGTCGCGGCCGGACGCATGCTGCCCCTCGAGAGGGTCCGCGAGATAGCGAAGGGGCGCATCTGGAGCGGAAAGGACGCGAAGGAGCTCGGCCTCGTAGACGAGCTCGGCGGGGTGCACGAGGCCCTGGCGCTGGCGCGCGAGCTTGCCGGCCTGCCCAAGGACGCCAAGCTGAAGCTCGTGCCCTTCCCGCCACCCGAGGACCCCTGGGAGGAGCTGATCGAGGGCGGCCCGGACAGCAGCGAGAGAGAGGCCGCGGAGGCCGCCCTGCGCGCCGCCGTGCGCGTCGCCCGCGGCGCGGCCGGCGTGGCCCGCGCGGTCGGCATCGAGCTCGACTCCGCGCCCGGTGAGCGCGTCCTCACCATGCCACCGGTGCAGACGAGCCACTGACCATGGCGTTCGGCTCTCAAGGCGAAGGTCCGCGGACCGATAGGGCGACCATGTGTCGTCCATCTTGTCTCCTCGCCTCCTGCGCGCTGCTCGCGCTCCTCCTCGTCGACCCCACGCCGGCACGGGCGGCCAAGCCAGCGCCCACGATCCACGCCTCGACGGTCGAGCGCGTGCTGCGTTGTCAGGCCCCCTTCTGGAGCCGCACGCGGGGGAAGCCCGCCCGCGGCCGGCTCATCGGAGCCGTGCGACTGCCCGAGCACCCGGGCGTGCACCTGCGCAAGGGCAAAGACAGGGTCGCCTACGGCACCGACGAGCTGGTCGCCGCCATCATGTACGCCGCCGACTGGCTCAAGGAGCGCTTCCCCGACGCTCCCGACATGACCGTCGGAGACCTCTCCCGCCGGCGCGGCGGGCGCTTCAGGCCGCACCTCTCCCACCAGAACGGCCGCGACGTGGACGTCGGCTACGTCCCCAGGGACCTCGAGAAGCTGCGCGCCGAGCGGAGCAAGCAGGATCGTTTCATCTGGGTGGGCCCCCGGAGCATCGACGCCGAGAGGAGCTGGGCCCTCATCGAGGGCTTCATCCGCACCGGCTGGGTGCAGACCATCTTCGTGGACCGGCGCCTGCGCGTCGTGCTCAAGCAGGCCGCCCTCGAGGCGGGCAACCCCAAGGAGCTGGTCGAGGATCTCTTCCGCCGGCGCATCTTCCACGCCCGCGGGCACCGAAACCACTTCCACGTGCGGGTCAAGCCGCGCACCCTCGGGTGCCGCGAGGCCCGGGCGATGTCCGAGCCCTGGTCGGCGGTCGCGAGGCGCAGCCCGGGGGCCGGACCAGGGGGCCTGGCCGGGCCGTGATGGACTCCGATTCCCTCTTCTCCGCCATCGTCTCTTCGGGCGTGCTCATCGAGATCGGTGAGCAGGGGGTGGGGGATTACCCCTCCGAGGCTTGCGGAATCCTGGTCGGCGAAGGTAACCGCCTCGAGGCCATCCCCTTCGAGAACATCCAAGACGAGCTCCACGCGAAGGACCCCGAGCGTTTCCCCCGGACGAGCCGCACGGCCTACAGCATGGACACGCTCAGGCTCGAGCGCGCTCGGGCGCACCTGGCGCTGAAGGTGATCTACCACACGCACGTGGAGTGCGAGGCGCACTTCAGCGAGCAGGACCACAGGGGCGCGGTGGCTCCGGACACGGGCGAGCCGCTCCTGCCGGGGGTGGATTACCTCGTGATGTCGATCTACGAGAGGCGGCCCCGGGAGGCGAACCTGTTCCGCTTCGACGCTGGGAGCAGGCGCTTCGTGAGGGTGGCGGGGGCGATGCTCGCGGGGTGAGGAGCCGGGGAGCTCACATGAGCGGCGTCGTGTAGAGGCCGAGGTCTGCTCCCGGGACGTCGAAGGTGAGACGCCTGCCTTCGCGCAGGAGCACGAGGGGGACTTCTCTGTCGCGGGACACCGACACCGCGAGACTCCAGTGGAGCCGGCCGCCGTCGAGCTTCAAGAGCACGTCGCCGGGGCGGATTCCGAGCTCCCTGGCCTTGCTCTCGGGCTCGTAGTCGAGGACGAGGATTCCTCCAGAACCTTCGAAGAGCTCCGGTGAGGTCTTGCGCAGGCGAAGCGCCCGGTAGCCGGCACAGTAGGCCCGCGCCCGCGTCTCGAGGGAGAGGCGCTGGGAGTCGTCGGTGATGGGCTTGTCCTTGTCGTCGCGGAGGACGAAGATGCTGCCTTCTTTGGTCCAGCGGAACTCGTCACCGTCCTTGTCCCACCCGTAGCCGGAGACGGGGTTGCGCTCCGCGTCGTAGCGAACGCTCCACAAAGGATCGAGTGCATTGCCGCTGAAGAGGTAGGTCTGGAGCTCGCCGATGCGGCCGTCGGCGCCGACGATGGGCGCGCCGTCCACGCCGAAGAAGGCCTTCTCGGAGTGGCGCCCGCCGTCGTCGTAGCTCTCCTTCCAGCTCGCGAAGCCCTCCTTGGTCAAGGCCGGCTTGCCATCCTCGTCGAAGACGGCTTGCTCCTTGACTCGCCAGTTGGGGTCGTAGCTCTTCTTCCAGCTCGCGTAGCCCTGCTTCACCCGTGGGGGCCGGCCCTCCTCGTCGAAGAAGACGCGGCCGGTCTCGCGCCCGTGGTCGTCATACGTGCTCTCACGGCTGGCGTAGCCCTCCGGCTGAAGCTTGGGATTGCCGAGCTCGTCCAGGTAGACCAGCCTCTTCACCCGGCCCTTTGGGTCGTAGACCTTCTCCAAGCTTGCGAAGCCGCTCTTGATGGTGACCGGCCGGCGATGCTCGTCGAGGTAGTCCAGCCTCGTCACCCGGCCCCGGGGGTCGTAGGTCTTCTTCCAGCCTGCTTCACCGTCATCGCGCCGCGCCGGCATCCCGTCGACGCCAAAGTACGCCCGCTCCGTGTGGCGACCGAGCTCGTCGTAGGTGTCCTTGAAGCCGGCGTAGCCGCCGGGTGTCTTCGTCACCGGGCGACCCTCGGCGTCGAAGTACGACTCCTTCACGAGCCGGCCCCGCTCGTCGTACTCCCTGGCGTAGCTGGCGTAGCCGGCCCTGAGGACCACCGGCTCCTCGTCGAGCCCGAGGTAGGCTTCGTTTGTCAGACGGCCCAAAGGGTCTCGGCCGTACCTGATGATCGCGTACCTGCGAGTGTCGGGGGAGAGCGCGCCCGAGGCGTCGGTAATCCTCTTCTCGATCAGGTGTCCCCGGGCATTGTATCGGTACTCTTCCACTGCCTTGGGCTCGCCGTCCTCGTTGAGCAGCGTCCGCCGCGTCTCGTTCCCCCGTGCGTCGTACTTCTTGTGAAGGGAGATGTAGTACGAGCCGGCCGGAATGCGGCCGTCGAGGCCGCGGTAGATCTGCTCCGTCTCGTTGCCACGGGCGTCGTAGGCGAGGTGTTTGCTGGCGTACCCGTACTTGATCAGGGTCGGCTCGCCGTCGGTGCCGACGTAGGTCACGCTCTCCAGACGGCCGTAGTCGTCGTAGGTTGCGTCCCAGCCCGCGTAGTGTTCCTTGACCAGGGTCGGCTTGCCGTCGATGCCGTAGTATCGGGCGCGGGTCTCGTTCTTCCTCTCGTCGTACTCCTTTCGCCAGCTCGAGTTCCCATCCTTGTGGAGGGTGGGTCTGCCGTCGGCGCCGTAGTAGCGACGCTCGATCTCGTTGTCCCTGTCGTCGAAGCTGCTCCGCCAAGCCGCAACGCCCGATCCCTTCAGCAGCGTGGGTTTGCCGTCGGTGTCGAAGAAGGCACTCGCGGTCTCGTTTCCGCGCTTGTCGTGCTTCGCTGTCCAGGAGGCGTAGCCTTTCTTGAGCAGCGTCGGCCTGCCGTCCAGACCACGGTGTGACCTCTCGATCTCGAAGCCGCGCTCGTCGAACTTCGAGTGGTACGAGGCGTAGCCTCCCTTGTACAGCGCCGGCTTCTCGTCGGCGTCGAAAAAGGCACGCGCGGTCTCGTTTCCCCCGTCGTCGAACACGGCAGTCCAGCCGGCGACCTGGCCCTCCGCTAGCGAGGGCTTCCCGTCGAGGCCGAGGTAGATGTGCTTGGTTTCTCTACCTCTCTCGTCGTACTCGGAGATCGAGGCCGCGCAGCCCGGCGACACCAAGGTGGGCTTGCCGTCGACTCTGAAGTAGCTGCGCCTGAGCACGTTGCCACGGTCGTCGTACTCAAGTCTGTAGATGGCATTGCCGGCCTTGTGAGGTACCAGACTGCCGTCGATGTCCCGGTACGTGGACTCGGTTGCGTTGCCGAGCGCGTCGTACTTGCGCTCCCAGATCGCGTATCCGTCTTTGTATGTGGTCCCCTTGCCTTCCGCGTCGAAGTACTCGCGCCGGATCTCCTTGCCGTTCTCGTCGTGCTCCATCGTCCAGCCCGCGACGCCTTCCTTGCTGAGGATCAGTTTGCCGTCGGGGCCGTGGTGCTCATAACGAACGACGAGGCCGCGATCGTCGTAGAGCCTCGACCACCCCGCGTGGCCGCAGTTGTCCAGGGCCGGTTGGCCGTCGATGCCGATGTAGCGCCTCGCGACCAGGCGGCCGCGATCATCGTAGCTGTCCTCGGATCCGGCGAAACCGCCCTTTCCGAGCGCGCGGGTCTCCCCATCGGGCGCGAAGAACTCGCCGCCCGCGGCTCGGCCGCGGCTGTCATACCTGTCTCGTTTAATAGCGACCCCGTCTTTCGCCCGGACCGGTCTGCCGTCGAGCCCGACCTTCGTTTCTACGATCGGGTTGTCATCGGGGTCGAAGATCTTCCGGATGCCGGCGATTCCTTCCTTGGACAACGTCGGCTTGCCATCCAGGCCGAAGAAAGAGACCAGCGTCCGATTCCCCCGCTCGTCGAAGTCGGCGGTCCAGCCCGCGACTCCCGTTCCCTTGTCGAGCGTTGGCTCGCCGTCGCTCCCGAAGCTCGCGACCTTGACGGCGTTGCCAGCCGGGTCGAAGGTCCACACCCGCCGCGCGTAGCCATCCTTGTGGAGTGAGGGCTTGTCGTCGAGGCCGAAGCACGACCTCTCGATCTCGTTGCCGCGATCGTCGTACTCGCTCCGCCGCCGCCAGACACCCTCGACCAGGATGCGCTCCTCGCCGACCCCGAAGTAGGTCTCCTCGACTACGTTGCCTGCCGAGTCGCGCTCCCAGGTGGTTCGGGCGAGCCCGTCACGGCGAAAGGAGACCTTCCGGTCGCGGCCCAGCACCAAAGAAGCGGAGGCAAGCCCCCGAGCGTCGCGTTCGTACTGGTAGCCGAATGCGCCGCCGCCGTCGGGGCGCGGGGCGCCTCGGAGGTTCGCATACCAGGCTCGAGACACGTTGCCGCGCGAGTCGTACTCGCGGAAGGCCACCTCGTCGCTGTCCCCGCTGCGCGCCATGGGGTTGTTGTTTCGATCCCAGCGTTCGACCTTCTTCAGATCATCCGAGTACCGCTCGCGCCACTGGACGTAGCCGTGACGATTGCGCGCCACCACCTCGCGGACCCTGTCGCTCTCTGTGTACAGGTACTCCCAGCTGGAGAACTCCGTTTCCTCCATTTCGTCCTCTTCCTCGGGAATGAGCCGGCCCGAGCCGTTGACGCGCTCCATCTTCACGACGCGGCCCCGCTGACGGTAGAGGCGATGCGTCACCCACCGTCCCCGCTGCACCTCCTCGCTCACCTCGGTGACGCACTCCGGGACGCCCCATCTGAAGACGTGATTCGCACAGTGCTCGC
>CAZQPP010000168.1:0-5966 GCA_964594295.1 uncultured Myxococcales bacterium | reverse complement strand
CGACCTTCAGGCGCGTCCAATCCCACCAGTAGAGCCCGCCCCCGGCCGCCAGCATCGCCAGCGTCAGCAGCACCGCCGTCGCAGCGCGCCATCGTCGCGCCGCCATCCCCACACGGCGGATCACGCTCGGGGGCGACGCCGCGATGGGTTGGCGCCGAGAGAAGGCCCGCAGGTCCGCGGCCAGCGCCCCCGCTGTCTGGTAACGGCGCGCCGGGTCCTTCTCCGTCGCCACCGTCAAGATCGTCGAGAGATCGCGCGGGATCGCTCGCTCGACCCGGCGTGCCGCCACCGGCTCCTCCTCCAGCACCTGGTGCAGGATCCGCGTCTCCGTGTCCCCGTCGAAGATCGCCCGGCCGGTGGCCAGCTCGTAGAGGGTCGCGCCCAGCCCGTAGACATCCACCCGGTGGTCCAGCTCCTCGCGCTTGCGCCGCAGCTGCTCGGGCGCCATGTAGCGCAGCGTACCCAGCACCTTGACGTCGCTCTTCGTCAGGCTCTGGCTCCCGTCGGCCACCTTGGCCAGCCCCAGGTCCATGACCACGATGCGCTGCCCGTCGGTGGTCAGCATCAGGTTGCCCGGCTTGATGTCCCGGTGCACGACGCCCTGCTGGTGCAGGTGCTCGAGGCCATCGGCGGCGTCGGCGAACATCTCGGCGAGGCGCGTGGTCAGATCACGCCCTGGCGGGATCTCGGGGATCGGGATCGGCTCCTCCTCCGAGGCCTCCCCTTCCGCCGCTTCCTCATCCACGCCGGCTGGCGCGGACGGCTGGGCGAGGCGCGGCCCGTCCGCGCCGCTCGAGGAGATCGCCGCCGAGATGTGCCCTTCGCGGAGCGTGGCCCCGCCGGTCTTCCACTGCGTCAGCACGCGCGACACCCGCCCGAGGTCGGCGCCGTCCACGTACTCCATCGCGTAGTAGTAGCGGTCGCCGTCGACACCGGAGGTCAGGATCTTGACCACGTTGGGGTGGTCGCACTTGGCGAGCGCCGCGATCTCACGGCGGAAACGCGCGACCGTGGTCTCGTCCGCCGCCAGGGCCGGCGGCAGCACCTTCAACGCCACTATCCGGTTGAGGCTGCGCTGCCGCGCCTTGTACACGATGCCCATGCCCCCGCGACCCACCTCCCCCTCGAGCTCGAAGCCCCCGATGGCGGAGCCCGCGGCCACGGTCTCCTCGGGCCGCTGCACCTCCGACGCGGCGATGCTCGCGTCCTCCACGGCGCGCACCTCGTCGCTGCTGACCGGCCGGTCGCGCAGCCGCGACAGCAACGACGTCAGCGCCTCGCGGGAGTCGACGCCGGGCAGGTTCTCCCCCGTCGTGTAGTCGAGGTAGTCCGCGCGGCGGAGCTCGTCGACCCCCTCCTTGCGCTTCCTCCGCCTGACCGTCCGGTTGAGCATGCCGACGGCCTCGTTCTCGAGCTCGTCCTCCCGGTAGACGGCCAGCGGGTACAACGGGATGGTCGAGCCGCTGCCCAGGAGGTACAGCCGCCCCGGCACGGCCCGCGCGATCGACTCTCCTCCGAGCCGGCGCGCCTCGCCGTCGCCAAGGGGCAGCCCGGCGAGACCGGTGAGATCCTGCCACCGCAGCTCTGTCGCCGTGTCGCCTTGCGCGGTGCGCAGCCGCGCGTGGGCGAGGTGCATACCACCCAGCAGCTCTGCCCGCGCGAGGACCTCGCCCAAGGCCTCGAGGAGAAGGCTGGCGAAGCGATCGTAGTGCGCGCCGCGGCGTTGCGCCCCGTGCGCGATGACCTCGTTACGGTAGGCCGTGACGAGCTCGAAGAAGCCCAAGATGCCGCGCCGCTGCGCTTTCTGGGCGACCTCGGGCCCGACGGCCCCTGCCTCGGCGGCGGCCCTGGCGAGAGCCCGCACTCCATCCCACTCGGCCCGCTTCTTCTCGAGCCTGCCCACGGCGTCGCCGAGAGGCAGCATCGCCGCGTCCTTGCGCTCGGCCAACGCACGATCGACGCTCCTGAGGAAGCCGCACCAATGCCCGATCGACGGCATCACGAGGACCTCGAGCTCCCGCGCCACACGGCTCTCGGGATCGAGGCAGCGCTCGAGCCAGACGCCGATACGCGCTATTGCAGCCAGCTTGAGCGCGGCCTCGGCCAGGTAGTAGGCGTTGTTGTGCCGCTCCACGGCGGACTTGCCGTTGAGGGAGCGCCTCAGGAGCTGAGCGAGCGGCAGCGGCAGCCGCTGCAGCAACGACGACGAATCCATGGCATACCCCCGAGCATCCTTCCGCCGGCATAGTAGTCCACTCAAGTCGTGCGTACCATGGGAGAGAGAGACCCGACTCCACCGCCTGGGGATCTCGCGCCAAGACGCAAAGACGCCAAGTAGGCTCGCTTGGCTCGCCCGAAGAGGCACATGGGAGACTCAACACCCGCTCTTCCTGGCCGGCACCCATCGGGTGCTGGCCCCTTCGCGCCTTGGCGCCTTGGCGCGAGGCTCTTCCGACCTCGTCGCGTAGAGAGGCGGTGAATCCTGGGGGAGCGAAGGGCGACAAGTCGGGCCCGATGAGCTAACACCTCCGCCCATGGGCTCGTGGACCTACGCGGACTCCGGGGTGGACATCGAGAGCGCCGACGCGCTGGTCGAGCGTTTCAAGGGGCTGGCGCGCTCGACCGGCCGGCCGGAGGTGCTCTCGGAGATAGGGGGCTTCGGTGCGGGCTTCGCGCTGGAGCTGTCGCGTTTCAGGCAGCCGGTCCTGGTCAGCGGCACCGACGGGGTCGGCACGAAGCTGCTCGTCGCGCGCGAGGCCGGGGTGCACGACACCGTCGGGATCGACCTCGTGGCGATGTGCGCCAACGACGTGGCGGTGTGCGGCGCGGAGCCGCTCTTCTTCTTGGACTACATCGCCACCGGCTCGCTCGAGCCGGACACCCTCGAGGCTCTCGTGCGCGGCATCGCGGAGGGGTGCAGGCAGGCCGGGTGCGCCCTGGTCGGCGGGGAGACAGCCGAGCTGCCGGGGCTGATGCCGGGGAGCGACTACGACGTGGCGGGCTTCTGCGTCGGCGTGGTCGAGCGCGACGCCGTGCTCGGGCCGGAGCGGGTGCGCGACGGCGACGTGCTCGTGGGCCTCCCCTCCTCGGGCCTTCACAGCAACGGCTACAGCCTGGTGCGGCGGATGATCGCGGACCTCGGCTATGGCCACGCCGACCAGCCCGCGCCGCTCACGGCGCCGCTTCGCGACGTCCTCCTCGAGCCGACCCGAATCTACGTCCGTGAGCTTGCAGCGCTGATCGCAGGCGCGGAGCTGCACGCCGCGGCCCACATCACCGGCGGCGGCATCGCCGGCAACCTCGTGCGCGTGCTCCCTGACGACCTCTGCGCGACTGTCGACCTCGACTCCTTCCCCCGCCCGGCCGTCTTCTCCTGGCTCCTGTCGGAGGGGCTCTCCGTCGGGGAGGCGCTCCGCACCTTCAACATGGGCCTCGGCGTCGTCGCCGCGGTCCGAGGCAGCGACGCCGAGGCGGCGATCGAGGCGCTGGCCGGGGCGGGCGTGGACGCGCGCGCGGTCGGCCGCGTCGAGCCCGGCCCTCGCGCCGTCCACGTGGAAGGCAATGGACTCTGAAAGCACCATCCACATCCCCCCCGCGCGAGACGTGGGCATCCTCATCTCGGGGCGCGGCTCGAACATGGTCTCCATCCTCGAAGCCAAGGCCCGCGGGGAGCTCGACGCGAACATCCGGGTCGTCGTCAGCAACAAGAAGAAGGCGGGGGGCCTGAGCCACGCGGCCTCCCACGGCGTGCCGACAGCCGTCGTGCCCCACCGGGGCTACCCGGACCGCGAGAGCTTCGAAGACGCCCTGATCGAGGTGCTGCGGGCCCACGAGGTGGAGGTCGTGGTGCTCGCCGGGTTCATGCGCTTGCTGACCGGCCGCTTCCTCGGTGCCTTCCCGAATCGGGTGTTGAACATCCACCCCTCGCTGCTGCCGGCCTTCCCGGGCATCGACGGGCAGCGGCAGGCTCTCGACTATGGGGTGCGGGTCACCGGCTGCACGGTGCACCTCGTCAACGAGGGGACCGACAGCGGCCCGGTCGTGGACCAGGCGGTCGTGCCGGTGCTGCCGGGGGACGACCGCGACACCCTCGCCGACAGGATCCTGGTACAGGAGCACCGCATACTCCCGAGAGCCCTGGGGTGGCTGCTCGCCGGGAAGCTCCACGTGACGGGACGGAAGGTCGAGGTGCGCGACCTTGAGGAAGAATAAACAGTTGCTGCGATTCTCGTTTGCTGTCGCGGTTTTATTCACCATCGTGACCGCACCTGCGGCGACCCTGGCCGCGACGCCAGAGGGCGGCGGAGGCGCCGCAGCGCAGGGCCCCGGGGAGCGTAGCTGGACCCTCGCCGAGCTCGAGAAGAGGGCCCTGGCGCACCACCCCCTGCTCGCCGCCGCGCGCGACAACGTCGAGGCCTTCGAGGCGAAGCTCTTCCAGGCGCGTTACTCCTGGGTTCCGCAAGGCAAGGTGGAGTCCCTCCTCGCGGTCATCCCCGGCCAGCGCGGCGACGCGGTCAAGGGGGACACCTACTACGACGAGTGGGGCCCCTTCACCCGCACGGAGCTGAGCCTGGCCTGGCCGCTCTACACCTTCGGCAAGCTCTCGGCGCTGAAGGCCGCGGCTGGCGCCGGGGTCGACGTCGCGCGGGCCCAGGCCAGCATCGCCGAGGCGGAGGCGCGCCGGCAGGTGCACGAGGCCTACTCGATCCTGGTCTTCGCGCGCGAGGCGGGGCGCGTCATCAAAGACGGCCGCGAGCACCTCGACCGGGCCCAGAAGACCCTGAACGAGAGCGAGGAGGAGGACGACGACGACTACGACCCGACCGACAAGCTTCGCCTGCGCCTCGTGGAGGTGGACGTCGAGGAGAAGGAGATCGAGGCCCGGCAGGGATCCAGGCTCGCCGCCGAGGCCCTGCGCCTGCTGGCCGACCTCGCGCCTACGGACTCCGTGGCCCTCGCCGACGACAAGCTGGCGGCCCCCAAAGACGAGCTACCTGCCCTCGAGGCCTGTCTCGAGGCGGCGAAGATCAGGAGGCCGGAGCTCGTCGCCTTGAAGTCCGGGCTCCTCATGAGCGGAGCCGGGGCGGAGCTGGCCGAGGCCCGCATCTACCCGGACATCGTCTTGATCGGGAAGCAGATAATCGCCCGGGCCCCCACCGCCGACGACCAGGCCAGCCCCTTCGCCAACGACCCTTACAACCTCATCGGAGGCGGCGTCGGGATCGCGCTGAAGTGGAACGTCGACGTCGTGGGCAGCATCGCCAGGCTCAGGGAGGCCGAGGCCGTCGGCCGGCGGGTCGAGCAGCAGCTGCGAGCGGCGGAGATGGCGGTGGAGCTCGAGGTGAGGAAGGCCCACCAGACCTACGCCGACCAGCTCGAGAGGGCCCGCCTCGCGAAGCGCGCCTACAAAGCGGCCCGCGGCTGGCTAACGGCGAAGGCCGACCTCTTCGACGCGGGCTTTGTCCAGTTCGACGCCCTCTCTTCAGCGGTGAAGGCCTTCTACGAGCGCCGCCTCAAGGAGCTCGAGGCGCGTCTGCGGGCGGTGCGCGCACGCCTCGACCTGTCGCTCGCCGTCGGGGTGCCGGTCGAGAGCCTGTCCACCCTCGTCCCGGCGGGCGAGGCCACGCCTTGAATGCAGACCGGCGCTCACACGTCGCCGCACTGCCGAGTAAGAACCAGGAGCAGAGCTCGATGACCTTGAGATCCACCTTCTCCCTGACGCTGGTCCTCCTCACGCTGTCCATGGTCACCTCCGCGGCCTTCGCCGCTGGCGCGCCGGACGCCGACGCGGCCCCGAAGTCTCTCATCGAAGACCGCCATCAGAAGATCCGGCACTACCTCAGCGAGTCGCCCGAGCTGACGGCGGACCAGGTGCGTGAGGAGGTGCGCAAGGTCCTGCTGACCTTCGTGGACTTCGAGAGGGTCTCGCAGATGGCCTTCAAGAAGCACTTCGGCAAGCTGAAGGA
>CAZQPP010000167.1:0-14968 GCA_964594295.1 uncultured Myxococcales bacterium | reverse complement strand
AGCGCCCTTGGGTGGCCGCTCCCCCTCGCGCTCCTGCTGCCGTCGCTCGCGCTCCTCTTCGTCTGCGCGCGGCGGGTGTGGCGCGAGGGGCGGCTGACACACGCGCTGGTGGGCCTGGGGCGGCCCGCCGACGAGCTCGGGCCGGAGGTGTTGCTCCTCGACCAGGACGAGCCCGTGGCGGTGACGGTGGGGTGGCTCAGGGCGAAGATCCTGCTCAGCACCGGCCTCATAGAGCGCCTCTCCGAGCCGGCCCTCGAGGTCGTGCTCGCCCATGAGCGCGCCCACATCGCTCGAAAGGACACCTGGCTCGCCCTGGTCGATCGCCTCGCGGCCTCGCTCCTCCCGGGCGCGGCGGCTCTCCCCCTGCTGGCGAGCATCGCCCTGGCCCGCGAGCAGGCCTGTGACGCGGCGGCCGCCAAGAGCGCAGGGGGCCCGCTCGAGGTCGCCCGCGCCGTCGCCGAGGTCGCGCGCCACGGCCTGTTGGTGCCGGCAACGGGGGTGTCGGTCGTCTCGGGCGCGGGTGTGCCGCGCGTCGAGTACCTGCTCGGGGCGCCGAAGCACGGGCGAGCTTGGGTCCTGGCGCTGCCGGCCGCGCTGCTCGCGCTGGTCGCGGCCGGCGCCGGGCCGGTCCACACCGCTGTCGAGCACCTGATCACCTACCTGCTCCACTGAGCAGCGCGCGGATGAGAGCCATGAGCAGAGCCCGGCCCAAAACTCCGATGGTAGGTCGTTTTTTTGCCCTGTGGACGCTCCTCGTCCCCGCCCTGGCCCCGGCGGCGGAAGGTGCGTGGCGGGTCGACGAGGTCGTCGCGCGCGCCCTGGCGGACGAGCGCATCGAGGCTGTCCTCCAGAGCCGCCTCGCGTCCTTGCGCGCCGGCGTCGCGGAGGCCACGGCGCACCCCGCTCCCGGCCTGGGTGTCTCCCATGAGCAGGTGCTGGGCGACGAGGCCGCCGAGTACCGGGAGATCTCGGTCGTGGTGCAGCAGGAGCTCGACCTCAGCGACCGGCGCGCCCGGCTGCGCGAGGCGCTCCCCCATCGCGAGGCAGCCCTGCGCGCGCGGCGGGAGGCCTGGCGCCTCGAGGTCGCGACGGCGGTCCGCCGCGCCTTCTTCGAGGTGCGATATCGCCAGGAACGCTCGGGCGCGCTCGCGGGCTGGATCGAGAGGCTCGGGAGGGGAGTGAGGGTCATAGAGGTGCGGGAGCGTCACGGGGACGCGTCGGCCTACGACGTGCGCCGGGTTCAGCGCGAGGTGGAGACCGCGAAGGCGGCTCGCGTACGGGAGACCTCCTTGCTCGCGGAGGCCTGGGCTTCGCTCGGGGTGTGGGTCCCACTCGACACGCCGGCCGAGCTGATCGGCGACCTGCGGCCGCCGCCCCCCGCTCCCGAGGCGGATCTCTCGTCGCTGCCGAACCTCGCCCGGCTCGAGCACGAGGAGCGGGCCCTCGGCGTCGAGCAGGAGGCGTGGGGCTCGCCCTTCCTTCGCGGGTGGACCGTGGGCGCTGGCTTCCGCCGCGCCGACCTCGGCTCCGCCACCGGTCACGGCTTCATCCTGAGCCTGGATCTGCCCCTGACCCTCTGGAACACCGACGCGCCGAAGGTCGAGAGGCTGCGGGCCGAGCGCGCCAGGGCCGGCGGAGAGATCCGGCTCCGGCGCGCCCTCGCAGAGCGCGCCGAGGCTGCGGCCCATCGGCGCGTCGACGAGGCCCTCGCGGCCCTCGGCGCGCTGTCGCCTCCCGAGCACGACGCCGAGCTCACCAGGCTGGCCGAGACCGCCTACGCGGCCGGGGAGGCGAGCCTGACCGAGCTCCTCGACGCCTACGAGAGCCAGACCGAGCTCGATCTCTCTCGGGTCGACCTGCAGTGGGAGGCCCGCCGCGCCTCCATCGAGCTCGACCGCCGCCGCGGCAAGGGAGCCCGACCATGAGCAAGGCCCTCACCTCCATCCTCCTGCTCGCAGGCTTCAGCCTCGCCGCGGGCTGCCACGAGCTCCACACTCACGGCCACGGCCCCGGGCAGCACACGCACGAGGAGGAGGGCCACGATGAGGAGCAGGGCCACGGCCACGGGCACGGCACCGGCCACGGCCACGGCACCGGCCACGGCCACGGCCACGACTCCGACGGGGCCACCGAGGTAGTCACCCGCTGGGGCGAGCGCTCCCAGCTCTTCGTGGAGTTTCCCGCCCTCGTCGCCGGCGAGGACAGCCCCTTCGCGGCCCACCTCACGCGCCTCTCCGATCACTTCGCGGTCGATCGCGGCAGGGTGCTCGTCGAGCTCTCGGGCGGCGGCCTGCCCGTGGAGCGCTTCTCCGTCGACGAGGCGTCAGCTGCAGGCATCTTCCGGCCCGTGGTGCGCCCGGCAAGGGCGGGCAAGCGGAGCCTCACCCTCAAGCTCGACTCCCCGGCCTTGTCTGAGGCCCACGACATGGGCAGCTTCACGGTGTTCGAGACCCGCGAGGAGGCGGACGCGGCCGCATCCGAAGAGGAGGAGGAGCCCGGGCAGATCTCCTACCTCCTCGAGCAGCAGTGGCGCGTGCCCTTCCGGATCGAGCGCGTCCAGGCGCGCAAGCTGCGCCCCTCCATCCCCGCCTTCGGCCGCCTGAGCCTCCCGAGCGAAGCCGAGGCGGTGATCATGGCGCCGGCCGACGGCAAGGTCGGCGCGGTCGGGCCTCGTTTCCCCCTGGTCGGCGGAGAGGTGGACGCGGGCTCCCCCCTCTTCTCGCTCACGGTCGCGCCCGAGGACTCCGCCGACCCGGCCTCGGTCGATCTCGCGGTCGACCGGGCGGCCATCCGCGTCGAGGCCGCTCGGCGCGAGGTCGGCCGCCTCGAGCCCCTCGTCGAGCAGGGAGTGGTCGCGCGGCGCCGCCTCGACGCGGCACGCAGCGCGGTGGCCGAGGCCAGCGCGGCGCTCAAGAGCGCGAGGCGGCGGAAGGGCAGCATGGAGCGGCTGCAGGGCGCCGGAGGCGAGGGAGACGGCGTCTACGTGCCCAGCCCCATCGCCGGCACCCTCATAGAGATCTACATAGCCCCGGGGGCGCGCGTCTCGAGGGGCCAACACATCGCCCGCGTCGTCGACCGCGACAGCCTCTGGCTCGACGTCGGGGTGCCCGAG
Organism: uncultured Myxococcales bacterium; assembly: GCA_964594295.1. Classification (GTDB taxonomy): domain Bacteria; phylum Myxococcota_A; class UBA9042; order UBA3505; family UBA3505; genus CAZQPP01. The sequence continues at coordinate 11,856 of CAZQPP010000167.1, read as the reverse complement.
GCCTACGTGGGGCGGGTGCGCCAGGTGTCGGGGGCCTGGTTCCGGCTCCCGGGCTACGAGGGGGTGTTCGAGCTGGGGCGCGGCGCCCTGATCTCGGTGGGCGTCGAGGTCGACGAGGAGGCCCGCACCCTGCCCGTGCGCTTTCGCCTCGACAACGTCCGCCGCGAGCTCTTCGCCGGCATGTCCGCGCAGGTGCACCTCGTGGCGGACGAGCCGAAGCTGACGGCCGCGATCCCCGCCGGCGCCCTCGTCGACGACACGGGCCGCGACGTCGTCTACGTGCAGACCGGCGGGGAGAGCTTCGTCCGCCGCCCGGTCAAGCTCGGCATCCGCGACGGTGGCTACGTCGAGGCCCTCGAAGGTGTCGCGCCGGGGGAGTGGGTGGTCGCGGAGGGCGCCTGGTCGGTGAGGCTGGCGTCCACGTCGACGGACTCCATCGGCCACGGCCACGCGCACTGAGGAGTTGGTGTCCTGTCACGCAAATTCGATTGGCTTTTCGCCGGCCCTCGCCTCCCCTGGCGGCGCGTTCAGGTTCTCGGAATACGTGAAGTATTCCGAGAACCTGAACGCTAGCCAGGAACGACGATTGCTCGCCGAAAAAGCTCAACCAATTTCCGCGCCATGACACCGACGTTGGTAGACGCCGTCATCAGGTGGTCCCTGGAGCACCGCCTGTTCGTGGTCGCCGCCGCCGCGGCCTTCATCGTGTGGGGCGTGCTCGAGGCCCGGCGCATGTCGGTGGACGTCTTCCCCGACCTGAGCGCCCCGACGGTGACGGTTGTCGCGGAGGCCCACGGCATGGCGCCCGAGGAGCTCGAGCGCCTCGTCACCTTCCCCATGGAGTCGGTCCTCAACGGCGCCGCGGGTGTGCGCCGGGTGCGCTCCTCCACCGCCGTTGGGGTCGTGGTGCTCTGGGTGGAGCTCGACTGGGGCACCGAGATCTACCGGGCCCGCCAGATCGTCACCGAGAAGCTCCAGCTCGTGCAGGCCTCCCTGCCGCCTGAGATCGACCCGCCCGTGCTGGCGCCCATCTCGTCGGTCATGGGAGAGATCCTCTTCGTCGCCCTCAGGTCCGAGAGACGATCGCCCCGCGAGCTGCGCACCCTGGCCGACTGGGACGTGCGCCGGCGACTGCTCGCCGTGCCTGGAGTCTCCCAGGTCGTGCCCATGGGGGGAGGCGTCGAGCAGCTCGAGGTCCGCGTGCGCCCCGCAGACCTCGCGCGCAACGGGGTCACGCTCCGAGACGTCGTCGACGCCGTCTCCGCCACCAACGAGAACACCTCGGCCGGCTTCTACGAGCAGGGCGGCCAGGAGGTCCTGATCTACGGCCTCGGCCGCGTGACCGGCCTCGACGACATCGGCCGCGCGGTCGTGAAGCCCAGGCAGGGCTCGCCCGTTCGGGTGCTCGACGTCGCCGACGTCGTCAGGGGCACGCGCCTGCGCCGCGGTGACGCGGCGGTCAACGGAGAGCCGGCCGTCGTGCTCGGCATCCGCAAGCAACCGGGCGTCAACACCCTCGCGCTCACGAAGCGCCTCGACTCCGTCCTCGACGACATCGAGGCGAGCCTGCCCGAAGGAGTCGTGCTCGTGCGCGAGCTGCTCCGCCAGGCCGACTTCATAGAGACCGGCGTCGACAACGTGGCCCACGCCCTTCGCGACGGCTCCCTGCTCGTGATCCTCATCGTGGGGCTCTTCCTGCTGAGCAGCCAGGCCACGCTCATCTCCATCCTGGCCATCCCGCTCTCCCTCGTCGTCTCCGTGCTCGTGCTCTCCGCCATGGGCGCCTCCCTCAACACCATGACCCTCGGCGGCATGGCCATCGCGGTCGGCGCCCTCGTCGACGACGCCATCATCGACGTCGAGAACGTGGTCCGGCGTCTCCGCCAGAGAGACGGGCCCGAGGGCGGCGCGCGCGGCTCCGTCCTCGAGGTCGTCTTCGAGGCGAGCAAGGAGATCCGGGGTTCCATAGTCTTCGCCACGCTCATCATCATCCTGGTCTTCGTGCCGCTCTTCTTCCTGCACGGCGTCGAAGGGCGCCTGCTCGAGCCCCTTGGTGTGGCCTACGTGGTCTCGCTCGGGGCCTCCCTCGTCGTCGCGCTGACCGTGACCCCCGTGCTCTGCTCCCTCCTGCTGCCGGCGAGCCGGACAGTGCGCAGCGGCGTGGAGCCTGCCCCGGTGAGGTGGCTGCGAGCCGTCTACGACCCGGTCTTGGGCTTCACCCTGAGGCGCTGGCCCGCTGTGCTCGCGCTGTCTCTCGCGGGTGTCATCGTGGCGGCCCTCGCCGCGACCCGCGCCGGCCGCTCCTTCCTGCCGGAGTTCAACGAAGGCGCCCTCACCCTGGCGGTCGTCACCTTCCCGGGAACCTCCCTCGAGGAGTCCAACCGCATCGGCGGCGCCGTCGAGGCCATCCTCCTCCGCCAGCCCGAGGTCGTGTCCACCTCGCGCCGCACCGGCCGCGCGGAGCTGGACGAGCACGCCCAGGGAGTCCACGGCTCGGAGATAGACGTGCGCCTCGAGATGCGTGGGCGCGGGGAGGCGGAGCTGCTCGCGGCGCTGAGGGCGGACCTGGCCGCGGTCGCCGGCGCCAACGTCATCATCGGCCAGCCCATCTCCCACCGCATCGACCACATGCTCTCGGGCACCAGGGCGAACATCGCGGTCAAGGTCTTCGGCTCGGAGCTCGAGGAGCTGCGTCGCTTCGCCGAGGAGGTGCGCGCCCAGATGGCGGACGTGCCCGGCGTCGTCGACCTCGCCGTCGAGGAGCAGACCAACCTGCCCCTGGCCACCCTCCGCTTCGACCGCGACGCCCTCGCGCTCCACGGCCTGCGCGTGCACGATCTCGCCGAGACCGTCGAGGCGGCCTTCTACGGCAAAGTCGTATCCCGCGTGCTCGAGGGGCCCTACGCCTACGACCTCGTGGTGCGTTACCCCGACGAGGCCCGCGAAGACCTGGATACCATCCGCCGCACCATGGTCCCCACCCCCGGCGGGGCCTGGGTCCCCCTCGAGTCCCTTGCCGAGATACGCCGCGACCGCGGGCCCAACCGCATCGGCCGCGAGAACGGCCAGCGCCGCATAGTGGTGATGTGTAACGTCGGCGGCGGGGCGGATCTCGGCGGAGTCGTGTCGGCGATCCGGGAGCGCGTGAAGGCCTCGGTGAGCTTCCCGCCCGGATACTACGTGGAGTATGGCGGACAGCACGAGGCCGCCGAGCAGGCGGCCGACACCCTCATGTGGCTCGGCCTGCTCGTGATACTTGGCATCTTCTTGCTGCTCTATGTCGCCCTGTCCTCGGTTCGCGACGCTCTCCTCGTCATGGTGAACCTGCCCCTCGCCCTCATCGGCGGCGTCGCCGGCGTGCTCGTCTCGGGCGGCATCATCTCCATCGCGTCCATCATCGGCTTCATCACCCTCTTCGGCATCGCGACGCGCAACGGCATCATGATGGTCACCCATATCCGGCACCTCGCGGCCGCCGAGGGCGTGGAGGACCCCGAGGAGGCGGTTCGCCGCGGGGCATCCGAGCGCCTCGCGCCGATCCTGATGACGGCCCTGGCCTCGGGCCTCGGGCTGCTCCCCCTCGCCCTCGCTGCCGGTCAGCCGGGCAGCGAGATCCAGTCGCCCATGGCCATCGTGATCCTGTTCGGCCTGCTCTCCTCGACCGCCCTGAACATGCTGGTCGTGCCCGCGGTCATGCTGCGATTCGGCTCGGTGTCGCGGCCGCGCTAGTTCGCATCCTGAAACTGGCGTTCCAGGATGCAGCGGCTAGCGATTAGCGATTAGCTGTTGGTCGGAATGCAGTGATTTCGGGTGCTTGGCTAACGGCTAAGGGCTAACGGCCAACGGCTAGCGGGCTCCCGCCCTGGAAGGCCACTTTCAGGGCGGGAACGCGCTAGATTCGAGGCCCGCTCCGCGCGCCCTCGCGCCACTCGCAGTATGCGCCCATCAGCTCGGGCGCGTGCTCGGCCACGACCTGCGCCCCCAGCTCGACGGCGGCGCGCTCGACGGCTACGTGCACCCGGTGGCCGGCGGTGCCCGCCCGTGTGTCGCGGGCCTGCCCGGCGGCCGCGAAGGGTGCCCAGGCGGCGGGGTCGCTGACGGGGTGCACCTCCTCGTGGAAGATCCGGCAGAGCACCTGCTGCCAGGGGCCGTGGAGAGAGGCCGCGACCACGCGCAGATGGTCCGCTCCGCGGTCGAGGCCCATGCCTCGTGCCCGGGAGCCGAGGGCCGGGCAGTCCAGCACACGCAGGGGCGGGGCTGACCTGGTGACGCGGGCCCAGAGCTTCTCGCGGAGGTGTCGCAGCGGCTCTCGCAGCTCCCCGGCGAGGCGCTCCCGGCGCGCGGCGGCCTCCTCTGCCGCGGCGTGCCAGTCCTCCTCGAAGCCGGGCAGCTCCGCCTCCATGGCGTCGCCGAGGCGCTCGAGCAGGAGCCGGCCGGCGTCGTCTCGGAGACCGGCCGGCGGGCCGCGGCGCAGGAGCTCGGTCACCTCGGCGAGGTCTGCGGTGTGCAGCGGCAGGAACTGGATGGCCAGCCGGCCGGGCGCTCGGCGATAGGCCTCGAGCAGCGCGGGCACCCAGGGCTTCGCCGGGAGGCTCGAGTCGAAGAGGCTCGCCGCGTCCGCGCCGAGGTCGAGGTGGCTCAGGACGTGGGCGTGCAGGGCCGCGTGCAGCCGGCCCTCGAAGGTGACATCAGCCGCGCCCTTCGTGCTCATGACACCTCCACCGGCGGCCGCGGTGAGGCGACCCAGCCGCCGGGGCCGGCCAGCACGGGCACGCGGGCTCGCGCGACGACGCGCTGGCGGAGCTCGTCTCCGTCGCGCACGGCGCACACGAGGTCGACCGGCCGGAAGCGCGGGCCGAGGAAGGCGATGGCGCGGCCCCCCGAGCCCCGGAGGAGGCGGCCGAGGCCCTGCGGCAGGACGGGCAGGGTGCCGCCGATGAAGACGCCGTCGAAGGGCCCCTCGAGGACGCGGAGGTCGGTGGGGGAGCACTTGAGGATGGTGACCGCCGGGTGTCCGCGCAGGGTCTTCGCGAGACGCCGCGCGCCGGCGCCGCGGCCCGGGTGCACCGCCACCACGGCGCCGTCTCCGCCGACGAGGCGCGCTAGCAGCGCGGCGACGAAGCCGTGGACGGCCGTGAGGTCGGCCACCCGGTCGCCGGGGCAGGGCTCCATCGCCTCGAGGGCCATGGCCACGTCCCGGATTCCCAGCCAGCCCGGCGTGCCGCCCTCCAGCTCGGGGCGATCGCAGCGGTCGAGGAGCATGGCCTCCACGGCGGGCTCGGGCAGGAAGCGCTCGGGAGCGGTGGCGAGGAGCGCCTCCGTGAGGGCCTCGCTGCGGAGCACGCCGTCTTCGATCAGGCGCCTGACGGCAGCCTCCCGCCGGCGCGCGCGCGGGTCCCGGACTCTCAGGCCGAAGGGGAGCGAGGGGAGGCGCAAGGAGATGCCGCCCCGCGCCGTGCCGTCGCCCGCCTCGCCGGTGGAGCCGGCCTTCGCGGCCGCGGCCGTGCGCAGGAGGCTGTCGCGCCAGGGATCGGAGAGCTGGGCGACCTGCTCGTCGAGGCTGCGCTCGAAGACGCGATCGATCTCCCGGCCCTGGCCGCGGAAGCGCTCTCGGATCTCGGCGACCAGCGGGGGGTAGGCCTCGTACATGGAGCGCACGCGCTCCTCGAAGCTCAGGGCCTCGCTCGGGTCTACGAGCTCGGCGAGCACGGGCGCCCGGTGCCAGGCGGTCCACCAGCGCGGCTGGCGGAAGCGGGTGCCATAGAGGCGCTCGTAGTCCTCCATGTTCTCGTGCACGAAAGACCCCGGGTAGAGCCGGAAGGGGTCCACCGAGAGCCACCCGCGGGTCTCCTCCCCGGTCGCGAACAGCCGGCCGACGAAGCTCCGTGTCTGCTCCATGCTCTCGGCCGTCTCGCCGGGGTGGCCGACCACGATGTTCGTCGACCAGGTCAGGCCGTGTCGGCGTCCGAGGCCGGCGAGCTTCTCGATGGAGGCGAGGTGGCGCGCCGGGTCGCGGTGCTTCTTCATGATCTCGAGCACCCGCGGGCTGCCGCTCTCGAGGCCGACGCCGATGCTGAAGCGGGCGCGGGCGAGTAGGGCCGCGTCCTCGTCTGCGAGGTCGTCAGAGCGGGTCAGCGTCCAGAACTGCTGGGGCTCGATGCCGGCCTTCACGATGCCCTCGAGCACCTCGCGCCGCCAGCTCCGCGCGAAGCCGAAGAGGGGATCTGCGACGTTGACGACCCAGCGGCTCAGCCTGGCGCGGGCGTCGAGGCGGCGGAGCTCGTCGACGGCGCGCTCCGGGCTGTATGCCCGCCAGCGGTACTCCCCTTTCGCGCGCTCCATGCAGAAGGCGCAGTGGTGGGGGCAGCCCCGCGAGAGGTAGATCTGGATCTTGCGCCCGAGCTGGTATGCGCGCGGCCAATACCGGTCGAGGAGCTCCCAGCGGTAGGGCGGCAGGGAGTCGAGGTCCTCCACGGTCTCGGGGCCCCAGACCCGCCGGTCGAGGTCCTCACCGCCGAGCAGGCGCTCCACCATGCGGGCCATGGGCAGCTCGCCCTCGCCGGCGACCACCGCGTCGAAAGGTGAGCCCTCGAAGACCATGTCCCCGGTGAGCGCGCTGGCGTGGTAGCCCCCCGTGACGAGCGGCACGCGCGGGTAGCGCGACTTCAAGAAGCGCGCGAGGGTGAGGACCCGCAGGTAGTCGAAGCTCGAGTAGGCCGAGACCCCGATGAGCAGGAAGGGCTCGATCTCTGTGAGGGTGCGCTGGAGGTGGGCGTGGTCGCCGCCCTCGTAGCCGAGATCCAGGATCTCGACCCGCACCCCCGTGCGCTCCCGCAGGTAGCCGCCGATGCTGACGAGGTGAGGGAGGCCGAAGTCCGAGTCCGTCCACTTGATGATGCCCGGGCTCAGGAGCAGGACGGCGGGGGTTGCCTTGTCGCGCTCGGGCATCAGGCGCCCTTGCGCGCGAAGTGGATGAAGGGCTCGAGGTGGCGCAGGTCGCCGAAGGTGGCCAGCGCGCTCTCCTTGCAGCCGCCGTTGCAGCTCTTCTCGTAGGCGCAGCCGACGCAGATCTCGGGGAGCTGCGTCCTGAAGTCTGTCGGGTAGGGGTCCTTGTAGATCTCCGCCCACTCCTGCTCGATCACGTTGCCGAGCACCCTGCTCGAGAGGTTGCAGCTGCGCACGTTGCCGAAGGCGTCGACGGTGAGGTTCGGGGTGTGGGTCCCCGTGCTGCAGAAGCCGAAGCGCACCCAGGGGTAGCGCTCGATGCGGACGAGGCATGGTGGGATGGGCATGGCCGTCGAGACCTTGACGCCAAAGCGCCGGCCGATGCGCTCCGATGCGGCGAGGTCGCGCTCCACCTGCTCGACCGTCGGCATCAGGCTCGAGATCTCCGTGACCGCGCCGCCGGCGGGGCTCATGCGGTTGTAGGCGAGGTGGCGCACGCCGAGCACGTAGCAGAGCTCGAGCACCCCGGGGAGCTCTCCCGCGTTGCGGCTCGTGGCCACGAAGCAGACCTGGATCGGCACGCCCGCCTCGCGCAGGTCGACCGCGGCGCGCACCGTGTCGTCGTAGCAGACGACACCCTTGAGCTCGTCATGCCGATCTCGGTCAGCGCTGAGCAGGGTGAGCTGCACCGAGCGCACTCCGGCCTGTCGGAAGCGCCGCGCGGTGTCCGGGGTGACGTGGCTGCCGTTGGTGACCACCTGCACGGAGGGTACGAGCGCGCAGGCGGCGGCGACGATCTCCATGGCGTCCGGCCGGAGCATGGGCTCGCCCCCGGTCAGCGTCAGGTGGCGCGCGCCGCTCTGCCGCACGACCCGGCCCATCATGGAGATCAGGTCGTTGGTGGGCAGCTGGCCTTTCGGGTAGCCGGCCTGAGGCTCGCCGTCGGCCGCACCCCAGACGTTGTAGCAGTGGGCGCAGCGGTGGTCGCAGGCGGTCGTCAGCTCGATGTCGAGCCTGGGGACCTTCACGTCCTCGTCCGGCTCGAGGACGGACAAGCTCGGCGGCTCCTCAGCTTCGGCGCGGCGGGCGCTTCTTCAGCCGCTCCGCGACGTCAGGCGGCAGGGCGCCGCGCTCGACGAGGCGCTCGAAGGACCTCGACCAGCCAGCGGCGGCGACCTGCTCGGCCGGCACCTCGTCCGCCGCCGGAGCGCGGCTCGCGCCCTCGTCGGGCGGGTAGTAGGGCGGGCTCAGGCAGGGGCCCATGACGTCCTCTTCCTCCTCGGCGTCGGAGTCCTCGCCGTCGGCGTCGGAGTCGTCTGCGTCCGGGACCATGTCGAGGCAGGGGCCGAAGTCCAAAGGCGGCAAGAGGCAGGGCCCCGCGTCAGGGGGCTCCACCGAGAGGCACGGTCCCGTGTCGGGTGGCTCGATGGAGAGGCAGGGGGTCATCGCCTCGTCCTTCAGCTCCTCGGCGTCCGGCGGCTCGACCGAGAGGCAGGGCCCGGCGTCCGGCGGCAGCATGGAGAGGCAGGGGGTCATGGCCTCGTCCCCGAGCTCCTCGGCGTCCGGCGGGAGAGGCCCGAGGCAGACGCCCACGTCGGGTGGCGGCTGCAGGCACGTGCCTTCGTCGAAGATGCGCGAGAGGCAGGGGCCCAGGTCCGTCGGTGGCTGGAGGCAGGGCCCGACGCCCGCGTCGGAGAGGCAGGCCGAGACACCGGGGTCCTGGGTTGTCGCGTCGACGGTCAGGCAACGCCCAAGGTCGCCCAAGGTGCTCAGACACGGCCCGATGGGCGGCGTGCTGGCCGAGTCCTCTTCACAACCAGCGGTGCCCACGCCGAGCCCGACGATCAGCGCCCCGAAGGCCGCCAGCGACAGGAGCGCACCGAAGAGCCCTGCCGGAATCGAGACCGTGCACGCTGTCAGCACCGAACCGGCCAGCAGCAGGCCGCATGTCGCGATGCCCATCCTCCGCAGACGCTTTCCCATGTCGACCTCAACGCTCTCGGGGAGCCCGGAGCATAGCAAATCCGCGGTCGGCGCGCGCCGGCCCTGGGCGCCAACTCATCCTCGACGGGGCGGACGCCTTCTCAGCCGTTCTGCGACATCCGGCGGCAGGGCGCCACGCTCCATCATGCGCGCGAAGGAGCTCGACCAGGAGGCGGACGGGGCCTGGGGCTGCCCGGGCTGGCTCGGCCCGGGCGCGCGGCCCGCGCCTTCGTCGGTCGGGGCGGAGTCTTCGCCCTCGACGTCGGAGTCGTCGGTGTCCTCGGTGTCGGGGATCATCCGGAGGCAAGGCTCCATGCCGGGGTCGTCGGTCTCTCCCCAGTCGGGGTCCACGCCGAGGCATCCGCCCACATCGGGCGGGGCGGGCCGCAGGCACGGGCCGATGTCCGGGTCCTCGGCGTCGGGGATCACCTTGAGGCAGGGGCCGACATCGGCGTCGGCCGCCGAGTCAGCGGGAGCCGAGTCGTCGGCGTCGGGGATGTCCTCGAGGCAGGGACCGGGGTCGAATTCCAGGCAAGCTTCGGTGGCGGCGTCGGCACCCCACTCATAGCCGTCGGGGACGATCTCGAGGCAGTCGCCGACGGCGGGGTGGTCGGGCCCACCCCAGGGTTCGTCCACGTGTGGCATCAGGCAGACGTGGAAGCCGGGGCTTCTCATGTGGTCGGCGGGATCCGAGTCGGGGGGCAATCCGCGCAGGCCGGCGCGCGGTCCCGAGGTGCCGTCGTCACACCCCGCTGCGCCTACGCTGAAGCCGGCGATCAGCGCCCCGAAGGCTGCAAGGGAAAGGACGGCTCCCAGCACCCCCGCCGGCACGGACACCGTGCACGCCGCGAGAGCCGACGCGCCGAGCAGCACAGCGCAGGTCGCGATACCCAATCGCCGCAGTCGCTCGCCCATCTCGACCTCGTGCCTGGACTGACGACCGCAGGCTAACAAACCGGGGGCTGTTGTGCTTGTGATGCTGGCTCGCGCGCCTACTCCGTCGCGCAGTCCACCGAGTAGAGGTAGCGCTGCACCAGCGGGAAGATCTCCTCCTCGTCTCGGAAGCCGACGTCGGCGTGGATGATCCTCATGTCCGCCGTGCAGACCACCATGGTCACGGGGAAGGTGCCTTCGGGGAGCTGCGTGTTGGGCTCGACGTAGTCTGCGAGCACGCCGCCTTCGGCCGTGCCGTCCTCGCCTTCGTAGGTGTCGTCGCGGACGAGCGGGAAGCGGACGCCGTATGCCCGCTTCCACCAGCTCGAGAAGGCCGAGGTGATCGGCGCCTGCGAGTTGGTCTCGTAGAGGATCGACAGGATCTCGAGCCCGTCCGGGCCGTAGACGTCCATCCACTCGTTCAGCAGCGAGGTGTCCCGCCTGCACACGATGCACCAGCCGGCGTTGAAGGTGATGAGCAGGATCTTCCCGCGCCCGAACCACTCGGCGATCCTCACCTCCGACTCGTCCTCGGGGTCGATGAAGCCGTGGTTCGCCATGATGTCGCCCGCGAGCACGCCGTAGGGCGGCGGCGGGTAGGCGGTCCTGCAGACTCCGGCATCGCAGCTCTCGCCGTCCGAGCACTCGCGGGGCGTCGCCGTGCACGTGCCCGCGACGCACCAGTCGCCCGTCGTGCACTCGTCTTCGTCGTCGCAGGCCACGTCGAGGTCCTCGTGCTGGCAGCCGAGGCCGGGGTCGCAGTAGTCGCTCGTGCAGGGGTTCTGGTCGTCGCAGGTGTCGACCACCGGTCCCGGATTGCACTCGCCGCCCGCGCACCTGTCGCCGATGGTGCACACGTTCGCGTCGCTGCACGGTCCGTCCGCGAGCTTGTAGCTGCACCCCGCGTCGCCCGTGCAGGAGTCCTCGGTGCACGGGTTCTCGTCGTCGCAGATGACGCCGATCTTCCCGCGGCAGGTGCCCGACATGCAGTAGTCGCCGTCGGTGCAGAGGTCGCCGTCGTCGCAGGGGGTGCCGTCGCCGACGTCTACGATCTCGCAGGTGCCGCCCGGGGCCACGCACGCCGCCCGCTCGCACTCGCCGGGCTCGAGGTGCGTGCAGTCGGGCACGGTGGCCGGGTCGACGACGCACAGGAACTCGTGGCAGTGCAGGGTACCGTTGCAGGGGTCGCTGTCCTCCAGCGCGCCACAGTCTGCGTGGGTGAGGCAGTCGCACCAGTTCTCGTCGACTACACACTCGCCGGCGGCGCAGCGGTCCCCCCGCGTGCACGGCAGCCCGTCGTCGCAAGGCAGGTCGTCGATCGGCTCATAGGAGCAGCCGGACTCCGGCAGGCAGGAGTCCTCGGTGCAAGGGTTCTCGTCGTTGCAGGCGAGCTTCGTGGCGCCCGGCAGGCACTCCCCGGCCGAGCACTCGTCGCCGGCAGTGCACGCGTCGCCGTCGTCGCAGGCCGCCCCGTCGCGCGGCTCCTCCACGCACCCGAGCGCGTCCTCGCAGGTGCGCTCGACGCAGGCGGTCGAGGGCTCGCAGGTGACTACCTTCGGCTCGTCCGAGCCGGGCTCGCAGTAGTGGTGCTCGTTGCCGAGGCACTTTCCTTCCCCGAGGGGGCAGATCGGCCCTGCGTCCCTGTCGGACCCTTCGCCCGAATCCTCCTCGTCGCCCCCTTCGACCTCGGCGTCGTCGGGCTCGGCAGGGCCGGGATCGGCAGGCTCCGCGAGGGAGGTGTCGACCCCCGTGTCCGGGGGGGCGTTCTGGGGCGCGCCCCCGTCGTCGCTCGCCAGCGCGCCTCCGTCCGCATGCTCCACATCCGCGGCCGAGACCTCCGCCGAGTCCGCAAACCTCGTCCCCGGCACCGAGACACAGGCGGGCACAAGGACGATCAGGAGGGTGAAGTAGGGCAGGGGGCGCATGGCGACGAGGGGCTATGCGTATTCTGCTCAGGTGGGCTCTCAATGTAAACAGCCGCTCCCGGACCGTGGA
>CAZQPP010000166.1:0-15097 GCA_964594295.1 uncultured Myxococcales bacterium | reverse complement strand
GACGGCGACGACTGCACCGTCGAGGACGCCTGCTTCGAAGGCGTCAGCGCCGGCGCGCCGATGGACTGCGACGACGGCAACCCGTGCACCGACGACTCGTGCGTCGCGGGAGGGTGCGTGAACGACAACTCCGTCGCCGGCACGCTCTGCAACGACGGCGACGACTGCACCCTCGGAGACGCCTGCAACGCCGGCGCCTGCATGGGTGCCCTCGTCGACTGCGACGACGGCGAGTTCTGCACCGACGACTTCTGCGCCGACGGCATGTGCCACAACCCGCCGGTGGCCAACCCGACCGTTTGCGACGACGGCGACCCCTGCACCGTCGGCGACGAGTGCATGGGCGGCGGCTGCGTCGCGGCGCCGATGGACTGCGACGACGGCAACAGCTGCACCACGGACAGCTGCGACGGCGGCTTCTGCGAGAGCGTGCCCCTTGACGACGGCGCCTCCTGCGACGACGGCGACGACTGCACCCTGCTCGACGAGTGCACCCTCGGGATCTGCGTCGGCCTCGCTGCGGTGTGCAACGACGACGACATCTGCACCGACGACCACTGTGAGGACGGCCGCTGCTGGTACACCCCGGCCGTGCCCTCCCTGCCCTGCGACGACGGCGACGAGTGCACCGCCGGCGACTGGTGCTCCGAGGGGACCTGCACGGGCCTGCCCCTCGCTTGCGACGACGGCGACCCGTGCTCGGTCGACGGCTGCAGCGACGGCGCCTGCTTCAGCATCCCCCACGAGAGCGACGCTCCCTGCGACGACGGCGACGCCTGCACCGTCGCCGACAACTGCGCGACCGGAGCCTGCGCGGGCGCGCCGAAGGACTGCGGTGACGGCAACGTCTGCACCGAGGACACCTGCGCCGGCGGCGCCTGCATGCACGACCCGATGCCCGGCGTGATCGCCTGCGACGACGGCAACCCCTGCAGCGTGGACGACATGTGCAACAACGGCGTGTGCATGGGCCTCGTCATGGACTGCGAGGACTACAACCCCTGCACCATCGACTCCTGCTCGCCCAGCGGCTGCCAGTACGCCTTCGTGGGCATCGACACGCCCTGCGACGACGGCGACCTCTGCACCCTCCAGGACCGCTGCCTCGCCGGCGCCTGCGTCGGCGCGCAGATCCCATGCAACGACGGCGACCCCTGCACGATGGACGCCTGCGAGATGGGCCACTGCTGGTACATCGGCGTCGGAGAAGGCGGCGACTGCGACGACGGCGACCCCTGCACGACGGACGACGTCTGCTCGGGCAACGAGTGCGCGGGCTCGCTGCTGACCTGCGACGACGGCGACCCCTGCACCATAGACTTCTGCAGCGCCGGCGCCTGCGCCACCGCGGACGCCCCTGACGGCAGCGCCTGCAGCGACGGCGACGCCTGCACCACCGGCGACGAGTGCATCGACGGCGAGTGCGTGGGCGGCGACATCATCTGCGACGACGACGACGCCTGCACCGCCGACGCCTGCGTCGACGGGGTCTGCGTGCACACCCCGCTCGGCCCGACGGCCTGCGACGACGAGAACCCCTGCACCGAGGACACCTGCACCGCCGGCGGTTGCGTGAACACCGCGCTCCCCCTCGGCACGCTCTGCGACGACGACAACGCCTGCACCGAGGACGACCGCTGCTTCGCCGGCGTCTGCGCGGGCCTGCTCGGAGTGTGCGACGACGGAGACCCCTGCACGCTGGACTTCTGCGGCGACGGGGAGTGCTTCAACCTGCCGTCGGCGGGGCCGGGCTGCGAGTAGTAGCGAGGTAGCGGCTCCCGGAGGTCGCGCCGGGGGCCCTACTCTGTTTCGGTCACCGTCAGCGTGTAGGTGCCCTCGGCCCCGCCGGTGTTGCCGGTGCCGTCCACGATGACGAAGTAGGTCTTGCCTGCCTCCAGCGTCTGCTCGAGGGTCTCGGTGGCGTGCGCGTGGTCGCGGGCGACGACACAGGTCCCGGCCACGTCGGCGCAGTCGGTGACCACGTAGAGGCCGACGTTGAAGCTCGCCTCGACACGGATCTCGTAGTCGCCGCCGGTGCCGGGCGCGAAGCGGTACACCTGGTCCCCGGAGCCGAGGCCGAAGGCCCGCTCGAGGCCGGCGCAGGCGCCCTGGTCGGTGTGGTAGGAGTCGGTCGCGCCGCCCAACGTGTCGCCGCTCGCCTCGAAGGGCAGCGCCCCGATCTCGAAGGCACGCGCGCAGGTGTTCCCCTCGACCTCACGGGCTGACAGGCAGGTGCCCGCGGCGCCGCAGACCTGGTCTTCGGAGCACGCACCGCAAGAGCCGCCGCAGCCGTCCGGGCCGCAGTCCTTGTCCTGGCACTGCCTCAGGCAGGGCTCGGCGAAGGAGATGCGGTAGGCGCCGGCCTCGTTGTAGTCGTGGGTCCAGCCGTCGACGGCGAAGTAGTACGCCGCGGGTGGGGTGAGGTGCACCGAGATGCTCATCCCCGTGAAGCTGTCGTCCGCTGCGAGGCAGGTGCCGTCCACGTCCGAGCAGTCGGTGAAGGCGTAGAGCACGGCCTCGAAGTCGGCCTCGAGGGTTACCTCGTAGACCCCCTCGGCCGCGGGCTCGAACCGGTAGACGTGGTCGTTGGAGCCCTGGCCCATGTAGGTCTGCTCGCCGGGGCAGACGGCCTCGGAGAAAGCGAAGTCGTTGGTCGCGACCGTCGTGTCCCCCTCGGCGTTGAAAGGCAACGTGCCCACCTCAAGGGCCTTCTCGCAGGTGTTGCCCTCGATCTCGCTGCCCGGGATGCACTGGCCGCCTGGCCCGCACACGCTGCTCTCTCCGCAGCTACCGCAGCTCCCCCCGCATCCGTCGGGGCCGCAGTCCTTCGCCTCGCAGGCAGGCAGGCAGGGCTCGCTCACGGCCAGCGTGAAGGAGCCGCTCTTGGTGGTGGTCTTGGCGCCGTCGACGATGATGAAGTAGTCCGTGCCGGCCGTGACCTCGAGGCGGATTCGCTCCTCGCCGTCGCGGTCGCTCGACGCGACGCAGCTCCCTTCGAGCTGCTCACAGTCGGTGCTCACGTAGACGAGGGCGTCGTAGACGGAGTCGAGCACGATGTTGTGTACGCCGTCCTGCTCGGGTGTGAAGACGTACAGCGCGTCAGGGGAGCCGGCCCCGGCTCCTCCGTGGAGGGTCGGACAACCCGCCTCCGGGACACGGAAGTTGTTTGGGCCGTCCACCGTGCTGCCCTCGCGCAGGAATGGGAGTGACTCCACCACGATCGGATGCTCGCAGCCCTCCCCTTCGTGGCCGACGCAAGGCTCCGCGCCCTCGGCCGAGGCGATGGGGCAGTGGGTGCTCGCCGCGCTGCCGTCGCCACCCTGACCGGCGAGCAGGAGCTGGGCGATGCGGCACTCGACGGTGTTGCCCTCGAGGCTCTCCGCCGTGCCGGCCTCGGGCAGCCCCGCGCAGGCCATGTTGCAGTCGACGGCGCCGCTGTAGAGGGTGTTGGTGCCCTTGCAGTTGCGCTCTGCGAGCCGGCAGTAGCTCTCGCAGAGGCTTCCGCAGACGCCGCCACCCGTCGGCCCGGCCGCGGGGCAGTAGCTCTCCGGGTCCTCCCTCGCCTCGGCCAGCTTCAGCTGCGCGAGGCGGCAGCCGATGGTGTCGGCCTGATCTCCGGCGTAGCTGCCCGCGGGCCAGCCCGCCTGGTCGAGACAGACCTCGAGGCACGTCGCCTCGCTCTCGTAGATGCGATGCTCGCCGCCGCAGACCGCCTGAAGCTCGCAGTACTCCTCGCAGCTAGGCCTGGCAGGCGACAGGTCCGGCCTTCCGGGATCGGCGTCCCCGAGGCCGGCATCTCTCCGGGTTCCAGTGTCCGCGCCCGGACCGGTCTGCCCGGGATCGACCGTGGGAACATCGTCGGCCGGACCGCGGTCGGTAGCACCAGGCCCTGGATCCGTGTCGACGGCCACGTCCGGGGCACTGGCCCCGCCCTCCTCTCCACAGGCCGAAAGGGCAAGCGCGAGGCAGGCGACCAGGATGGCAAGAGATCTGTCGGGAAGCATGCGCGGTCCCCCTCGTCGTGCGATCCGATTCGATGGGCACCCATACACTCACTGCCAGGGCGACGCCAGCACGCCGAGCGGGCGGGCTCGAGAAGCCGCCGCGCCGCTCGCTAATTCCGGGCGCAGACGTGCTCTCCGCGGCGCGGTCGGCTTCATTGAGCCCCGGCTATGTGGCCTCACCACCTAGCCGCATGTTGGCTGACGCACGCCAATGCCGTATAGCCCTCCCCTGCCCGCGCGCGCCCGCGCGCTACTCTGATCTTGAGGAGACAGCCCATGCTCGAGCGCACCCTTGCCATTATCAAGCCCAACGCCACCGAGCGGCGGCTGACCGGGGCCATCATCTCCCGCGTCGAGGAGGAAGGCTTCCGGGTGGTCGGCCTCAAGCAGGTCGTCCTGACCAGGCACCAGGCCGAGGGCTTCTACGCGGAGCACCGCGAGCGCCCCTTCTTCTCGAGCCTCTGCACCTTCATGACCTCGGGCCCCGTGGTCCTGATGGTCCTCGAGGCCGACGGCGCAATCAAACGCTGGCGCGACGTCATGGGGGACACGCATCCCGAGAAGGCCGACGGGGGCACCATCCGCAAGCTCTACGGCGAGAGCATCGAGCGCAACGCCACCCACGGCTCGGACAGCGAGACCAGCGCCGCGCGCGAGACCGCCTACTTCTTCAACTGCTTCGAGACAGTCTAGTGGCACGCGTCCCCATCTCCGTACACGACAAGCGCAGAAACCGCCTCCTCAAGGAGCTGCCGGACAACACCCTCGTGGTGGTGCCGGGGTCCAAGGTGCTCGTGCGAAACGCCGACACCGAGTACCCCTTCCGGCCGGACTCAACGCTCCACTACCTCACCGGCTACACCGAGCCGAGCGGCCTGCTGGTGATGAAGAAGAAGGGCAAGGAGAGGCTCGCCATCCTCTTCGTGCAGCCCAAGGACCCCGTCCTCGAGATGTGGACCGGGCGCCGCATCAGCCCCGAGGAGGCCGTACAGCGCTACGGCGTCAACGAGGCCATCACCATCGACAAGCTCGACGAGAAGGTGGGCGAGCTCATCAAGGACGTCGACCACATCGCCTACGAGCTCGGCCGCGACGCGGAGCTCGACAAGCAGCTCATCGCCCTCGGGCGGCGGCACTGGCTCAAGCCCCGGCTCTTCGCGACCGGGCCCAACACCTGGCTCGACCTCGCGGACAAGATGAGCGAGCTGAGGGTCGTGAAGGACCCCCACGACATCAAGCTCCTGCGGCGCGCGGCCCACGCGGCGGTGCAGGGCCACATCCTGGGCATGCGCTCGGTCTCCCCGGGCATCATGGAGTCCCAGCTCCAGGGGGCGGTCGAGTTCGGCTTCAGGGCCTACGGCGGCCACGGGACCTCCTTCAACACCATCGCGGCCGGCGGCAACAACGCCAACGTGCTCCACTACGACTCCAACCGCGCCTACCTCATGGACGGGGACCTCGTGCTCGTCGACGCCGGCTGCGAGATCGACTGCATGGCCGCCGACATCACGCGGACCTACCCGGTCTCGGGCATCTTCAGCACTCCCCAGGCCGACCTCTACGACCTCGTGCTCGAGGCCCAGCTCGCCGCCATGGAGAAGATCAAGCCGGGCTCCAGCCAGGACGCGGCCCACGAGGCCTCCGTCAAGGTCATCTCCCGCGGCCTCCACGACCTCGGCTTCTTCCACCAGGGCAAAGACGAGATCATCGAGAAGGAGCTCTACAAGCGCTACTTCCCGCACCGGACCGGCCACTGGCTCGGCCTCGACGTGCACGACATCGGGCGCTACCAGGTCGGCGCCAAGCCGCGCACTCTCGAGCCGGGCATGGCGCTCACCATCGAGCCCGGGCTCTATGTGCGCGCGGACGACGTCGAGGCCCCCGACCACTTCCGCGGCATCGGCATCCGTATCGAGGACGACCTGCTCGTGACCAAGAAGGGCCACCAGAACCTCACCGCGGCCTGCCCCAAGACCCGCAAGGAGATCGAGGCCGCCATGAAGGAGGCCGGCCCCCTCGAGCTCCCCGTAATCTCCGACTGAGCCCGCGGCGAGCCCTTGAGGTCCAAAGAGATCCAGCGCATGGCCGACGCGGCCGACGGACACTTCTGGTTCCGCGGCACGCGCCGGGTCATCCTCGACTGGGCCCAACGCGCCGCCGACAAGCCCTTGGAGGAGCTGCACATCGCCGACGTCGGCTGCGGCCCCGGAACCACCATGGCCTGGCTGCCGGACTCCCCAAGACTCGTCGGCCTCGACGCGCAGCCCCTCGCCCTGACCCTGGCGAAGACGCGGGCGCCGAGGGCGGGCGTCGTCGCGGCCGACGCAGAGGAGCTGCCGCTGGGCGAAGGTGGCTTCGACCTCGCCCTGTGCCTGGACATGCTCGAGCACCTCGAGCACCCGGAGAAGGCCGTCGCGGGCATGTTCCATGCGCTCCGGCCGGGTGGCTCGCTCATCGCCACGGTGCCTGCCTGGCCCTTCCTCTTCAGCAGCCACGATCAAGCCCTCGGCCATCACCGCCGCTACCGCAGAAGGGGCCTCAAGGCCCTGCTCTCGGGCGCCGGCTTCGAGGTGCGCAGGGTGTCCTACTACAACGCCCTGCTCTTCGGACCCATCGCCGCCGTCCGCCTGCTGCGCCGCGGACGCGACGAGCCCACCCCGGGAGCCGACCAGGACGTGATCGACAGCGATCTCAAGCCAATGCCGGCGCCGCTGAACCGGGTGCTCGAGGAGACCATCGCGGTCGAGCGCTACCTCCTGCGCCTCGCGAGCCTGCCCTTCGGAGTGAGCCTCATCAGCTGGGCCAGGAAGCCGGAGTGAGGACGGCCTCGGGCCGCAACGCCTAGAGCTCGCCGCCCGTCGCCCCATCGACGAAGGACCGCAACAGGTCCGGCAACAGGAGGGCGTTCGGCCCGGCCCAAAGCCGCGCGAGGGCTTGTACTCCGACGAGCTGGCCCGCCTGCTCCTTCGAGAGCCAGGGCAGGCACTTCCCGTCGCTTGACTCCTGCATCAGGTTGCCCCGCTCGTCGGTGTGGGCGAGGCCGAGGGCGTGACCCATCTCGTGCGCGACGATCTCGTCCGGGTAGGCGACGTGCTCGCGGATCGGCTCGTCGAAGACGAAGAGCGTCGGCGTGAAGCTCATGGGCAGACCGAGCATGCGGCGAAGATCTCCGGTCGCCTGCTGGTCCTCGCTGCGTTGGAGCAGGGTCGGCGAGATGCCGAGACCGCCGATCACCAGGAAGGGCGGCACGAGGCCCTCGATCTCCTCGTCCGCGAAGCGCTCGAGGACCACGACGTTCACCCGCCGCGCGGGCGGCTGGGCGTGCTGTCTCAGGAAGCCTTTGGCGTCCTTGAAGACCAGATCGGTGAGGGTCCTCAAGAAGGCCTCCTTCTGCAGGGGCGTGGGCTCGACGTCGGGCCTCAGCCCCGCGGCGCGTGCGGCACTCTCCAGCTCCTCGCGGGTCGCGGACATGAAGGCCGACAGATCCACCTGCGCCGGCGCTTCGTCGACGTGGAACCAGAGCTCGTAGCGCTCGAAGAAACGCTGAAGGCCCCTGGTGTGATAGCGCAGGTCCTCCTCCGTGACGCCAATCCCCCGGAAGAGGCGCGTCGCGACACGCCCGCCTATCTCGACGTCGCCGCCGCTCCCCTTGCACGCCGACAGGTGAGCGGGGGTGTAGCCGCCGAAGTACTCCTCGTTGAGCGCGGGGTCGCCGCCGATGGCCTTCTCGCACACAAGCTCGGGGCAGACGGATCCGCGGTGCTCCCAGGGGGGCAGATCATCGCAGGCGAGGCCCGCGATCCGCTCAGCGCAGGCGAGAATCGCGCCGAATGCCGCCCTGGTGGGCCTCTCACAAAAGGAGGCGCAGACCAGCTCCTGGCTCAGCTCGCAGTCGGCCTGCTCCGCGGCGGCCACGGCGCCGCACTCCACCCGGCGCTGGCAGAGGTCGCGGGCGAGCCAGGTGCACTCGGAGTCTCCACCTCCGCCACCCGAGTCACAAGAAGGGGCACAGAGGAGCAGCAGGAGCAATGGCGTGACTACACGTCCGTCCACGTTCTCACTCAACGGCCTCGGGCGTGCACTCCGGCGGAGCCGTGCGCGGGTTGCAGCCTGCCGGCATCCCGCCCGGGATCATCACGCCGTAGCCCTCTCCCGGCTCGGTGCGGGGGTAGTCGGTGCTGATGAAGTGCGCGCCGCTCGCGATGGCGGCGTCGGCCCTGCGGCGGTCGTTTGCCACGGCCTCGTAGGTGTCGGCGTCGGCCCGCGTGCGGACCACGTGGCCCGCGTCGACGAGGGTCGCGATCCTGTCGGCCTCCCGCGGGTCGTTGACGGCGTGGAAGGCGGCGTAGGGCACAGACCCGTTCCCGCTGGCGTCGGGGAAGAGCAGGAGGTTCTCGCTCGAATCCGATTCCCCGCGGTAGGCGGCCTGCCAGGTCCCGCCCGTGTGGAAGACCACCATCAGGCGCCCGCGCAGCTCGCCGAGGGTAGGCCAGCCGCTCTCCTCGATCGCCTCTTTCAGGCTCGCGTGCTGCGCACGCACGAGGTCCGGGGTGAGCAGGCGCTCGAGGGGCCACGTCGAGAGCACTATCTCCTCGAGGCGCATCAGCATCAGGGTGGCCTTGTCAGCCTTGAAGGACTCCTTGAGCTCGATCATGACGACGAGGGGGTAGTGGGCCGGGTTCTCGTCGCTCCAGCCCTTCAGGGCGCCGAGGCAGTCCCCGAGCACGTAGCAGTTGGTCTCCTTGTCCACGTAGGGGACGTGGAGCACCTTCCAGTCCTCTTTGCCGTGGTCCCAGTAGAGGTCGAGCTCGAACTGCCGCACGCCCTGCCAGGCGGCCTGCTCGTCCAGCGGGAGGTGGGTGTAATCCCACTGCGGGACGGTGGTGGGTGAGGCCACGTGGTAGCTGTTGTGGGTGCCGAGCACCTGGGCGTGGTTGAAGCGCAGCAGATCGTCGAGCTTGTGCCTCTCGCGCACGTCTCGAGGCCCGGCCGCGTCTCTGGCGTCCGGGGCCGCGGGCCCGGCGTCCACCCCCGCGACGTCGAGGGGCATCCCCGCGTCGCGGGCGGCGCCAGCATCGCGGGAGCTGCCGAGGTCATCGCCGCCCGGCGCGGGGGCGCTCGCGTCGACCTGCCCCGTCGAGTCTGCCGGCGCCTCCGCCGGGTCCTCCTCGGCCTGGCAGGAGACCACGAGGAGCGCGGAGAGGATCAGGGACCGGGCTGTCAGGCGAAGGGCGGGACTCATTGGCGGCAGCATACACGACCCCCCGATCCGCCGCCTGCCGGCGACGGGGGCTCCGCAACCCGAAGACCCTTGACCCTGGCGAGGCCTATGAGTAGCGTCTGCGCCCCGTCAAGGCCGCCTTGGGGGATTCTCGCAACCAGCATTCTCGAGGCCAGCCATGCGTGCTGCCTTCCGCCCCCTGTCGCTCGGAGCGATCCTCGCCCTTGCCTGCCTTTGCCTTGCCTGCGAGAGCGGAGGAGGTGGTGCCTACGGGCCGGGCCTCGGCCCTGCCGGAAGCGACGTCGCGTCGGGCGGCGCGGGCACCGGGGCTTGCTCCGTCTCCACCGACTGCGCCGGCGGCAACGTCTGCGTGCAGGGCGTCTGCCTGAAGTTCTGCGCGGCCGACAGGGAGTGCGCGGGCGGGGAGCGCTGCGTGGGAAACGCCTGCCGGCAGATCTGCACCAGCGACGCGGACTGCGGGCCGGCCGCGTGCAACAAGCAGGACTTCGTCTGCGAGGTGGTGCTGCCGGGGTGCACGAAGAACGCTGACTGCAGCGGCGGGCAGATCTGCAACCAGGGTCGCTGCACCTCCGTCGCCGCGGGACCGGACGTCACCTCCACACCGGACGTGCCGGCGGGACCGAAGTGCCCCAACGAGAAGAAGTGCGACGGCCTCGACTGCGGGCTCGACCCGGTCTGCGGGCTGCCCTGCGGGGAGTGCCCCAAGTCCAAGGACTGCCAGGCCGGCAAGTGCGTCGACACCGGGCCCGTCTGCCCCGACGACAAGGACTGCAGCACACGCCAGTGCGGGCCGGACATCGTCTGCGGCGCGTCCTGCGGTGAGTGCGAGCGAGGCCAGTTCTGCATCGACGGCAGCTGCAGCGCCGAGCCCCCGGCCTGCCCCGACGACAAGGACTGCGACGGACGCCAGTGCGGCAGAGACCCGACCTGCGGCGTCTCCTGCGGGGAGTGCGGCACCGGCCAGGTCTGCGAGAGCTGGCACTGCGTCTCCACCGAGCCCGTCTGCCCCGACGACAAGGACTGCTCCGGTCGCACCTGCGGGCAGGACCCGGTGTGCAACCTCTCTTGTGGGCAGTGCGCCGCGAACGAGGCCTGCGAGAACGGCCAGTGCAAGGTGATTGGGCCCCTCTGCCCGGATGACAAGGACTGCACCAACCGCATGTGCGGCAACGATCCTGTCTGCGGGGTCTCCTGCGGCCAGTGCGCAGCGAGCCACGACTGCGTGAACGGGACCTGCGTGCCCCGCGGGCCCGTCTGCCCTCAGGACAAGGACTGCTCGGGGCGCAACTGCGGCGAAGACCCGGTCTGCGGCGAGTCCTGTGGGCAATGCCCCGCCGGCCAGCACTGCGACAACGGCCACTGCAGGACCACCGGCCCCAACTGCCCGGCGGCGGCCGACTGCAGCGGCCGGCAGTGCGGCGCCGATCCGATCTGCGGGGTCTCCTGCGGCGACTGCTACGGAGAGAACGTCTGCCAGAACGGCATCTGCGCCCCACCCGGCGCCGCAGGCTGCTTCGCCGACGAGGACTGCGCCTCGGGCAACTGCAACGGCCAGAAGTGTGCGCCGCGCCCGGAGTGTGTCTCGGGCGGAGACCTCTCGGCCGAGGTCGGCATGGAGTGCGGCGGGGAGGCCGGCGACTGCACCGGCTACCTCGACTGTCACGGGGCCCTCGACTTCCCGTTGCCGATCGGCGGCGGGACCTGCTTCGAGTCCTGCAGCCCCTCCGGATCGGGCTACACGAGCTGCTGCACCCCCGGCCACTTCTGCGGCACCCTCGCGGACCTGCTCGGCCTCCAGAACAAGGTGATCTGCTGCATCCCCGGAGCCACCTACGAGGGCGTGGGCTTCCCGATCCCGCTGCCCTCCATCTGCGATGCGACGGTGAACGACTACTTCTGTCACGCGGACGCCGACTGCCCGATGGGCTGGGGCCTCAACGCCTGCAAGTCGCCTCCGTCGGGCAAGCGCGGCGTATGCGTGCCCTGCCTGAGCGACTCCCACTGCGCGGGATCGGACGTGTGCCTCGACGAGGTCTGCGTCGAGTGCCGTGGAGACTCCGACTGCACCACCCCGGGCCTCGGCGTCTGCGACCAGAACCGCTGCGTGGAGTGCAAGACCGACGTGCACTGCGGCAGCCCCGAGCCCTTCTGCATATCGCGGATCTGCCGTGAGTGCCGGGACGACTACGACTGCAGCGGCAACACGGTCTGCCACGCCTCCCGCGGCTGCGTGGAGTGCGTCGAGAGCGCCGACTGCCCGCCTTCGCTGCCGAGGTGCTCGGGCAACAGGTGCTACGAGTGCGTCTACGACAGCGACTGCGGCGAGGGCGAGCGCTGCGAGGAGAAGGTCTGCAACACCTGCACCGCCTGCCTCGGCATGTGCGACGACTGCACGGCCGACTCCGAGTGCCCCAGCGGCACCAAGTGCCGGCGCTCGGGATCGAGCTCACCGCTGCGGTGCCGGCCCGCCTGCAGCAGCAGCGGCACCTGCTCGTCGACGGCGCCCCTGTCGGGCAACTGCGGGAGCTACACCAGCTCGGACGGCAAGAACTACTGCGCCTGCAGCACGGCGCCCTGACAGAAGGCCGCCCTCAGAGCTGCGACCTGATCTCGCCTTCGAGGTCGTCGAGGCAAGCCTCGGCTGGGACCGTGCCCGAGCGCCACGGCGCCGGGTGGGTGCAGGTCAGGGTGAAGGTGCTGCCTTCAGGTGGGAAGTACATCCTCACCCCGAAGTCGCCGTAGGCGCCCTCGATCAGGCGGTTGTTCCGGTCGTCGAGGGTGACCGAGCCGTGGGCCTGCATCACGTAGCGGGCGGCGGTGTAGATCTCCACCGCCGGAGTGCCCGGCAGCCATACGGTCCGCGAGGATCTGTCGATGGGCTGCGTCCCGGATGCACACGCCATGGCGCACACGACCAGACACCCGACCAGAGCCCGAGATAGCTTCGACATGCTCACGCGACCATCGTGGGCGGCGGGAGAGAGCACGTCAAGCGACACTGGAGCTTGTCCCCTCCACCCCCCCTGCGGTATGGCCGCTCCATCGTACTGGAGCAGGTCGCCATGTTCACCGGGCTCATCCGCGCCATCGGCATCATCGAGCGAGCCGACAGCGTCGCCTCGGGTCGCCGCTTCCGCGCCCGCGTGCAGGCTCCGGGAGCAGAGCACGCGACGGGAGAGTGGTCCGACCTCGAGATCGGGGAGAGCATCGCGGTGGACGGCGTCTGCGTCACCGCGGAGGAGCTCTCCTCCGCCCCCGGCGGGGAGCCCGTCTTCACCTTCTCGGCGGGCCACGACACCCTGCGCCTCAGCACCCTCGGAGAAGCCCGCCCCGGTCACGAGGCCCACCTCGAGCGCGCCCTCCGCCTGAGCGACCGCCTCGGCGGGCACCTCGTCGCGGGCCACGTGGACGGCCTCGGCGTGCTCGTCGAGCGCAAGAAGCGCGGCGTCGCCCTCGACCTGAGCTTCCGCGTGGACAAGGCCCTGGCCGCTCAGATGGTGCCGAAGGGCTCGGTGGCCATCGACGGCGTCAGCCTGACCATCACCGACCTTGGCCCCGAGCGTTTCAGCGTGATGCTCATCCCGCACACACGAGAGGTGACGCACCTGCCCGCGTTGAGGCCGGGCGCGAAGGTGAACATCGAGACCGACCTCATTGGCAAGTATGTGGCGCGCATGCTAGGGAACGCCGCGCCGCCCGCCCCCTCGGGCGACTCCCTGCTCGATCTCCTGCGACAGGATCGTTGAAATGGAAGCCAAGCCCCGCGAGCACGAAGGCCACCTCGACGCGACGGGACTACGTTTCACCATCGTGGTCTCCCGCTTCAACAACCTGATCACCGAGCGCCTGCTCGAAGGCGCCCTCGACGCCCTGAGGCGCCATGGGGCCGACATCTCGCAGAGCGCCGTGCTGCGCGTGCCCGGCGCCTTCGATCTGCCGGTGGCGGTGAGCCGCGTCGCCCTGCCGAACCAGACCGACGCCATCATCGCCCTCGCGGCCGTGATCAGGGGAGCGACGCCTCACTTCGACTACGTCGCCAGCGAGGTGAGCAAGGGGATCGCGCACATCGCCCTCGAGCGCGGCGTGCCGATCTCGTTTGGCGTGCTGACGACCGACACCATCGAGCAGGCCATCGAGAGGGCCGGCACCAAGGCAGGCAACAAGGGCTTCGACGCCGCCGTCGCAGCCATCGAGATGGCCAACCTCTTCAAGAGCCTCGACGAAAGCCTCGACGCATGAGCGACCCCACG
This sequence comes from uncultured Myxococcales bacterium, assembly GCA_964594295.1. Taxonomy (GTDB): domain Bacteria; phylum Myxococcota_A; class UBA9042; order UBA3505; family UBA3505; genus CAZQPP01. Next base: position 1,601 of record CAZQPP010000166.1, on the reverse strand, counting down.
CCCAACGGACAGAAGGGCCGGCCCCCCGGTCTCCGGAGGCGCGCCAGGGAGGCAGCCATGACGCTGCTCTACCAGGCGGACCTCGGCGTGCCCGAGCTCCCGGCCCACATGCGGCACCACTTCGAGTCCTGGAGGCTGCCGCCCAAGGCCCAGGCCTACGCCAAGCAGCTCATCGAGGGCGTGCTCGCCAACAAGGAGGAGATCGACGAGGCCCTCGCCGAGGTCTCCGCCCACTGGCGCCTGCACCGCATGAACATCATAGATCGCAACATCTTGAGGATGGCGATCTACGAGATCCTCCACGTGCCCGACGTGCCCCGCAACGTCTCCATCAACGAAGGCATCGAGCTCGGCAAGGCCTTCGGCACCGAGGAGAGCGGGAGCTTCATCAACGGCATCCTCGACCGCTTCCAGAAGCCTGCGGGGGAGGAGGCGCCGGCCGAGGAGCAGAAGCAGGCCGGCGAGACTCCGATCGGATTTGTCTGACGCGACACCAGCCGACGCGAGCCGCCTCGGCCGGGACGCGCTGCGCTGGATAGAGGAGCTGCGCGCCGGCGCGCGGGCGCCGGGCCGGATGACGCGCGAGGACGCGGAGCGGTGGCTGCCGGAGCTCGTGGCGGCGCTGCGGCTCTTCGAGCACCACTACTACGTGCACGACGAGCCCCTCGTCGCGGACGCGGACTACGACCTGCTCTACCGCTCGCTCAAGAGCCTCGAGGAGCGCTTCCCGGAGCTCGTGAGCGAGGACTCACCCACTCAGCGAATCCACGCCGGCCTGGTCAAGGAGTTCCCCGAGGCCGAGCACCTCGCGCCCATGCTCAGCCTCGACAACGCGGTGAGCCGGCTCGACCTCCGGCTCTTCCACGTGTCGCTCCTTGAAAGTCTCGAGCTCCTCGAAGCTGGAAACGAGAGTCAGGCTTGGAGGAAACGAGCCAAGGAGGACGAAAAGCGGCCGCGCAAAGATGCTCCAGAGCAACCGGGGCTCTTCGACGACGAGGGCACACCGACACACTCGGACTTCTTCGAGAAGCTCCCCGGAGCCGACCTCCGCTACGTAGTCGAGCCCAAGCTCGATGGCGCTGGCGTCGCTCTTCTCTACGAAAACGGGCGCCTCGTCCGTGGCGCAACCCGGGGCGACGGCAGGGTCGGAGACGACATCACGCAGAACGTGAGGACCATCCGCGCCCTGCCCCTGAGCTTCGACGCCGAGGCCTCGGGCATCTCCCGCATGGAGGTCCGGGGCGAGGCCGTGATCCTGCTCAAGAGCTTCGAGGCCCTGAACGCGGCCCAGCTCGACGAGGGCAAGGAGCCCTTCGCCAACCCGAGGAACGCGGCCGCGGGCGGGCTTCGCCTCCAGGACCCGGCGGAGGTGGCGCGCCGCCGCATCACGGCCTTCCTCTACCACGTCTCCCACCTCGAGCTCGCAGACGGGGCCGACCCCGACGAGCGTTTCCCCACGCAGTCTTCGCGCATCGAGCTGCTCAAGTCCCTGGGCTTCCCCGTGGCGCCCGACTGGCGCGCCGAGGTCGGCATTGACGCCGCCTTCGCCACCTGCAAGCGCTGGGAGGCGCGACGCGAGGAGCTGCCCTACGAGGCCGACG
>CAZQPP010000165.1:14860-15109 GCA_964594295.1 uncultured Myxococcales bacterium | reverse complement strand
GTTGCCGTCGTTGCAGCTGGCCGGGCAGTTGCCGTCGCAGGTCTCGCCGGCCTCGATGACGCCGTTTCCGCAGCTCGCCGAGCAGTCGGAGTCGTTGTTGGCCGAGCAGGCTGCCGGGCAGCAGCCGTCGCCGTGCTCGCAGCTCGACACCGTCTGGTGGCTGCAGGCGACGTTGCAGTTGGCGACCGAGCCGGTCAGCGCGTCCACGGTGCAGGAGTTGCCGTCGTTGCAGCTGGCCGGGCAGTTGCC
>CAZQPP010000165.1:13535-14760 GCA_964594295.1 uncultured Myxococcales bacterium | reverse complement strand
GTCGCAGGTCTCGCCGGCCTCGATGACGCCGTTTCCGCAGCTCGCCGAGCAGTCGTTGTCCGAGTTGGCGTTGCAGCCGGCGGGGCAGCATCCGTCGGCGTGGGCGCAGGACGACACGGCCTGGTGGGTGCAGGCCACGTTGCAGTTGCCGATGCTCCCGGTCTTGTCGTCGCGCGTGCAGGGGTTGCCGTCGTTGCAGCTGGCCGGGCAGTTGCCGTCGCAGGTCTCGCCGGCCTCGATGACGCCGTTTCCGCAGCTCGCCGAGCAGTCGGAGTCGTTGTTGGCCGAGCAGGCTGCCGGGCAGCAGCCGTCGCCGTGCTCGCAGCTCGACACCGTCTGGTGGCTGCAGGCGACGTTGCAGTTGGCGACCGAGCCGGTCAGCGCGTCCACGGTGCAGGAGTTGCCGTCGTTGCAGCTGGCCGGGCAGTTGCCGTCGCAGGTCTCGCCGGCCTCGATGACGCCGTTTCCGCAGCTCGCCGAGCAGTCGGAGTCGGTGCGGGCGTTGCAGCCGGCCGGGCAGCATCCGTCGCCGTCGGTGCAGGTCGTGATGGACTGGTGCACGCACGAGAGGTTGCAGTTGGCCGCGCTGCCGGTGCTCGAGTCGGCGGTGCAGGCGTTGGCGTCGTTGCAGACCGCCGGGCAGTTGCCGTCGCAGGTCTCGCTGACCTCGACGACGCCGTTGCCGCAGCTCGCCGAGCAGTCGGAGTCGTTTGCGAGGGAGCAGCCGGCCGGGCAACACCCGTCGCCGTGCTTGCAGGTGGTGATGCCCTGGTAGGTGCACGAGAGGTTGCAGTTGGCCGCGCTGCCGGTAGCGCTGTCGAGGGTGCAGGCGTTGCCGTCGTTGCACTCGCCGGGGCAGTTGCCGTCGCAGGTCTCGCCAGCCTCGACGACGCCGTTGCCGCAGCTCGCCGAGCAGTCCGTGTCGGTCTTGCTGTTGCACCCCGCCGGGCAGCAGCCGTCCCCGCCGTTGCACTCCGAGACCTGCTGGTGGCTGCAGGCCACGTTGCAGGTGCTCGCGGCACCGGTCATGGTGTCCGTAGTACAGGCGTTGCCGTCGTTGCAGTCCGCCGGGCAGTTGCCGTCGCAGGTCTCCATCGAGTCGACGACCTTGTTGCCGCAGGTCGCCGAGCAGTCCGGGTCGGTGCTGCTGTCGCAGCCCGTCGGGCAGCAGCCGTCGCTCACGCCACAGCCCGTCACCGCCACGTGCTCGCAGCGCGCGTTGCAG
>CAZQPP010000165.1:0-13525 GCA_964594295.1 uncultured Myxococcales bacterium | reverse complement strand
GGGGGCTCATCCGTCCTCGACGCCTCACTCCGTGACCTCCTGGTGGACGCAGGGCTCGTTGCAGGTGGGCGGGGCTCCGCTCATGGTGTCGTCGGTGCAGGCGTTGCCGTCGTCGCAGTCGTTCGGGCAGTTGCCGTCGCAGAGCTCGCCGGTCTCGACCTTGTTGTTGCCGCAGACCGCCGCGCCCCCGCCTCCGGAGCCGCTCGTGTCGGCGGTCTGGAGGGTCGTGCCGTCGCCGCTATCGGTGCACGACAGGGCGAAGAAGCACACAACAACGATAGCCGCGCGCGCGACCTGGCTCGGGTGGTGCATGGAGTCCTCCAAGGCTCGTAGCCTGCGGTGAGCGAGCAGTGCTCATACCAGAACCGCGTGCGCGCCCAAAAGGGGCTCTTCTGCACTTTTGCGTAGGTGAGGTTTCGATTTGGGGACAGTCCCGTTTCGATTTCGATTTGAAGTTTCGGTTTGGGGACTGTCCCCGGCGGTTTCGTCGATTTGGGGACTGTCCCCGGCGGGTTCGGTTTGGGGACTGTCCCCGGCGGATGGGTCGACATCGGGGCTGCGGGATGGCACGCTCCCGCGGCCGATTCGGCACCTTGAGTCAAGGAGAGAGCGATGTCCGTCGCCCCCGATCAGCCTGCCGACCTCTTGAAAGTGGGCCTGCCCGACGGCTCCCTCAAGGAGCTCCCCGCCGGCAGCACCGGGACCGATCTCGCGGCGTCGATCTCTCCGGGGTTGCTGCGCGCGAGCGTGGCCATGGAGGTCGACGGAGAGATCAAAGACCTCTACCTGCCGCTCACGGACGGGGCGAAGGTGCGGCTGATCACGTGGTCGGACCCGGAAGGTCTCCACGTGATGCGCCACTCGAGCGCCCACGTGCTCGCCCAGGCCGTGGTCGAGCTCTTCCCGGACGCCAAGCCCACCATCGGGCCGGTCGTCGAGGAGGGCTTCTACTACGACTTCTACAAGGACGAGCCCTTCTCCCTCGAGGATCTCAAGGCCATCGAGGACAGGGCCAAGCAGATCATCAAGCGCAAGACCCCCCTGCGCCGCCACGACGTGCCCCGCGACGAGGCCTTGGAGGTCTTCGAGGACAACCGCTTCAAGCGCGAGATCATCGAGTCGGTGGACCCGGACGAGGTCGGCGAAGGAGGCGAGGTCTCCTACTACGAGCAGGGGGACTTCAGAGACCTCTGCCGCGGGCCCCACATCCAGCACACCGGCCAGATCCCGGCCTTCAAGGTCTTGAAGCTCGCCGGCGCGTACTGGCGCGGCGATCCGCAGCGCGAGCAGCTCCAGCGCGTCTACGGGATCTCCTTCCCCGACAAGAAGCAGCTCAAGCAGCACCTGCGCATCCTCGAGGAGGCCAAGAAGCGCGACCACCGGCGCATCGGGAAGGACCTCGACCTCTTCTCCTTCCAGGAAGAGGGCCCAGGCTTCCCCTTCTGGCACCCGCGCGGGATGGTCATCCAGAACACGCTCATCGACTTCGTGCGAGAGCTGCACCGTGAGGCCGGCTACGAGGAGATCAGCACGCCGCTGATCCTGCACGACCGCCTGTGGCACCAGAGCGGCCACTACGAGAACTACAAAGACAACATGTTCTTCACCAAGATGGACGAGCAGGGCTTCGCCGTGAAGCCCATGAACTGCCCCGGCGGGGTGCTCGTCTACCGGGCGCGGCGGCGCTCCTACCGCGACCTGCCCATGCGGCTCGCCGAGTTCGGCAAGGTCCACCGCTACGAGATGAGCGGCGTGCTCCACGGCCTCTTCCGCGTGCGGGCCTTCATGCAGGACGACGCCCACGTCTACTGCCGGCCCGAGCAGATCAAAGACGAGGTCGTCGCGTGCATGGACCTCGTGGACAAGATCTACGGGGCCTTCGGCTTTCACGACGTGCACGTCGAGCTGAGCACGCGCCCCAAGAAGAGCATCGGGAGCGCGGAGATGTGGGAGAACGCCGAGGCCCAGCTGCAGGGTGCCCTCGAGCGCAAGGGCCTCGACTACCAGCTCAACCCCGGCGACGGCGCCTTCTACGGGCCCAAGATAGACTTCCACATCCGCGACTGCATGCGGCGCTCGTGGCAGTGCAGCACCATCCAGCTCGACTTCGCCATGCCCGAGCGCTTCGACTGCAGCTACGAGGGCGACGACGGCAACCGCCACCGGCCCGTCATGATCCACAGGGCCATCCTCGGCTCCATCGAGCGCTTCATAGGCATCTGCATCGAGCACTTCGCCGGCAAGTTCCCGCTCTGGATCAACCCCGAGCAGGTGCGCGTGCTCCCCGTAGGCGAGCGCTTCGAGGAGTACGCCGAAGCCGTCGCCAAGGAGCTCTTCGACGCTGGGCTTCGCGCGCGGGCTGACGCCCGCAACGAGACCCTCGGCAAGCGCATCCGCGAGGCCCAGCTCGAGCGGGTCTCCTACCAGTGCATCGTCGGCGAGCGCGAGGTCGCGGACGGGACGGTCAACGTGCGCGCGCGCTCCGGTGAGCAGCTTGGGGCCATGAGCGTGGCAGATCTTGCAGAGCGCCTGCTCCAAGAGGTAAGGGAACGGCGCCTCCCCGACGACGCCGGCTTGGGGCCGGAGCAGTAGGGGCAGCAGAGGTGGGCAACATGGGCCGCATCGGTGTAATCACCAACCCTACAAGCCGGAAGAACCGCGCCAGGACGCACCGCGCCGAGCGCCTCCGCAACCTCGTCGAGCCTTTCGGGAAGGTGATCCGGACCGAGACGACAGACGAGATCGCCCCGGCCCTCGAGCAGCTCTCCCGCGACGGTGTCGACACCTGGGTGAGCGACGGCGGAGACGGCACCCTGCACTGGCTCTTGAACGAAGGCCTGCAGGTCTTTGGAGAGGAGATCTTCGACAAGGTCATGGTGACCCCCACCAACGGCGGCACCATCGACTTCGTGGCTCGCAAGGCGGGCATCCGCGGCCACGCCGAGGAGATCTGCACCGAGCTCGTCGACCGCGTAGCGACCTCCCGCCCCTGCGCCACCATCCGGGTGGACTCGCTGCACCTCGAGGGTGTGCGCGCCGGCAAGGACGGTAAGGACGAGCCCTTCGAGATGATGGGCTTCGCGCTGGCCGCCGCGGGCGTGGCCCAGGCCTTCTTCGACCGCTACTACGCCTACGACGACCCCCACGCGCCGACCATCGTAAAGGAGATCTCCAAGATGGCCGCGACCATCTGCGCCGACAGGCTCGTGCCGGGTCCGCTGCGCCCGAAGATGGCGTGGCCGTGTCGGGCGGCGGCCGTCCAGTTCCCCAAGATCAAGGCGAAGGTCGAGCTCGACGGGCAGCCCGTCGCGTGCGAGGAGTTCGCCGCCATCTGCGCCGGCTCCATCGACATCTCCCTCGGCGGCGTCGTCAGGTGCTTCCACCTCGCCCGTCAGGCCGGCCGCCTGCACTTCATCCTGGGCGACGCCGAGCCACACCAGATAGTCGCCGAAATCCCCAACATGCTGCTCGGGCGCCCGCTCACCCGCTCCGGCCTGCTCGAGACGAGCGGCACGCGCCTCACCGTGGAGTGCCTCGGCGACCAGCTCATCGAGCCGGTGGTCGACGGCGAGATATACCGCGGCGTGCGATACCTGGAAGTGCGTCCGGGGCCGCGGGTGAGGTTGCCGGTCACGGCCTAGGAGCGCCCGCGCCCCGCGCGACGCGCTCCTCCCGTGCCCTTGCCCGTGCCCGGCCGCGCGCTCCGCGCGCCGGGCCGCCGCCCTCCCCTCAACGCGCCACCCGCACGCACGAGCGCCCGTTACCGAGGCTCTTGACTATCACCTGGGCCGGGATGTGCTCCCGCAGCGCGGCCACGTGGCTGATGATCCCGACCTGCCGGCCGCCGGCGTGGAGCTGCCCGAGCGCGCTCAGGGCGGTGTCGAGGGTGTCGGCGTCGAGCGTGCCGAAGCCCTCGTCGAGGAGGAGGGTCTCGATGGGGAGCGTGTGCGTGCGCAGGTCTGAGAGGCCGAGGGCCAGGGCCAGAGACACCAGGAAGCGCTCGCCCCCCGAGAGCGTCCGCGGGGAGCGCTCTCGGCCCGGGAGGCCTCGCTCGGCCCGCTCGGCGGAGACCTGGTAGAGGTCGAGCATGGAGAACTCCAAGGTGGGGAAGCCGCCGCCGTCGCGGGCCTGCACGAGCCGGAACCGGCGCGAGAGGCGCGCGAGGTGGACGTTCGCCCCGCCTATCAGGCGGTCCAGGTTCAGGGACTGGGCGAAGTCCTTGAAGCGCTGGCCATCTCCCACGCCTATGAGATCGTGGAGGCGCAGCCAGATCTTCGCCCTCTCCCTCGCCTGATCGAGGGACTCCTGGGCGTCCGCCCCCTGGCGCTGCTTCTCCTGCAGGAGCACGACCTCGTCGTGGGCCGCCTCGAGGACCTGGAGGGCCTCGCCCAAGGACAGCTTCGCAGCCTCGAGGGCCTCTCCGAGGGCCTCCTCGTCCACCTCCTCCTCCAGGCCCTCCGGCCGCCGCGACTCGACCTCCTCGAGGATCTCCGTGCGGGTGGAGAGGTTCGTCGCCGCGTCACGCTCGGCGCGCTCGAGGGCGTCGCGCCGCCCGGCCAGCTCCTCGTGGCGCTCCGCGGCCAGGCGCCGGGAGTCCAGGGCGGCGGCGTCCGCCAGACCCAGCGCGGCGAGGGCCTCTTCGAGCACGTCCTTGGCGGTCCCGAGCTCGTCGCGCGCCTTTTCGCCGTCGCTCTCCCGTTGCGTGATGCGGCCCTTCGTGCCCTCGACCGCTCCGCTGGCGGTCTCCGCGGCCCGGGCGGCCGACTCGGCCCGATCCTCGAGCGCCTCGACCTGCTTCGCCTGTGAGACGACCAGATCGCCCGGGGCCGCCTCTCCCTGCGGGCGCTCGGCCGCCTCCCCCGGGGGATCGCCCTCGAGGACGCGCCGCCAGGCTCGCAGCATCGCGGCGCGCGCGAGCTTCAGCTGCTCCTCGCTCTCCTCGCGCGCGGCGCGCCGCCGGAGGTGCTCCTCCTTCGCTTCGGCGAGGGCATCGCTCGCCGTCCCCTCCTTCTCACGGGCAGCCTCCCTTCGCTGCTCCGCCACGGGGATCTCGGCCTCCGCCGCCTTGACCGCCTCGACGAGCCCGTTCCACTCGGCGACCGCGGCGCGGGCGGCCTCTCGCCAGTCAGCCGGCTCCGCCGAGCCGGCCTCGACGGAGCGTGCGTCCAGGTGGCGCCGGAGCTCGGCCTTCGCCGCGGAGATCTCTGCCTCGGTCTCCTCTGCCCTGCGCCGGGCCTGCTCGAGCTCCTCCTGCCTTGCCTCGCTCGCGGCCTTCTTCGCCTCGTGCTCCTGCCTCCTCTCCACCAGGGCCTTCTCGAGCTCGTCGAGCGCCTCCCTCTTCTGCCTGGCGAGCTCCCACGCCGCCTCCAGGCGGGTCAGCCGCTCTTCGAGCCCCCTGCGCTCTCTGGCGCTGCGGTCCATGGCCTCGACGCACTCCGCGGCGTCGCAGTCTGCGGCCAGGCCGCTGCCCGGCAGGCTCTCCGCCAGCGCCTTCTCGGCGACGAGCACGCTCAGGCGCGCGGCCTCGGCCTCTTCTTTGGCCTTGAGCAGGCGCTCCTCGGCGGCCTTCACGGCTGCCCCTGCCGCGGCCCTGGCGTCCCTCGTCGTCCGGGCCCGCTTCTCGAGGCCGTCGAGGGCCTTCTTCGACTCCGAGACCTCGGCCTCGACGCGCCTGTCGTCGAGGAGGTGCTCGGGATCGTCGACGTGCGGGTGCTCGGGGGCGCCGCAGAGCGGGCACGGCTCTCCGGGCTCGAGGCCGGCGCGGTGCTCGGCGAGGTCTGCGACGCGCCGCAGCCGCTCGTGGTCGAGCCGCGCCGTCTCGACGGCAGCTTCGGCCGCCGCCGCCTCCGTCTCCAGGTCCGCCGCCTTCTTCCGCTCTGCTACGAGAGCCTCCTGCTCGCTCTTCTTCTCTCTCTCGCGGCGCCCGTGCTCCGAGCCTGCCTTCCGGAGCTCCGAGAGAGCGCGCGCGGTCGCCTCGAGCGCCTCCACCCGCAGCTCGATCGTCTTCTTCTCGTCTCGCAGCCCGGCGCGCAGCCCCTCGAAGGCCTCGCCGTCCAGCTCCTCCTCGAGCGCCTTGCGCGCCTCCTCTGAAGTCACCCGCGCGGGCGCGACCTGCTCGATCTCGACGGCCGCCAGCTCCTTGGAGATGGCGTCGATCTCGGCCCTGGCGCCGGTGAGCAGCTCGCCCGCCTTCCGGATGCGTTCGGTCTCCTCTTTCAGATCTTCTGCGCGCCGAATCACGTCGTCGAGGCGGGCCCGCAGCTCCTCCCACTCCGAGGACAGCTCCGCGAGCTGCTCCTGCTCCCCGCGCGCCTCGCGAGCCTTGCGCAGGGCTTCTCCCGCACCGGCGTGGGCCAGCTCGGCCTTCTCCCGCTCCTTCGCTGCCTTCTCCGCGGCCTCTCGGGCCTTCGCCTCGACCTTCTCTGCCCGCTTCTCCTCCTCATCGGCGCTCTCCAGCGCCTTCGCGCGGGACAGGGTCGTGTCGACCTCCGCCTTGAGCGCTACCAAGAGGCGCCGTGCCTCGTCGCGCCGTGCCCGGAGGGTGTTGGAGGCCTCCGTGGCCTTCTTCAGCTCGGCTTCCTGTTCCACCAGGGTTCCGGCCAGCTTCTCCAGGTCCCTGGTGCACGTGTCGATGGTGCGCTCGTGCGCGCCCACGGCGTCGGCGGCGTCGAAGCCCGGACGGCATCGCTCGTGCTCGGCGAGGGCCGCGAGCTCCTCCTTGTGAGCTTCGCGTCGCTCCTCGAGCTCGCCCACCGCTTTGCGGGCTTTCCCGAGTTCCTCGTCTGCCCGGTCGAGCTCCTCGAGCCAGCGCCGGACGGCCTCTAGCGCGCCCAGCTCCTTGCGCCTGCCTTCGACCACCTCGGCCTTGGCCTTCTCCTCAGCCTCCTTCTCCTCGAGCTCCTCCGGGTCGATCGCCCCTATCTCGTCGCGGGCCGCCTTGAGGGCCTTCAGGCGTTCCCGGTGGGCACCGGCCAGGCGAGCCGCCCGCTCGCCGATCTCCTTGTACTCGCCCGTGCGCGTCAGGCGCTCCAAGATGGCCGCGCGTTCGCTCGCCCTGGCGTTGAGGAGCGCGTCGAACTGGCCCTGGGCCAGGAGCATCGAGCGCTGGAAGTCGTGCACCTCGAAGCCCGCGAGGATCTCTTTGAAGCACTGCTTCGCCTCGCCCTTCTTCTTCCCCGAGTAGAGCAGCTCCCAGGAGCCCTCCTCCGAGAGGCGCTCGAGGCTGCGCTCGGGTGACTGGAAGGCGCCCTCGGGCCTCCTGTGAGCCCTGCGGCAGCTCCAGGTCGCCCGGTAGCGCTCGCGCCGCCCGTCCTCGCCGAGCTTCGAGATCTCCAGCTCTGCGAGGCACTCGCCGGTGCCCCAGGACATGACGTGCCGGGGGTCCGAGTCCTCGCGGCCTTTCTCCTCGGCGAGACGCGGTGTCTGCCCGAACAGCGCGAGGCTGACGGCGTCCATGAGCGTCGACTTGCCCGAGCCGGTCGGTCCCTGGATGAGGAAGAGGGGGGGGCTCTGCAGATCGGCGTCGAGATCGACGATCTGCTCGCCGTAGAGGCTGTTCAGGTTCACGAGGCGGACGCGGTGCAGCCTCATGCCTCCGCCTCCGGGCCGCCGCCGGCCTCCTCGAGGAGCGCCGCGAAGTCCTCTTCGGCCATCGACCTCAGCTCCTCGAAGGCTCCGCTCAAGGCCGCTGCCTTCTCCTCTCCCACGCCTTGGGCCCGGCAGAGGAGAGCGAAGACCTCGCCTACGCTCATCTCCTCGAGGCGCGGGGGGGATCTCTCCGGCTCCTCGGCGGCGCAGCCGGCGAAGACCTCCCGGATCTCGACCACACGAGGCCTCTCCTCTTCGGGGAAGCCGCGGAGGGCCTCCTCGAGGCGCTCGCGCAGCCCGGGCTCGGGCGCCTCGAGGAGAGCACGAAGGAAGAGCAGGGGCGGCATGGCGGCGTCGCTCGTGATGCCCTCGACCGAGGAGATGATCTCGTCGGGGCTGCCCTCGAGCTCTGTGAGATCCCGGAAGCGCGGCACCTCGACCGGCGTGATCGAGGCTTGCCCGGGGCCGTCGAGCTCCACGATCAGGACCTTGCGAGCCACCGCCGCCTCGCTCACCGAGACCGGGACCGGGCTGCCGCTGTACCAGGCGCGATCCTCCACCACCGGGTAGGCGCGGTGGATGTGGCCAAGCGCCGCGTAGGACAGGCGCTCGTCCAGCACGGAGACCGGCAGCCCGCCGATGAAGCCCACCTGGTGGATCTCGTTGAGGTAGTCCCCCGGCGCCGCTTTGCCCAGGACCAGGTGCCCGGTGGCGATCATCGGCCGCCCCGGAAAGAGCTCGGCGGCGCGGTCGGCGAGGCCAGCGTAGAGCGCCGTGAAGCGCTGCTCGAAGGCCTCCGCCACGGCCGCAGGATCCAGGTCGGTGGTGCGCACGCCGAGGCGGTACTCGTGCACGAAGGGCACGGCCAGGCACACGGCGTCGACCTCCTCGGAGCCGCGTCGGCGCAGGGGCACGACCAGGGCGTCCAGACCTCCCTCGTGGCTCGGTAGGCCTCCCACGACGTACACGTCGAAGGCGGCCAGGATCTCACGGGGCGCCTCGAGGCGGGAGTGAGAGTCGTGGTTGCCGCCCACGACGACCACGTCCCGCACGCCGGAGGAGCGAAGCTCGGCCAGGAAGCTGTAGTACAGCGCCTGGGCCTCGGCCGAAGGCTGCACGCCGTCGAAGACGTCGCCGGCCACGACGAGGGCGTCCACCTCTGCGCCGGCGATGTGCTGGGCGAGCCACGACAGGAAGCGCCGCTGCTCCTCGAGGCGGGAGACCGGCCCGCTCGAGAGCCCGAGGTGCCAGTCCGAGGTGTGTAGTATCCGCACGCGCTGTCTCCGGGCCGAAGCCTGGCTCAGGAGCCGGGGCCCCCCTGGGGCTTGGGCAAGATGATCCGGAAGCTCCCTTCGACGCCGATCTTGCCCTTGGTCGCGCTGGTCGTGACCTGCTCCAGGGTGCCCGAGATCGTGCCGTCGACCAGCCCCCCCATGGTCGTGGAGAAGTTGGTGAGGACGATCTTGCCCTCGGCGCCGAGCGTGGTCGACGTGTAGGGGATGCCCTCGAGGTTCACCTCGAGCGAGGGCGGGTTCACGCCGAAGAGGTACTCGCCCTTGTCCGGCGTCTGGACCGGGTGCTGGGGCGAGCCCGAGATGATGCCGAAGTCGAGGGTGATGACCGCGTAGGCCGGGTCGTAGCGGGTGTCGCGCACCGCGAGCGAGATGGCCGGCGCGATGTGTGTGGAGCCGAAGACGATGGCGTTGGGGACCTCGTCGAGGTCGTTGCTGAAGGTCATCTCGCGGTTGGCGGGGAGGCTCAGCTCGAGCTGGTAGCGCGAGCCCTCGCGCCCGGGTGTGGTGGCGTCGGCGGCAGCCTGCGGGGTGTCTGCGGCCGGGGCGCCGTCGGGCAGGGTCGGAGTCGCGCCGTCCGAGCCGCCCGGTGCGTCGGCTGGCGCAGCGTCGGTGGTGGCGGGCGGTGTGCCCGATTCTGAGCCTCCGCAGGCGGCGAGAAGGCAGACGAGGAGCAGGGCGACTGCATGGGTGAGGGTGGTGGGGCTCACGCTTGGCATCATTGGATCGTATAGCAGCTTCTCGGGCTCCTGACGTGGTACGGCCCCGTTCCTTTCACCTCCACCGTGGGCTATACTTCACGACATGGAAGCCGCCCAAACACTCCCGCGAGCACAACGCATGACCGTCGAGGAGTACCTCGCCTTCGAGGAGACGAGCGAGGAGACCCACGAGTACCGCGACGGCAGCGTCGTCGCGATGACGGGGCACGCGCGCGGTCACGGTGACATTGCGCTCAACATCGCCTTCGCCCTGCGGGCCCATCTTGGACCCGGCCCAAGTCGCGTGTACCAGCACGGTTTCAAGCTGCGGGTCGAGGCTGCCAACCACTTCGTTTGTCCGGACATCATGGTCGTCTGCGATGAGGGAGCGCACACCGACAAGTTCGCCACCAGCGCGAAGCTGGTCGTCGAGGTGCTCTCCCCGAGCACCCGCGACTACGACAGGGGCAAGAAGTTCAAGATCTACAGGCAGCTCGAGTCCCTCGAGGAGTACGTGCTCATCGACAGCGAGCGCCGCGTGGTCGAGTCCTTCCACGTGCGCGACGGCATCTGGTCCATCGGTCCGTGGCTCGAGGGCGAGGGCGAGCTTCACCTCCCTTCGGTCGACCTGACGCTCAGCCTCGATGAGGTCTACGAGGGCAGCGGTGTGGGCGAGGACGACGAGGACAAGGCCGAGCAGGAAACGGAGGAGGGGGCCGAGGCGAAGGGCTGAGGCACGTCTCCATGAGCCCCGATCCCCCCCTTCACCCAACCAGAGCCTGGCGCACGGCCTACCTCGTCCTGTGCACCGTCGGCGTCTGCCTTAGCGCGGACCTCGTCCGCCTCCACGTGAACGTGCACACCGACCCGCACTACCGCTCCTATTGCGCTATGAGCGAGCGAGTGAACTGCGAGACCGTCGCCGCGAGCGACTACGCGGTATTCGCGGGTCTCCCGGTGGCGGTCTGGGGCGTGCTCGCCTACTTCGCCATGGGGCTGCTCTCTGCCGTCGGCCTCGCGCGCCGCCTGCCGAGCCCGGTCTGGCCCTTCGGCGCGCTCTGGTGGCTCTCGGCGATCTCCTTCGTCTACGGGATCGGCCTCTTCTTCTTGTCCCACTTCGTCATCGAGTCGGTGTGCCTGGTCTGCGCCGGCTCCTACGCCGTGAACGTGGGGCTCCTGGTCGTGGCGTGGATCGAGCTCAAGCGCATCGGCATCGCTCCATGGCGAGCGCTGGTGGAGGACCTGCGAACGGCCCGGGCCAGACCCGCTCTCCCAGTGAGCCTCGCGGTCCTGCTTGCGGCAGCGGTGCTCGTGCTCGAGCTGGCCGTGCCCACCTACTGGCACCTCGAGACCACGCGCGGGCCCGCAGGCCTGCCGGTCGGCCTCACGGAAGACGGCCACCCCTGGATCGGCGCGCAGAAGCCGAAGCTCACCGTGGTCGAGTTCTCCGACTACCAGTGCCACCACTGCCAGCGCGGCCACGTGGAGCTCCGCGAGCTGGTCTCCGAGAACCCGGAGACGCTGCGCCTCGTGCACCGCCACTACCCGCTGGACAACGCCTGCAACGACCTCCTGAAGCGCCCCTTCCACGAGCACGCCTGCCGCTACGCCGTGCTCGCGGAGTGTGCCGGAGAGCAGGGGCGCTTCTGGGAGGCGAACGACTTCCTCTTCGCGAAGGGGCGGCGAAAGGAGCCGGTGACCGCACCCGAGCTCGCCGCCGCCATAGAGCTCGACGCCAAGACGCTCGCCGCCTGCGCCAAGACGACCAAGCCCCTGGCCACGGTTCAGGAGGACCTCGCCGACGGTCGCAAGCTGCGCATCCGCGGCACCCCGACCTACGTGATCGGCGACAGCACCTACCCCGGCAAGATACCGCAGGACGTGCTCGCGCCAATACTGGGGCGCGGCGCGAAGGCCTCGGACTGACACCGGGTGGGGAGCGTGACCGAGATCTCTCCGCTGCACCGCGACAACGGGCTGCCCCTGTTCACCGCCGCGTCCTCCGTGGCCTTGGCGGTGCCCTTCTTCTTCGGGGGCACCTACCTGCCGCTGCTCGACCTGCCGCAGCACCTCGGCACCATCGCCATCCTCGCGGGCGGCGCCCCGGAGCAGGCCTTCGACGTCTACTACGAGACGAGGCTGCTGGCGACGCCCTTCCTGCTGCCCCTGCTCGCGGCGGCGGCGCTCGCGATGCTCTTCGGCCGCTTGTTCGCGACGCGCCTCATGTTTGCGGTCGCGGTCGTCGCGCTGCCGGCGGCGACCGCCTACGCTCTCAAGAGCTTTGGGCGCGACCCGCGCTCCGCCCTGCTGGCCGCCCCCCTGGGCTTCGGCGCCTTTCTGTACATGGGCTTCCTCTACTTCTGCCTGTCGCTGCCGCTGCTCATGCTCTACCTCGGCTGGTGGCGGCGGCGCTGCGGCGCGGAGAGCTTCGGCCCGCGCGACTGGTCGGCCGGCGTGGTCCTGGGCTTGCTGCTCTTCAGCGCCCACGTCATGACCTTCGGCTTCGCCTGTGGAGCGGCCCTCCTGATTGCGCTGTGCGCCCGTGGTCCGGGCTCCGAGCTCGAGGGGAGCGACGACGGCGAGCGCTCTCCGGGAGCCAGCCTTCGAGCGCTCGGAGCCAGCCTGAAGCGAGCCGGGCACCTGCTCCCGGGGCTGGCCGTCTTCGTCGCCTGGGTCGCGCTCTCTCAGGTGGCCGAGCGAGGCGATCTGGGGCGCATGGAGGCCGGCGCGATGGCCGACGAGGCGCCTGAATTCAGGGCCCCGCTGGTAGCTCTCAGGGCCTGGCCGGATTGGTTCTTGAGCGTCTACCGCGGGGACGCGGACGAGGGCCTGGCCCTCGCCTGGCTGACGCTCTTCGCCGTCTTCGCGGTGGCGCGGCGCTCGTCCGGGGCCGCGAAGGAGGGCCTGGCGGAGCGGCTGCCCGCGCTGATGCTGATCGCCGCCGTGGCGCTCTACTTCGCCTTGCCCTTCGCCTACCGCGGCATCTACCCGATCTCGGCGAGGATGACGCCCATAGCGGCGCTGCTGGTGCTCCTCGTGCCGCGCGGCCGCCTGGTCGCGCCCCGGGCGGCATTGTGGGTGGGCCTCGCGCTGAGCCTGGCGACCGCCGCCGTCCACACCGGGGGCGTGAGGGTCTTCCAGCCCGAGGTCGGGCCGCTGGCCGACGCGGTCGAGGAGATCAGACCCGGCTCGAGGGTCATGACGCTCATCCTCGACCGGGACAGCGAGGTCATGAACATGCCGGTCTTCGTGCACTTCGGCCAATACGCGGTCGCGGCGCGTGGCGGAGTGGCGGAGCTCAGCATGGTGAACTTCACCAAGAGCCCGGTCCGCTACGTCGAGCGCCAGGCGCCTCCGCGCCTGCCCGCGCGCTTCGAGTGGTCGCCTCACCTCTTCGACTTCACGAAGCACGGCCGCTACTTCGACTACTTCCTGGTGCGGGAGGAGGTCGAGCGATCGACCGAGGTCCTCTTCGGCACCGGCGCCGACGAGGTGCGGAGGGCCGGTCGCTACGGTCACTGGACCTTGTACCGGCGCACGCTGAGCACCGCGGGGCAGTCTCTTTGAGCCGCGGCGGAGCGGTGTCTACCAGAGGCGGTCCTGGATGAGGGGCACGACCCAGCGGTTCTTCGCGCGGGGCGACACGGTGACCTTGATGCCCTTGTTGATGTAGCCCCGCTTGCGCATCGTCAGGACTATCGGCTTCGACGAGACCGGCAGCGCGGGCTCGCAGGGCGTGCTGCGGCAGATGCGCCTGCGGCCGTGGTAGACCTCCGCTCCGGGAGGGGTGGTCTCGATGTGCACCGAGATGCGCGCCGGCTCCGGGCGAGGGGGAGCGGGCGCGGCGGGCACATGTGGCGCGGGCTCCTCGGGCGCGGCTCTCTCCGCAGCAGGCGGCGCGGTCGGGCTGGTCGTGACGCCGGTGGGGGCTGCTGCCGGGAGCTC
>CAZQPP010000164.1:0-15113 GCA_964594295.1 uncultured Myxococcales bacterium | reverse complement strand
TACCCACCGCCTCACGCACCGCTCAACTGCTTCTCGGCATTTTGTAGGGAAGCTCCTAAGGCATCGCAGGGGCGCTTCATCGCCTCGAGGATCGTGGCGCGCACCAGGGCCGTGCTGGCGTTGGGCACTGCCCGGTAGGCTTCACCGGCGGCGTCGAGCGCGGCCTCCAGATCGCCTGATTCGTAGCGGCGGCTGGCCTCCTCGTAAGCTGCTCGTGCGGTGGCCTTGGCGGCTTCGTCTTCTCCGCCGCGGTCCGGCAGAGGAGCCAGGAGCACGCGGGTGGCGGAGCCGGAAGCCGGAGATGTCGCCGAAACCTCAGCGGGCAGCGCGAGCAAGGCGCCGAGGCAGAGCAGCGTGCAGTAGATACGAGAGATCCCGCTCATCGCCACCTCGCTACTCGTCGAGCCTGATACCCGGCAGCTTCGGGCGCGGCTCATCCTTGCTTTCTTCGAGGCGAAGAGAGGGGAGCGTCTTTGGCTTCGCCGTCTTCTTCTTGGGTTTCGGCCTGGGCTTGGCCTTCGCCTCTTCCTCGCGCTTGGGCTTGTCGGGCCTCGTCGTCTTCGTCTTCTTCTTGAGCCTCTTCTTCTTCCTTGCCGTGGGCGCCTCCGCGTTGGTCGCCTTTGCCGGCGCCGGCGGCGTCGGTGCGGGATCGGCGGCGTCGGGCGCCGCGCTTCCCGCGTCGGAGGGACCCGAGATCTCAGGTGCCGTCGCTGCAGCCGCGGGGGGCTTGGGCTTGGTCTCCGCTGGCTGGCGTGACGGCCAGGCGGCCACGACCGTGGCCCCGACCACGACCAGCAGAGCCGCCGACATCAGCGCCGCCCGAGCCCGGCGTCCCCGTGAGCCCTGGACCCGCAGCACGGCCTTTCGCAGCTCGCTGCCCATGGTCGTGTTGCTCTCGGCGGGGCCGACCGCCGCCTCGGCGGCTTCGTCTCTAGGGAGGGCCGAGGGCACCGCCGGCACAGTCCTGGGAAGCTCCGGGCTCGGCCGCTCGGGTGCCGCGCGCGCCCCAAAATCGACGGCCGCGGGATGGGGCGTTCGCAGCCCCTCACCCTCCATTGTCGCGGCGTGCGCGAGCTCACCGTGGGTTTGAGCCCAGGCGCCCTTCAACAGGGCCGCCGCGTCCGTCGACTGACCGTGCTCGACGGCCTCGAGGATCTCGATCACTACCCGCGCGTGAGCGGGCCGCTCCTTGCGCGTCTTGGCCAGCATCCCCGCGTGCAGCACGGCCAGGGCGGCGGGCAGCGGCGCACCGGAGGGCAGCGGGTCCGGCAGCGGGGGCGGCTCCTGCTTGTAGTGCATCATCATCAACTCCACCTTGTCGGCGGCGTCGAATAGATAGCTGCCCGTCAGCAGCTCGTACTGGATGCACCCAAGGGCGTAGAGGTCGGTGCGGTGGTCCACGTCATCCGAGACGACCTGCTCCGGCGCCATGTAGCGCGGCGTTCCGACGCTCACCCCCGAGCCCGTCAGGTCGGTCGCCATGCCGTCGTCGGGCTTCAAGACCTTCGCGATGCCGAAGTCCACGACCTTGGCGTGCTCGCGGCCGCGCTCGTCGGTGAGCACGAAGATGTTCTCGGGCTTCAGGTCCCGGTGCACGATCCCCACGCCCCCGGCCACGCTCAGAGCCGTCGCCACGTGCCTGAGCAGCCGCGCCGCGCGCCGCGGGTCCATGGGCCCGGTGCTCGCGAGGAGCCGGTTCAGCGGGGTGCCCTTCAGGAGCTCCATGACCAGGAATGGCACCCCTGACTCGTCGTCGATGCCGAAGTCGAAGACCCTGACGAGGTGGGGGCTCTCGAGCCGGCTGCAGGCCCTGACCTCCCGGTAGAAGCGCTGCAGGTGGTGTGCGTCCCGGACGAGCTCCGGTCGCAGCGTCTTGACGGCGACCTCCCGGCCCATGGCGAGCTGGTTGGCGACGTAGACGCGCCCGAAGCCCCCCTCTCCGAGCAGCCGCTCGATGCGGTAGCGCTTGGAGAAGACCCTGCCCACGGCCGCGTCGCCGTCCCGGCCCTGCACGAAGTCCTTCAGGACCGTCGGCACCCCGTCGAGCGGGCAGATCTCCTCTTCGAAGTCCCGCTCACAGATGGGGCAGTAACGTGTTGTCGGCACGCTCATCCTCTGGCGTAGCGCCCTACATTGAAGCGCCGACAGCGCCGCGAGGCAAGTGACGGCTCCGCGGACGGCGCGATTCGGAGCCCTGCCGGGTGCCTCACTGTCCCCCGCAGTGCTCGACGCCGGACTTGGAGGTGGCCGACGACGTGTTGCCATAGGCGCCCATGTTGACGCGGCACCCGTCGGGTGCCGGCTCGGCCGAGTAGGGATCGTCGGGGTCGCCTGCGTCGATTGCCGGGGAGCCGGGCTTCAGGTGGAGGTCGCCGTTGTCGGGGTCGCGGAAGAGGGGGTCTGAGTCGAGGATGCCCTTGTCGGCGGTGGCGTTGTCGGTCTGCCCGCCGGTGCAGGCGTGGAGCAGGCTGTGGTCGGCGATGAGGTCGCTCGCGCTACCGGTCTCCGAGCGGAGGCAGGCGCCGTCCACCGTGGAGATGACGGAGCTGTTGAGGTCTACGGGCTCCTCCTGGTCGTCGAGGACGAGGACGCCGCCGCCGATGCCTGTCGGGCCGCCGCGCGAGATGCCGTGGCAGCTCAGGTGCTGCAGCACCAGGCCGGTCGACTTGGAGATGCGAACGCAGGCGCCGGTGCCGTCGTCTGCTTGGGTGTCTACGCTGCCCTGGTTTGTCGGCCCTGCCCTGATGTCGGCGATCGCGTTGTTCGAGACGGTGCACGTCGCGACCTCCTCCAAGATGAGCCCGGTGGCGTCCATGCCTCTGAAGGGACCGTATGGCCCGCCCATAGGGCCGGTGTTGGGCGAGCCGATGACCCTGGCGACAAGGTTGCCGAGGACCAGGCAGTCCGACGAGCGCTCGACCCGAATCCCGGATATCTCGGCCGCAGGTGTGCTGTTGGTCGTGTCCACGCCCCTGATCACATTGGCTTCGATTCGGGCGCCGTCGCAGCTGGTCACACGGATGCCGTCCCCGTCGTGATCCACCATCGTGAACTCGCAGTAGTGGTTTGCATAACGCGCAATGGCAGTGCTCACGGCGGCTCGCGCGCCGGTGACCTGGTTGCCCGTGATCTCGACTGCCGGAGAGTCCAGGGCCTCGACGCCGGCCACGCCGCCGGCCGGTCCGCACTCCTCGTTTTCCCCACCTGCGAGCGTGCTCATCGTGTTGTCCGCTACGACGCAGCCGGCACAGCGGAGCAGGTGCACCCCGATGGCAGAGCCTCCGTCGCCGCCGGGCGCGTAGCCTCCGTGGAGCCCGGCTCGGGAGACGCCGGTCCCTTTGAGCGTCCCGATGGCGTTTCCCACCACGCTCACACCGCTGGCCTCCTCTGCGTCGACGCCGATGGCCGAGCCACCAGCCCCGGCGTTGACGTTGGTGTCGTCGGTCCTGGTGCCCGGGCCGCCGAGAAGCTCGGAGATGTTGCACCCCGCAACCAGGAGCCCGTCGGCGTGTCGCACCTGCACGCCGACCGCGTCGCCGGGCGTGCAGTCGTTGTTCGCCGCGCAGCGTGGGCCCAGCCCGCCCTCGATGTCGTCCGCGCTCAACCGCGTTAGCGTCACCCCGTCCACGTGCTCAACCTCCACGGCCACTGCGGCCCCAAGCTCCGCCTTGGACGCGGCCAGCCCCGTGATGTGCATGTCGTCGACGCGCACGCCCTCGATCCTCGCGCCCTCGGCGCCCTCCACCCGCACACCGACCCTGGCGCCGGTCACCCGCAGGCCGCGGATCTGCACGCCGCTCGCCGTCACCAGCAGCCCCACGCCGTCGGCGGGCCCGTCCACGACGGCGCCGTCCACGCCCTCGAGGCGCACATCGGCCACGGTGATCTCCGCGCCTCCTGCGTAGATCCCGGCGCGGAGGCGCACCCGCGTGCCTGGGGTCGCCTTGGACAGCGCCGTGGCCAGGGTCTTGTAGGCGAGCTCTGCCGAGCCGTCGCCGTCGGTGTCGTCGCCCCCGGCCGCGTCCACCCAGATCTCCCCGCCCGCCGGCGCGTCCGCCTCGCAGCCGTCGTCACTCTCTCCGTTGGTGTCGCGCTTGCCCTGTTTGCACCAGGCGACGAAGCAGCGGTCCACCACGCACACCCACGACTCCACCGTCGCGTGCTCGCAGGTGCGCGCGCAACCTCCGCAGAGCGGGCCCTCGCAGCCCGGTGCGGAGATGCTGCGGCAGGAGCCGTCCGCCCTGCAGAGCCCGGTAGCGAGGCCGCCGCCGCCCGCGCAGGCCCCGCAAGTGCCGCCGCAGCCGTCCGGGCCGCAGACCTTGCCCGCGCAGCTCGGGGTGCAGGGCTCGCAGAGCCCCTCCTCGCAGCTCTCGTCCCCGGCGCAGCTGCCGCAGCTCCCCCCGCAGCCGTTGGGTCCGCACTCGTTGCCCCCGCAGCTCGGCTCGCAGGCCTGCGAGACACAGGCGCCGTCCCTGCAGATCGAGCCGGCCGCGCACAGGCCGCACGAGCCGCCGCAGCCGTGGGCCCCGCACTCGCGGCCGGTGCAGTCCGGCGTGCAGACCTCGTCGCAGCCGTCGCCCTTGCCGTCGCCGTCGGCGTCTTTCTGGTCCGTGTTCACGACCGCGGGGCAGTTGTCGGTGCCGTCGACGTGGCCGTCGCCGTCGGTGTCGGGGTTCTCGGGGTTCAGCCCGCGCGCCGCCTCGGCGTCGTCCGGGTAGCCGTCCCGGTCGCAGTCTCCGGGCACGGGGCAGACGTGGAGCACGCCGGCGCACTCCGCGTCGTCCGGGGCGCAGCAGTCGGCGGGGCAGCGAGGCTTGGTCTCCCGCAGGCCCTCGCAGGGGCTGCAAACCCCGTCCCCGCAGGAGCCGCAATCAACGGGGCAGGCCTGGAAGGTCTCGCTCTCGTCGCAGGAGCAGTCCCCACAGGTGGGCGTGCAGTCCGCCGGGCAGTCCTCGAGGTTCTCTTCGGCCTCGCAGACGCCGTTGCCGCAGGTCTTGAAGGTGCAGTCGCTCAGGCACGTGTAGGGCGTCTCCGGTCTGGCCGTCTCGCCACGGTCGCAGGTCCCGTTGCCGCAGGAGGTGCCGCAGTCCTCCGGGCAAGTGTCCGCCGACTCGCCGCAGCCGTAGCCGAGGCAGTGTCCGTCGCCGCATCCGGTGGTGCCGTCTACGCTGCGGCAGCAGTCCTCGGGGCAGCTCCGCACGTCCTCCCCGCAGGGCGAGCACACCTCGTCGCCGCAGGTGGCGCAGTCGCAGGGGCAGGTCGTGGCGTCCTCGCCGAGGTCGGCCTCGCAGCGCTCGTTCCCGCAGGCGCACAGGGCGGGCAGCTCCTCGTCGGTCTCGCCGTCGCAGTCGTTGTCGAGGAGGTCGCAGGAGGCCTCCACCTCCTCGTAGTAGGGGTGTCGCGCGTAGTCCGTCGTGGTGCAGGGCGACCACTCGCCGTCGCGGCACACCGCGCGCTGGCCGCGGCAGACGCCGTTTCCGCGGGCGCAGGTCGGGGCCTCGCCCGGGCAGCCCGCGTCCACCGCAGGCGGCACGTCGGACGGGAGGTCGGGCGTCGTCCCCTCGTCGACGCCGCCGGCGCCCTCGTCGACAGCCTCCGCCTCGCCGGCGTCCGTTCGCTCGAAGGGCTTCGACTCGATGCACGCGAGCGTCGAAAACGCGCCTAGAGCGACCGCGGCGAGCAGTGAAGACGTGATTCTCGCTGCACCCTCCATCGGCGCCTCCTCGAAGCCGCGCGCGATCATCTCCGAGGCGCCGGTCCGGCGCAACCGCCGCGGCGCGACTTGGCGCGCGCGTTGCGGCGCCCGACGTCCTATCCTACCCTGTTGCGTCGCGCGCTGGAGGGCGGCGCGGATGCAGGAAGAACAGGACGCCGGAGGACCGGAATGAAGGGCAAGGTATGGATCGCGTTGCTCCTCTCGGCGCTGGCGCTCGCCGCCGCCTGCTCGGCTCCCGAGTCGAAGAGCCCCAGTGTCGCGGTAGTCGACGTGCCCGATGCCGGCACCGACACGCAGGCAGGCACACATGACATCGGCCTTCCAGACGTGCCCACCGACCAGGGTGCAGCTCCGGATACCGGGCCGGAGCCTCCGCCCGACCTTCCCGAGGTTTCGGAGGAGCCGGGGCCGTCACCCGAGCTGGAACAGGCCGGCCGGCCTTGCGCGGCCGAGGCGGACTGCGAGAGCGGGCTCTGTGTCGAGGGGCCGGACGGCGCTGTCTGCACGGTCGACTGCCTCGACGGATGCCCTGATGGCTGGGAGTGCGCGTCCCTCGTGCCAATTGGTGCGGGTGGGGAAAATGGCGCCGCCGAGGAGACCAAGCTCTGCGTCCCGGCCGAGGCTCGGCTGTGCAAGCCCTGCGCCGGCCTCACCGACTGCGGTGGGCTCCGCGAGTGTGCCCTCGCGACCGGCGCTGCGGCCGGCGGGGAGGCTGGAGTCTGTCTGCCTCCGTGCGGCGGCCACGGTGCGGTCTGCCCCGGAGGCTTCACCTGCGTCATGCAGGCGGTCCTGCCGGCCCTCGACGAAGGTGTGTGGGTCTGCGCGCCGGCCGAGGGGCGCCCCTGCTGCGGCGCCTCCACCGCGGGCGCCACGACCCCGTGCACAAGCTCCAACGAGCACGGCGAGTGCCCCGGCGAGCGCACCTGTGGAGGCAGCGCCGGGTGGTCCGGCTGCACGGCGCAGATCCCCGCGGCCGAGCGCTGCGACGGCCTCGACAACGACTGTGACGGCGCGATCGACGAGGACCTCGGCCCGGACTGTCGGTGCGGTGACGGCTCCTGCGCCGCTGCGGCTGGCGAGGATCCGAAGTCCTGCCCTGCCGACTGTGCCGACCCGAGCGACGGCGTCTGCTCGCCCGGTGAGGGCCCGATCGCCGCTCCCGAGGACTGCTGCGGAGGGCCCGAAGCCTGCGGTGACGGGCGCTGCGAGGGCAGGATCTGCGGGGAGGACAAGGAAGCCTGCCCGGAGGACTGCCCAGACACCTGCGGGGACGACGCCTGCGACGAGCGCGAGGACCCCCACTCCTGCCCGGAGGACTGCGAGGAGCACAGGTGCGGTGACGGGCTCTGCGCGCCCTCGGACGGGGGCGCGGAGGAGTGCGGGGCGGACTGTGAAGAAGGCTGCGGCGACTGCGTCTGCGCGCCCGGCGAGGGCTGGCTCGACTGCCCGGCGGACTGCGGCTTCTGCGGCGACTCGGTGTGCAGCCCCTGCGTCCACCTCGGCGAAGACCTGCGGCTCTGCCCGGAGGACTGCGGCGAGCCGGGTGACGAGGTCTGCAACGGGGTCGACGACGACGGTGACGGGGAGACCGACGAGGGCCTCGACCTGCCGGGCGGCGCCTGCGACGACGACAACATCTGTACGGAGGACACCTGCGCCGGAGCGGCTGGTTGCATGAATGCTCCCCGGCCCACGGGCACGCCGTGCGGTGACGGCGACCCGTGCAACGGCGAGGAGACCTGCGAGGAGGGGGCCTGCGTGCACGGGCCCGCCCCCGACTGTGACGACGGCGAGGTCTGCACCAACGAGATCTGCAAGCCCGGCGAGGGCTGCACGACCGTCGAGCGCAAGGACGGCGTCCCCTGCGCTGACCAGGACCCCTGCAACGGCCAGGAGATGTGCAACGACGGTGTCTGCAAGCCCGGCACGCCGCCGGACTGCGACGACGGTGACGAGTGCACCGACGATCTCTGCGGCCCGCCCCTCGGCTGCAGCCACAAGCGGCGTGACTGCGACGACGGCGAGGTCTGCACCACCGACGGCTGCTCGCCTGCGACTGGCTGCGTCCACGGTCCCGCGGAAGGGGAGCCCTGCGACGACGGCGACAGCTGCACCGTCGGGGACCAGTGCTCGGGCGGGGAATGTGCCCCCGGGCCCCGCGACCCCTGCGACGACGGCGATCCCTGCACCGCGGACGAGTGCGTAACCGGCTCGGGCTGCGCCCACGGCCCGGCGTCGGACGGGACGCCGTGCCCCGACGAGGACCGCTGCAACGGAGAGGAGTCCTGCGCCGGAGGTGTCTGCACGGCTGGCACGCCGCCCGTGTGCGACGACGGCGACCCCTGCACCCTCGACCTCTGCGCCCCCGCCATGGGTTGCACCTACGTCGCCGCGCCCGACGGCACGGCCTGCCTCGACGCCGACCCCTGCAATGGTCAGGAGACCTGCTTCGGCAGCGCGTGCACTCCTGGGACGCCCCTCGACTGCGACGACGGAGACGTCTGCACCGACGACGCATGCGAGCCTGGCGTGGGCTGCACCCACGTCCAGGGGACGGCCCCCTGCGAGGACCTCGACCCCTGCACGAAGGACGACCGCTGCAGGGCGGGCGTGTGTCGCGGCGACCCGGCCTGCGACGACGGCGACCCGTGCACGGCGGACGCCTGCATGGCGTCGGGGGACTGCCTGCACGGCGCCGCGGAGGACGGCATCCCTTGCGACGACGGTGACGGCTGCAGCCTCGACGACGAGTGCCTGAGCGGAGCCTGCGCGCCCGGGGCTCCGAAGGAGTGCGACGACGGGGACGCCTGCAGCGGTGTCGAGACCTGCGCGGGAGGGGAGTGCCAGCCGGGCGTGGCCCTCGAGTGCGACGACGGTGAGGTCTGCACCGCCGACGACTGCGATCCGGCGATTGGGTGCACCCACGTGCCCTTCGAGGGCGTTCTTCCCTGCGACGACGGCCTGGTCTGCACGGAGGACGACACCTGCCTGAACGGCGCATGCAGTCCAGGGCCGGTGCCCGTGTGTCCGGGCGGCGGGCCCTGCGTGCAGGGCGTCTGCCGCGAAGAGGCGGGCGGCTGCACAACTGAGCCGCTGACGGAGGGCTCGCCCTGCCCGGACGAGGACCTCTGCAACGGGGACGAGACGTGCAGCGGCGGGGAGTGCAAGGGGGGCACGCCGCTCGAGTGCGACGACGGCGACCCCTGCACCGACGACTGGTGCGACCCGGCGGAGGGTTGCAGGGTCAGGGCGAGCGATGCGCCGGAGTGCGTGGCGCCGCAGGTCACCGTGGTGGGCATCGCGGCCGGCACTCACCACACCTGCGTACTGCGCAGCGACGGCACGGTCTGGTGCTGGGGCTACGACAAGGACGGTCAGCGCGGGCAGGGGAGCATGGGCGATCCCGGTCCCCACCCGCGTCAGGTGCCGGGCCTGCCCGCCGCGGTCGCGATCTCGAAGGGCGCCGCCTACCACACGTGCGCCCTGGCAGCCGACGGCGCCGCATGGTGTTGGGGCAGCAACAACCACGGCCAGGTCGGCGACGGCACCAAGGAGGACCGGGCCGTCCCGATGCGCGTCGAAGCGCCCGAGCCGTTTCGAGACGTCTCCGTCTTCTACGACACCACCTGCGCCACCTCGACGACCGGCAAGGTCTGGTGCTGGGGCCGGAACGACCAGGGCCAGCTGGGTGACGGGACTACGACCGATCGCACGGGGCCCGTCCTCGTCGCGGGGCTCCCCGAGGCCGCCACGGTCGCCGCGGGCCTGTACCACGCGTGCGCGGCCGCCGCCGAGGGCACTGTCTGGTGTTGGGGCGACGGCGACCAGGGCAAGCTGGGGCGAGGCAGCTCCGATGACTCTCTCGTACCCGTCCAGGTCAAGAACCCGCTCGGTCTGCCCCTGACCGGTGCCACGGCGTTGGCCCTGGGGGAGAGCTTCTCGTGCGCCCTCACGGGTGACGGCGTCCTGTGTTGGGGCCGCGGGGACTACGGCGAGCAGGGGAGTGGCAAGGAGCACGACCAATCCTTCCCGCAGCTGGTGTCAGGCGACGACCAGGGCGCGCCCTTCGGGCCCGTCGAGCAGCTCCACGCCGGTTTTCGTCATGCATGCGTCGTGCGGGGCGAAGGCGAGCTCTGGTGCTGGGGGCACAACGAGTACGGCCAGGCCGGTGACCCTGTGTTGCACGAAGCTCTGCTGCCCGCCAGGGTCGAGACCCCCGGGCCGGTCACGACGGTCGGCGCCGGAGGCGAGCACACCTGCGCGGCTCTGGTTTCCGGCGCGCTGTGGTGCTGGGGCCGGAACCACTGCGGCCAGATCGGCGACGGCGACTCGATGTACGCGGTGCGCTACCCGACCGAGGTGGAGGGCGCGCGCGGCGCACTCGAGATCGCGGCGCGCGACGTCCATGCCTGCTCCCGCCAAGAGGACGGAGTTCGCTGCTGGGGCTACGGTCACAGCGGAAGGCTCGGGAACGGCTCGCTGATCCACCGCCCGGCGCCTGTGCCTGTGCCTGACCTCGGACAGGTGACCTCGCTGTCGGTGGGCTGGTGGAATGGGTGCGTGCTGGACGATACGGGAGCGCTGCGCTGCTGGGGCTCGCTCCCGGACCAGGGTTACGACGGGTACCGTCGCGTCGACCACCTTGCTCCGATCGACATCCCCGGTCTGCCGGCACACGCGACCGTGTCTTCGGGCGGCGGCCACTACTGCGCCCTCGACGGCGACGGCCAGGTCTGGTGCTGGGGAGACAACGGTCAGGGCGAGCTGGGCGACGGGACAACGAGGAACATGCGTGCCCCGGCCCGTGTGGAAGGCCTGGAGGACGCTCTCGACGTCAGCGCCGGCTATGAGCACGCGTGCGCCGTGCGCTCAGACGGCAAGGTTCTTTGCTGGGGCGACAACGAGTACGGCCAGCTCGGGTACGGAGAGATCGGGAACGCCTATGACCGGGCGACCCCGACCGAGGTGCTCGGGCTCGAGGGTGCCACCATGGTCCAAGCGAGGGACCACCACACCTGTGCGCTGACTGGCACCGGCGAGGCCTGGTGCTGGGGCTACAACACGAGCGGGGAGCTCGGCGACGGTACCGCTCAGACCTCCTCCGTCCCGGTCCGTGTGCGCCTCCTCGAGGGCGTCGTCGACATGGGCCTCGGCGATGCCTACAGCTGCGCGTTGAGAGACGACGGGCTGCTGTTCTGCTGGGGATCGAACGGGGATCACCGCAACGGCATCGGCCGTCACACCCGGGAGCCGCTCGTGGTGACCCTCGAGTCCGGTGACGCTCTGACCGGCGTCGTGGACATCGGCATGGGCTACCGCTTCGGCTGCGCCCTGACCGAGGACCGGGGCGTCTGGTGCTGGGGCAGGAACTCCTACGGCGAGGTGGGGATCGGGAACGCCCTGAAGCTTCTTCCCTCGAGAGCGTTGCTCCCCGTCTGGTCTATCGCTGACCGCGACGCCGACGGCGTGCCGGCGGACGGGGACGGCTCGGGTGCCGAAGGTGACTCACCGTGCTCGGGCGGAGACCTCGACGCCTGCGACGACAACTGCCCCCTCGTGAGCAACCCGGACCAGGTGGACTCGGATGGAGACGGTGTGGGCGACGCGTGCTCCGACTCGGCCTGTTCGCCCGAGGACCGGGCGGCCTGCGACGACGGCGACCCCTGCACGGTCGACAGGTGTCGCGCCGACACGGGCTGCACCCACCTCCAGGCGCCCGACGGCGCGCCCTGCCCGGACGGAGATCTCTGCAACGGCGACGAAGTCTGCGAGGCCGGGACCTGCAAGGCGGGCGCCCCGCTCGACTGCGACGACGGCGAGGTCTGCACGGAGGACTCCTGCGACGCCACGGACGGCTGCGCGCACGCGGCCGTCGAGGACGGAGCGGCCTGCGACGACGGCGACGCCTGCACGACGACGGGGATCTGCGCCGGAGGGGCCTGCGAGCCGGGCCCGCCCGTGCTCTGCCCCGACGACGGGCCGTGCACCGAGGGCGTGTGTGATCCGAGCACGGGTACGTGCAGCGTGGTGCCGAGACCGCCTGGCGCGCCATGCCCCGACGGAGACTTCTGCAACGGCGAGGAGCTCTGCGATGGAGGCGCGTGCATGCCGGGCGACGCTCTCGACTGCGACGACGCTGACCCATGCACCGCAGACCGCTGCGAGCCAGCCGCCGGCTGCCGGCACGATCCCGTCGAGGATGCGGCCTGCACCGAGCCGCAGGTCCGTGTGACCGAGCTCGGAGGCGGGACCTACCACACCTGTGCGCTCCGCGGCGACGGCACCGTCTGGTGCTGGGGAGAGAACGCCGACGGGCAGCTCGGCCAGGGCTTCAAGGGAGACGAGCAAGCCGATCCGGTGCAGGTGCGGGGGCTTCCCTTCTCGACGGCCCTGGCGGTCGGCGGCTACCACGCCTGCGCCCTGGACGAAAGCGGCGCGGCGTGGTGCTGGGGCAACTACAGCCACAACCGCCTGGGCGACGGCTCGACCGAAGACCGGCCGCTCCCGGTCCGGGTGCCGCTTCCCGAGGCTCTGCGGACCGTGGAGAGCAGCTTCGACACGACCTGCGCGGTGGCCGTGGGTGGGGCGGTCTGGTGCTGGGGACGCAACGACTACGGGCAGCTCGGCACCGGCGACACCGAGAGCCGGCTCAGTCCGGTGCGTGTGGCCCAGCTCCCCGCCGCGACCGAGGTAGCTGTCGGCGAGAGGCACGCCTGCGCCCTGAGCGAGGACGGCACGGTGTGGTGCTGGGGCGACGGCGGGGAGGCCCAGCTCGGCTACGGCAGCCGAACGGACGCGTTCTCGCCGGTGCAGGTCATAGACCGCATCGGCCTGGCCCTCGATGGTGTACGCGCGTTGGCCGCGAGCTGGCTCCACACCTGCGCGCTCAGAGAGGACGGTATCTGGTGCTGGGGACGCGGCGACGAGGGCGTCCTCGGGCGTGCCTCGACCCACGACGCGAGTCAGGCCGCGATGGTCTGGAGCGACGCCGAGCGCACGCCATTTGGTGTGGTGGAATCCATGGCGGCCGGCGTCTCCTTCCATTGTGCCGTTCGCCCGGGCGGCACGCTCTGGTGCTGGGGCGACCCCGGCAGCGGTCAGCTCGGCGTCGCGGGAGATGCCGACAACAAGCTGCCGGCCCAGGTTGACCTTCCGGGTCCGGTCGCATTGGCCGGTGCGGGCCACGGCCATGCCTGCGCCTCCATCGAGGGCGGTGCCGTCTGGTGCTGGGGCCGCAACCACCATGGGCAGCTGGGCACGGGGAGGATCGTGCCCGAGCTACATCACCCCGAGGAGGTCCACGGCGCCGCGGGGGCCCTCCAGCTCAGCGCCGGCACCCACCACGCCTGCACCCTCCACACGGACGGCCTACGTTGCTGGGGCTACAACAACCACGGGCAGATTGGGAACGGCAACAAGGTCAGGCAGCCTTCGCCGGTCGCGGTAGCGGGGCTCCCCGAGGTGGTGGACGTGGACGGCGGGGTCGAGCAGACGTGCGTTCGGACCGCCGCGGGGGCGCTTTGGTGCTGGGGTCTGCTCTTCTCACCACAGAGCAATAGAGCGGAGACCGTGCTCCAACCGCGGTTGATCGAAGGCCTTCCTCCAGTCGAGTCGGTGTCGACGGGCTGGCACCACGCTTGCGCCACCGACGCCGACGGCAAGGTCTGGTGCTTCGGGCAAAACGGGTACGGAGAGATCGGTGCTCCACCTGGGGATCGCGGGGTGCCCGCCGAGGTGCCGGGCCTGAGCGGGGTCACCGCTGTGACCGCACACGATGCACACAGCTGCGCGATCCTGGCCGACGGCGGAGTGCGTTGCTGGGGACACAACGGCGACGGGAGGCTGGGCAACGGCCTGGCCGGCGCGCAGCACAACTCCGCCGAGCCGGTGGAGGTCACCGGGCTTGCCGGGGCGATCTCGGTGTCGGCCGGCTACCGGCACACCTGCGCCGTGGCGGCGGGTGGCGAGGTCTGGTGCTGGGGTTACAACGGCTACGGTGAGCTCGGCGACGGCACCAAGACCTCCTCTCCGACGCCGGTGCGGGCCAGCCATCTCTCCGGAGCCACGGAGGTGAGCGCGGGCTACTACTTCACGTGCGCCCTCGCCGATGGAATGGCCTTCTGCTGGGGGCACAGCGGCAACGGTCGCCTGGGCACCGGCCACGGCAACATCGAGCCCCGCGTCGTCACGCTCGCTGACGAGAGCCCGCTCTCGGGGCTGGTCCAGATCTCGGTCGGCAACGAGTACGCCTGCGCGCGGACGGAGACCGGCGCGACCTACTGCTGGGGCTACAACAACCACGGCCAGCTCGGCAACGGCACCTCCCACGCCCTCCTGCCCGTGAAGAGCGACCTGCCCATCTGGTCACCCGCCGATCGCGACGCCGACGGCATCGAGGCCGCAGCCGACAACTGCCCCTCTGTCGCGAACCAGCACCAGGAAGACACCGACCAGGACGGCGTCGGCGACCTCTGTGACCTCTGCAAGGAGGTGCCGAACCCCGAGCAGGTCGACACCGACGGCGACCACGTCGGCGACGCCTGCGACCTCTGCCCCGAGATGCCGGGCCTTCGGTCGGCCGACGGCGACAGCGACGGCGTGGGCGACCCCTGCGACAACTGCCCCAATACGCCGAACCCCGACCAGACGGACTCCGACGGCGACGGCGCGGGTGATCCCTGCGATCTGCCGGGCAACGAAGGTGACATGGACGGCGACGGCACCCCGGACGCGGAGGACTGCGCGCCCCTCGACGTTCATACCTACCCGGGCGCTCCCGAGCTCTGCGACCGCCGCGACAACGACTGCGACGGCTCTACTGACGACGGCGCCTGCGGCGACGGCGGCGCCTGCGACGGAGCCGACGCCGACGGCTGCGCGGATCAGCGCTGGCACGCCCTCACGGAGACCTGCACGGGCGGCCCCGTCGTCATCCTGCCCTTCGACGACGCCGAGGGCATGGTTGCTGCCGATCACTCGGGCAACGGCCACGACGCCGAGCTGGCTGGGGCCGTGGAGTGGGTCGAGGGCCGCGGAGGGAGCGGCGCGATCTTCCTGCCGGGCAACACGACCTCCACCGTGCGCATCCCCAACCCGGGACCCAGCGACGGCGTGTTCAGCTTCGCCATGTGGGTTCACCCCCGCACCCCGGGCGACCGCTTCCTCATCACCCGAGCCGTCGGCACCAACGCCAACGCCTTGTACCTGAGCATCGACGGTGAGCTCTCGATAGCCGGCGGGGCCACCTCCGACCTGCCCTACATCAAGACCGACCGCTGGACCCACGTGGCCGTGACCTACGACGGCCACATCGCGCGGGCCTACCTCAACGGCGAGGAGGTCTACCCTAACGTTGCATAACGGCCTCGTGCAGACAGCCGCGAGTGACGGCTATGTG
>CAZQPP010000163.1:0-15122 GCA_964594295.1 uncultured Myxococcales bacterium | reverse complement strand
CTGGAAGAGCCTCTCGGCTTCGGCCGAGGGAGAGCCTCTCGGCTTCGGCCGAGGGAATCACTTGGCTTCGGCGAAGTGACAGCGAGCCGCCGCCTCAGGAGAGGTCCTCGGACCTCGAAAGAGGCACCGGAGCGTGACCTTCGGGTCGCGAGCCGGACCAGCCTGCACCTTCGGGAGCAGGCGACGGGAGAGGCACCGGTCGAAAGACCGCGCCCGACCCGACGGAGCATGTCGTACCGCAGAAGCTTCGGCTTCTTCGGCTCCCGGCAAAGCCAGAGGGGAGACCCGAACCAGAGCGGGTCGAAGCGGTGGGGAGACGGAGCCTGCGAGGCACGCGTCCCGGCGCGCAGCTCGCAAGCGGGCCTCTGAAGCACAGGTCAACGGCACGAAAGGCGCGTGCAGCGAGCACCAAGCGAGATCCTTCGGGGCCTCGGGCGGAGCTTGAAGCACGGACGGTCGCTCCAGTCTTCGAGGAGCAACTGCGACCTTCTTCGCATCATCCACCGAACGGCGGACCCCACGGTCCGCCGTTCGTGTTTAATGCGAGCGGCCTCGACAGGCTCGGCCGCTAGCCCGCCGAATGGGCAGCCCACCGGGCTGCCCGCCCGAAGCTAGCCTCGTTCCCGTCCTGAAACTCCCGTTTCAGGACGGGGGCTGTTAGCCGTTAGCTGTTAGCCGTTAGCCAGGCACCTGAGATCACTGCATTCCGGCTAACCGCTAATCGCTAACCGCTAATCGCTGCATCCTGAAACGCGAGTTTCAGGATGCACACTAGCCTCGCGCCACGGCGCTCCGCGATCTTCGGTGGCGGGGCCCTGTGTCTACAGGTAGTGCCCACCCCGGATGCGGGTAACGCCGTGCGCCTTGGAGAGTCGGCACAGGGTCTTCCACATCTGGTAAGGCAGGCGCCCGCGCGAGCCGGCGGCCCGCTCCAAGGAGCCGGTGCAGGCCGTCTCGTCGGACTCGCAGCGGCCGAAGTGGCCGCCGGAGGGGCAGCTGAGCTCGGGCGCGATCTGCTCGAGATCGGGGATCGGGTCGTCGGCGTTGTGCTGCACGCAGAGCTCGAAGAGCTCGAAGCGGTCGGGGTTGTCGTAGGTGATCTCCAAGACCTCGGCGTCGCAGTCATCTGTGGGGGGCTTTCCCTGGGAGACCGCCTGCACCCACGCGGGTGGATGCTCCTTGCAGTCTTTCGCGCCGGGCTCGAGGCGGCGGCTCAGGGCCACCGCGAAGCGTGCGCCGCCCACGTCGGGCGACTCCTCGCCTTCACGGATGTGGTTGATCGCACGCCCCCAGAACGGCCAGGTCTCCACCGGCGGGTGGGTCTCCATGCCGCAGCGCTCCTCCACGGCCGGGCAGTCGGGGTCTCCCTGGCGCAGATAGCGGCAGGCCTGGAGCGCGGTGCAGTCGTACCAGAAGGGCACCCCGCTCTGGGGATCCACCGGGAAGAAGAGCTCGGTGGCTGGTGCGCCGTCGTACAAGAAGAGGAGGAGGGTGCCTTCGACGTCCGAGATCAGGATCGTGCGGCCGGGGTGGGCTCCCGCGGTGGTCTTCACGAAGAGGTTCACGCTGTGGCCCCGCGTGAGCTTGATCTCGTCTTCGATCGGCGTGCTCAGCCTCATGCGCAAGGTGGAGCCGCCTGGCAACCTCATCCTCACGAACCACTGGAAGTCCGCGTCCCCCTCCCACGGCCGGCTCTCCACGATCCTCGCGCGGCCCAGGTACTTCTCGACGCCATCACCGTCGGCGTCGAGGCCTATCAGCTCGAACGAGAGCCTCGTGGGGACCGTGGGACATTGACCCGGCGTCACTGGGACGTCGGGGGCGAGGCCCGGGTCCGACGGAGGGGGCGAGCCCTCGTCGACAGCCTCGCTCACGTCCTCCTTGGTGGGGAGCTCGCCCGGGTCCGAGGCTCCCTCGTCCGCCTCCTGCGCGCCGCCACTCGCGACGTCGGCTGGGGCTCCATCGTCCTGCCCCGGTGCGCCGGCACCTGCGTCCCGGCCAGTGTTGCCCAGCTCCCGCTCGGAGGTCGGGCACGCGCACACGACGAGCGCGCAAAGGGCAAATGACAAAACGCTGAGCCTCATGCCGGCATCCTCTCGCGAGCGGGGCGGCCATTCTCCCGTGCCGGAAGAGGAAGATCCAGACCGCCATCTCACGAAGCGAGCCGTGGCCGACCGGCTATGCCGCCAAAGCGGCGTAGCCGTTTGTTGCCCCAAGCGCCTTACTCTGCTAGCCGGTTCGAGGCCGAGATCCCGCTCCCAAACCAACGAGCTACGCCATGTCGCCACTCTTCGGTCGCACCGAGACTCCGCCGCTGTGGGCCAGCCTGGAGATATTCCAGGGCTTGGGTCAGAGGGCCATGAAGGAGCTGGAGGCGGTCCTGGAGCCGGTGGACTTCCCGGCCGGCACCGAGATCATCAAGCAGGGTGCCGAGGGGCGGGACATGTTCCTGCTCGACAACGGCGCCGTGCGCATCGTCGTCAAGGACGAGAACGGGCAGGTCGGATTCGAGCGCCTGCTGAAGGCGCCGGCCCACTTCGGAGAGATGGCCCTGATCATCCGCGAGCCGAGGACCGCCTCGGTCATCGCCGAGACCGACGTGCACTGCAAGCGCATGGCCAGGCCCGCCCTGCAGCAGCTCGTCAGGAGGAACCCGGACGCGGCCGGCTTCCTGACCCGGGCCGTCGGCGAGCGGCTGCTGGAGGCCGGGACCATCCGCCAGGTCGGCCAGTACCACGTGGTCGGCAAGCTCGGTGTCGGCGGGGTGGCCACGGTCTTCGAGGCAAACGACCCCAAGCTCGACCGGCCGGTCGCGCTCAAGATGCTCTCCCACGCGCTGGTCATGCAGCCTGGCTTCGCGGAGCGCTTCTTGAAGGAGGCCCGCATCGTCGCCAGGCTCGAGCACGAGCACATCGTGCGGGTCTGGGGCATCGAGGAGGCCTTCGCCACCCACTTCATCGTGATGGAGAAGCTCAACGGGACGCTGCTCGAGGACATCGTCGCCGGGGGCATCCGCCTCCCCTACGGCACGCAGCGCAAGATCCTGGAGGAGTGCTGCCTCGGCCTCGCCTACTCCCACAACAAGAGGATCCTCCACCGCGACATCAAGCCGGCCAACATCTTCCTGACGATCGATCGGAAGGTGAAGATCCTGGACTTCGGCATCGCGGTCGAGCCGGAGCGCTCGGCGGCGCGGGATCGTCGCGTCTCGGGCACGCCCTGGTACATGGCACCCGAGCAGATCAGGGGAGAGACCCTCGACGGGCGCTGCGACCTCTACGCCCTCGGCATCACGGCCTACGAGCTCGCGACCGGGCTCCCGCCCTACGACCACGACGACCACACGGCGCTCATGAGGATGCACCTCGAGCGCCCGATGCCGGACCCGCGCAGCATCGTGCCCGACATCCCCGACGACCTCGTCGAGTTCATCAGGCGGACCACCGCCAAGAGGCCCGAGGAGCGCTTCGACAGCGCGGCCCAGGCCGCGCGCTTCCTCGCCGAGGCCGCCGAGACCGAGCAGGTCGTGGACATCGAGATCTCCAGCGTGACCATCGCCTACAACCCGGGGCGGCGCGACCAGGTGGATGAGGCTATCGCCCACCTTCGCAAGCGCCTCGACGGGGTGCCGGGCATCAGCATCCTCCGGGCGCGGGCCTCGGCAGCGGAGAAGACGATCGACTAAGAACGGCGCCACGCGCCGGGGGGCTCTGACCGACGATGAAAGACGACGAGAAGAGCGTGCTGCTGTCGGAGGTCCCGGGCAGGGTCTTCGACTCGGTCGTGGAGAGGGCGCGAGAGCGCTCGGGGCCGCCGGTCGTAGAGGTGGTCAACGAGTCGCTCTATCACGAGCGCGAGCGCCTCAGGCGCCACGGCGGCACACCCCGAGACGCCGCCGACAGGGCCTTCGTCACACGCCTGCGGCGTGCCCTGCCCCGGGCCAACGAGTCCGAGGCCAGGCGCCTGCTGCGAGAGCTGCTCGACCGCTACGTCTCTGAGATCCTCGGCCACTTCGACCCGCGCGTGTACGCGGTAGCAACGCGCGTGCTGCCCACCGCCCTCGGCGCCCTCCTGAACGGACTCTCGCCCCGCCGCCTCGCCGGCGGGCTGCGGGAGCTCCCGACGCTGGACAAGCAGCTGGTCATCGAGGGTGAGGTCGACCGTTTTCGTCGCTTCGCCGAGCGCGGCACCTGCGTCCTGGCCCCGACGCACAGCTCCAACCTCGACTCGGTGATCCTCGGCTACGTCATCTACAAGCTCGGCCTGCCGCCCTTCGTCTACGGAGCGGGGCTGAACCTCTTCAGCAACCCCATGATGGGCTTCTTCATGGGCCACCTCGGCGCCTACACCGTCGACAGGCTCAAGACCGATCCCCTCTACAAGGCCACCCTCAAGGAGTACGCCACCGTCACCCTCGAGCAGGGCCGGCACAGCCTCTTCTTCCCCGGCGGCACGAGGAGCCGCTCGGGGACGATGGAGCGGCGCCTGAAGCTCGGGCTGCTGGGCTGCAGCCTCGTCGCCTACCGAAACAACCTGATCCGCCGCCGCAAGGACCCCAAGCTCTTCGTCTTCCCCTGCACGATCTCCTACCCCCTCGTGCTCGAAGGGGCCACGCTGATCGAGGACCACCTGCGGCGCGAGGGCCGCGCCCGCTACATCATCGTCGACGACGAGTTCAGCCGGTGGCGCCGCTGGGTGGACTTCGTGCGGGGGCTCTTCTCCCTGGACCTGCGCATCCACGTGCGGATCGGCGAGCCCCTCGACCCCTTCGGCAACGACGTGGACGAAGACGGCGCCTCCCTTGACCCGAAGGGGCGCTCCATCGAGCCCGAGCTCTACCTGAAGAGCAACGGCGAGATAACGGTCGACCCCGCCCGCGACGCCGAGTACACCCGCTCCCTCGCGGATCGCCTGCTCGACCGCTACTCGTGCAACAACGTGATCCTGCCGACCAACGTCCTGGCCGAGGCCGTGCTCTCGATGCTGCGCCGCCAGAGCCACCAGCCCGACCTATACCGCTTCCTGCGCGAGGTGGAGCCCGAGAGCACGCTCGGGCTGCCGGAGGTGGAGGAGGAGGTGGAGCGTCTCGTGACCGAGCTTCGCCGGCTCTCGGACAGGGGCGCCATCCAGCTCGGCCCCGTCGTCGCCTCGGGGGACGCGCGCCGCATCGTGCGCCAGGCCCTGAGGAGCTACGGCGTCTACCACAACCCCGTCCCCATCGAGCGCCGGGGCGTGCGCCTGCACATCTGCGACGCGACGACGACCCTCTACTATCGAAACCGGCTCGACGGATACCCCCTCGGGGAGGCCGCCCCCACCCAGGCAGGAGGGCCATCATGAGCAGCCCCGAGGTAGCCGTGCTCGGAGGTGGGAGCTGGGGCACCACGCTCGCGGACGTCATCGGCGCCGCCGGCCACCCGGTCCACCTGTGGGCCCGAGACAAGGCGGCCTGCGAGGAGCTCAACGAGGAGCACACCAACTCGCGCTACCTCAAGGAGGCCACCCTCTCCGACAAGATCACCGCGACGACGGATCTGGGGGAGGCCGTAGCCGGGAAGCGCCTCATCTTGATGGTGATCCCGTCCAAGGCCTTCCGACAGGTCGCCGAGCGCATGGGGGACATCCTGACCCCCGACCAGTATGTCCTGCACGCCACCAAGGGCCTCGAGCCGGGCACCCACTACCGCATGTCGCAGATCATCTTGCAGGAGACCTGCGCGCGGCAGATCGGCGTGCTCTCGGGCCCGAACATCGCCCCCGAGATCTGCGCGGGCAAGCCGGCCGGCGTCGTGCTCGCGTCGCGCTTCCCGCGGCTCATCGAGACGGGCCAGCGTTACCTCGTGTGCGAGGCGCTCCCCCGCCTGCGTGTCTACAACAACGACGACGTGGTCGGGGTCGAGCTCGCCGGCGCCCTGAAGAACATCGTGGCGATAGCCGCGGGCATCGTCACGGCCATGGACCTCGGCGAGAACACCAAGGCCCTCCTGATGACCCGCGGCCTCGCGGAGATCGCCCGCGTCGGAGTGGCCATGGGCGCCCGCGCCCTGACCTTCTCGGGTGTCGCCGGCATCGGGGACCTCATCGCCACCTGCGCGAGCCCGCTCTCGCGAAACCACCGCCTCGGCGCGGCCCTCGCCCAGGGCAAGACCCTGAAGCAGGCCGTGGACTCCCTCGGCATGGTCGCCGAAGGGGTGAACACGACGGCCGTGGTCAAAGAGGTGATCGACAAGCACCAGCTCGACGCGCCCCTCCTCGAGACCGTCAACAGGGTCCTCTTCGAAGACCTCTCTCCCGCCGACGCCGTCTTGGAGCTCATGCGCCTCTCGTCCCGCGACGACGTCGACCACGCGCTCTTCGCCTAGTCGGGCGTCACAGAAGTTCGAAGGCTATTTCGCCGGCCCTCGCCGCCCCTGGCGTCACGTTCAGAACCCCGAAATACGTCAAGTATTCCGGGAACCTGAACGCTAGCCAGGAACGCCGATGGCTCGCCGAGAATAAGACCACGAACTTCAGCGCCACCCGACTAGCAGCCTGTCGCGGATTGCGCCCGCAATCCGCGGGCGCGACGCTTCGCCGGGGCGGAAAGCCTCGGCGCCGCCCGATTGTGTCTGACAGTCGCCAAGTTGCGGCGGAGCGCGCAGCGCGAGCCGGGACGGCAGGTCGGACACAACTCGGGCGGGCAGACTGTCTGGCGGGGCGGGCGTTTCGAAAACGAAACGCCCCTACGCGGGGTGTTTCGCTCGCGAAACACCTTGTTGCGCGCTATGCCCGACAGTCTGCCAGCAAAACGCTGGTCCCGGCCGCATTGTAGCGGCGCGCGAAGGGCACGAGCACGAGGGGAAAAAGCCCTAGATTAGCTCTCCCTCCTGCTGCTACATTCTTATGTGCGAGGCACAGAGTGGAGGCACGGCCATGGGCTTGTGTGGGAGGACTCCGTCCGTCTTTCTAACGTTTGCTGGCTATTGGCTCGTGCTAGCGATGCTCCTGGGGGGCTGCCCGGACGACTCGAGCAGCGAGAGCCCGGAGGACCTGCCGGCAGACGTTCCCGAGGTCGCCTCCGGAGACCTGCCCACCGACCACGGACGGGATCCGGGGCCCGTGGAGCCGCAGGACCCGGGCCCTACCGTGGATCGCGAGGTGGTCTCCGAGGATGAGGGCGTTGGCTCCGCCGAGGTTGTCGAAGGCGAAGGAGTGACCGACGACGACGGTGGAGGTGTGGTCGAAGAGCCTCCACCCACGATGACCGTGTTCTCTGCGCCTCCCGAGGTCGCGGTCGCCGAGGAGCCGTGGAGCTACCGCGTGGTGCCCACCGCTGTCGGCAAACCAACCTTCACCAAGACGGAAGGGCCGGCCGGGATGGAGCTGGAGCCCGACACGGGCCAGCTCTCGTGGACCCCCACGAACGAGGACGAAGGCCGTCAATGTGCCGCCGTGGAGATCACGGTCGCTGAGGAGAGCGTCGAGCACTCCTTCTGCGTGACCGTAGTCAGGACCGAGCCCCTCGCCGAGGCCACGGTGGGCAATGAGGGCGGCACGGTGGCCGTCTCGGACGGGACCGGGACCTGGGAAGGGGCTGGGCTGGTGGTCCCTGGCGGCGCCCTGGACAAGGAGGTGGACATCGAGGTCAACGCCGTGGTCGGGGGCATAAAAGCCCCCGGCCTGCCCACGGGAGAGAGCGTCGGCGCGGTGGCGCTCGGCCCTAGCGGGCAGACCTTCGCCAAGCCGGTGGAGATCCACCTGCCCGTGGACAAGGAGGCTCTCGCGAGCTTCCTGAGCGGCGTGGAGGGCGCCCCCGAGGAGGCGTTCACCGTCATGGCCTACCAGGAGGAGACCGGCGCTTTCGAGCCCGTGCCCGTCGCTGCGGTGGACCCCGAGAGCGGCGTGGTCGTCGCAGAGGTCTCGCACTTCACCATCTACTACTGGGCTCCCTGGCACAAGCGCATCAAGATCACGGTCGCGGACACCGTCGCCGTGGACGCGTGCGAGCGGAGCCTGCTGGTAGGCACGGCCAACCCCATGGGCCTCGACGAGGTCGCGTCCACCGTGCTGACCGGGCTGCCTGCGGACGCGATGGATCGCGTCGACGCCGGCGACGCCTCGGATGTCAAGTCCCTCGTGCTCGGAGATGGCTTCTCCGGGAGCCTCCGCTCGCGCTTCGACTACTACGCCCGCGTCTACAACTCGCCTGTCGCGGCGCCGAGCGGGAGCGACCAGCGCATCGTCACGCTCTACGCGGTCGGAGACGGAAGCGGCAGCATCAGCGTCACCACCGGGACCGGCGCGCCCCTGCTCACCAAGGAGATCGCGGATCTCGACGCCTCCTGGGACGTCGAGGTGGAGCCGCTCCTGCTGGGCGAAAGCGTCGCCGGACGGGTCCGCATCGATGGTGCGGTCGTCGACGACGACACCTACCTTTACACGAAGGCGTATTGGCGGCTGCGCTACCAGGGAGGCGACGCCTCCACCCAACCCACCGGCCCGTCGTCTGCATGGGAGAGCGTTGCCAACGACTACGACTACAGCCAACCCGGCACCCTCGCCGAGCCGGTGGCGCAGAGCCCTGACAAGGACTGTGACGGAGTGCACGATGCTCTGGAGAGCGCCGTCGTGAGCGTCCTGGCCGTGGAAGCCGAGCCGGAGGGCACGGTGCCCGCGGTCGTGGGCCTCCCACGAGATCTTTCCTGTGAGGCGCGCACCGAAGAAGGTGAGACGATCTACGCCTCGGTGTGGTCGGTGGACCCCGAGGCGGGAGGCACCGTGACCGCGGGGGAAGACGGGAGCGCCACCTTCGTGCCCGCCGCGCCGGGGCTCGTCACCGTCACCTGCGTCTTCTCCTCGGATCTCCCCGGGGAGCACTCCTTCGCGGTCCAGGTCGCAGAGGCCCGCCCCGCGAACCTGCCGCCCTCGTGCGAGGTGAGCGCGTCGGCCCAGGTCACCTCCATCAACGAGTCCGTCTCGCTGACGGCGCTGGTCGACGACGCCGAGACCCCCGACACCCTGGAGGTAGAGTGGGGCGTCGTAGTTGTCGAGGGAGACCAGGAGGTCCTGGGCACGCAGAGCTCGGTCGTGCTGAGTCACGGCGGCGGCACCGATGCTCAGCTCAGCCTGACGAGCAGCGGGACCTTCTGGATCGGCTGCAGGGCCTTCGACGGGGAGCTCTGGGGGTCCGTCGGGAGCGTCGCTGTCGAGGCGGTCCGGAGCTACTACGAGCTGCGACAGCCCTCGCTCATGCCCCTGTCTGCAAAGACCCCCGCCGGTGAGGCGGTCACCCTCAAGGCCTCGGTCAACCACTACCCCAACAACTACGGGGCGATGCCCACCGACGCGGTCAGCTTCACCTGGGAACCCGCAGGGAACGTGGCCGCTGGTGAGCGCTCCGTGAAGACCTACTACTCGAGCGCCCGCGTCACGCAGAGCGCCACCTTCGTGTCGGACACCCCGGGCGTGTACACGGTGACGGTGACCCTGGAGGATGGTGCCAACGCGCCCAAGCAGCAGACCGCCGAGGTCGTGGTGCTGGCCGCGCCGACCGTGGTCGACGTCGACATGGACGGCTACGACCCGAACGCCGCCGAGCTCGCAGACTGCGACGACAACGACAAGACCGTGCACCCGGCCGCCGAAGAAGAGTGCGGGAACGAGGTGGACGACAACTGCAACGGCGAGACCGACGAGGGCTTCCCGACCGGCCCCGACGGCAAGCCCGACTGCGGCGTCCGTATCGAGGACGAGGACAACGACTTCATCCCCGACGCCACGGACAACTGCCCGGCCGTCCCCAACCCGGCCCAGGTAGACACGGACGCCGACACCCAGGGCGACGCTTGCGACACCGATGACGACGGCGACGGGAGCTTGGACTGGAGCGACTGCGCACCCACGGACGTGGAGGTGCACCCCGGCGCCGACGAGACCTGCAACGCCGTAGACGACGACTGCAACGGCGAGACCGACGAGGGATTCGACGCGTCGATCCTGTGTGACGACGGCGTCGCTTGCACGATCGACACCTGTGGGGCTGCCGGCTGCGCCCACGTCCCCCTCGACTGCTCGGACGCGAGCCCGTGCACCGTGGACACCTGCGAGGAGGGCGTGTGCGTGCACACCCTCTCGGACGACGCGGGCTGCTGCGACACGGATCGCAACTGCGCCGACGGCGACCCCTGCACGACGAACACCTGCGATCCGCAGTCGAAGACCTGCTCATCCGAAGACGCCCCAGGCGCTTCGTGTGAGGACGGCGACGCCTGCACGACCGGCGACACCTGCGCCTCCGGCTCTTGCCATGCAGGGGCCTCCACGCCCTGCGACGACGGGCTTGGCTGCACCAGCGATCTCTGCTC
Organism: uncultured Myxococcales bacterium; assembly: GCA_964594295.1. Classification (GTDB taxonomy): domain Bacteria; phylum Myxococcota_A; class UBA9042; order UBA3505; family UBA3505; genus CAZQPP01. Next base: position 4,779 of record CAZQPP010000163.1, on the reverse strand, counting down.
CCCGGCCGATTCCTTTGCGCCCGTTGAGGCGGAATCCATAGACATCGCGGGCACCGGCGAGGCGATCCTGCTCTCGGGCAGCAACGTGGCCGCCGGGGCCTTCGAGATAGGCTTCCCCTTCCCCTTCTTCGACGGCAGCGTGAAGACCAGCTTCGGGGTCTCGTCCAGCGGGCTGATCACCTTCGACGACCAGAACGCCTACAGCTCCAACTACTGCGAGCCCAAGACCTGGAAACCCAACGCCTACATCGCGCCCTACTGGGACTCACTCTCCTGCCACGCGAGCCTTGGCTGCTCGGTTGCCCGCCAGAACCTCGGCCAGGCCCCCGACCGGCGCCTCGTGGTCCAATGGACGAAGGCCTCCGTCTGCTGCCCCTCGAGCACGCTGACCTTCCAGGTGGTCATCTTCGAGGACGGCCGGGTGGAGATGAGCTACTGGGACCTCGAGGGCACTGCCTCCCACGGGCGCGGCGCCACCATCGGCATGGAGAGCTCGGACGGTAGGAGCGCGGTCTTCTACTCCTGCAACCGGGCGGTCGTGAGCGAAGGTCTCGTGCTCCGCTACCCCGCCGGGCACGGCTGCAAGAGCGACCTGCTGCCGGGCAACTGCCTGATCGACGGGGTGTGCTACGCGCCCGGCGACACCGACGAGGATCAGGGCTGCGAACGCTACTGTGATCCCGAGCTCGATCCTCGCGCGTGGTCCATCATGGGAAGCGACGCGCCGAACCACGACGGCGACGAGAGGCCCGACGCCTGCGACGACGACGACGACAACGACGGCGTGCCCGACGAGGCCGACTGTGAGCCCTTCAACGTGGACGTCTTCCCCGGCGCCGGGGAGAAGTGCAACGGCGCAGACGACAACTGCAACAGCGAGACTGACGAGGGCTTCCCTCTGGGCGAGGCGTGCAGCGTGGGCTCCGGGCCGTGCGCGGGAGACGGCGTCTATCGGTGCGCCAGCGACGCTCAGGGCGTGGTCTGCGACGCCATCCCCTACGCTCCGGTGCGGGAGCTCTGCGACGGCGAGGACAACAACTGTGACGGCCAGACGGACGAGCTCTACGCCGTGGGGCTCCCCTGCGCGGTGGGCTTCGGCCTGTGCCAGCGTGCTGCCGTCTGGCAGTGTGCCGAGGACGGGTCCGTCGAGTGCCCGGTGGAGCCGGGACCGGCTGGGGTGGAGGTCTGCGGCAACGAGGAGGACGAGAACTGCGACGGCATCGTGGACAACGGCTGCGGGGAGGAGCCGGATCCGGAGGACGGCCCGGTGCTCGGCGCGAACGCCTGCTACGACCCCGAGATTCGCGCCCCCTACACAAGCCGGGACGAGATCGTCCACGTGCGCATCCGCAACTTCATCGCCGTCGACGACGACGGGACCCCGACGCTGACCGAGGAGGAGCTGGCCGAGCACCTCGCTCGCCTGAACACCGTCTACGAGGACGCGGCGGGCATTCGCTTCATGTCCGACGGTCTGCCCGTGCGCCTCCCGCCCGACCACGACCTCTACTGGTTCGACCCCTTCTCGTCGGTGGACCGGGCGAAGATCTACGGCTACGAGAGCGACGACGCGATCTCGATCTTCTGGGTCTTCATGCTCGAGGGACGGACCGGCCTCGCCGGGACGCGCTTCGTCTACATCCAGGCCGGCAAGCCGCCGTCGATGCCCGTGCCGGCGAATATCTCCGTTCTCGCGCACGAGATGGGCCACACCCTCGGGCTGATGCACACGCACGCCTGCTACGTCCGTGATCCCGACCGGCCGCCCGAGGGCCCCGAGAGCACGGAGCCGCTGTGCTGGCAGGTCGGCGATCGAATCTGCGACACGCCTCCCGATCCGGGCTTCGCCCTCGTCACGGGCGCCGACCGCGCGTGCTGGCGCGACGACGTCGGCGTCGACGGCCACTGTGAGCACGATCCGGAGACCTGCTTAGCCACCTGCCCCGGCGGCTACGCACCGGACGCGCGAAACGTGATGTCCTACTACAACTGCAAGGACGAGGCGGCCGGGCTCACGGGGAGGTTGAGCACCGAGCAGGGAGACCTCCTGCGCTGCGCGGCGCAGCTCACGCGTCCGGCGCTGCTCGTGCAGCCCGAGCAGTGCAACGGCCTCGACGACGACGGCGACGGCCTCATCGACGAGGACTTCTGGGAGAAGGGGCTTCCCTGCGACAACGGTCTGCTCGGTGAGTGCTTCCGGCGCGGGCGCCGCCAATGCAGCGAGGATGGCACGAGCATTGTCTGCGACGCGGAGGTGGTGTCCGGCTCTGCCGAGGTCTGCGACGGAAAGGACAACGACTGCAACGGAGACATGGACGAGGGTGAGGGCGTGTGCCCCTGCGAGGTCGGGGAGACACGCACCTGCTACACCGGCCCCGCAGTCACTCTCGACGTGGGCATCTGCCGCGCCGGCGAGCAGACCTGCATCATCGGCGGCTACGGCCCCTGCGAGGGCCAGGTGCTGCCGCGAGCCGAGGCCTGTGACGCCCGGGACAACGACTGCAACGGGCTGCCGGACGACGGGCTCGGGACGACGACCTGCGGCGGGACCGGCGAGTGCCTGAGGACCGTGGACAACTGCGTCGACGGTCAGCCCCAGGACTGTGTTCCAGGCGAGCCGCAGCCGGAGAGCTGCGACGGCAGGGACAACAACTGCAACAACGCTACCGACGAGGGGTTCGGCACCGAGACCTGCGGCGTGGGAGCCTGTGAGCGCACGGTCGACCGTTGCCGGGCGGGGCTGCCGCAGGAGTGCACCCAGGGCACGCCGGAGGCCGAGGTCTGCGACGGCATAGACAACGACTGCAACAGCTTCACGGACGACGGGGAGGATCTGTGCCCGGCCGGGGCGGCGTGCAGAGAGGGCGTGTGCGACTGCGTCTCGAGCGACACCTGCGAGAGCCTCGGGGCGGACTGCGGCATAGTCGTCGACAGCTGCGGCGACCCCCTCGGCTGCGGACCCTGCCCCGTGCCGATCGCCGCCGGGCAATACCACTCGTGCGTGCTCACCAGCGCAGGCGGGGCGAAATGTTGGGGCTGGGGCACAGCGCTCGGCCACGGCACGCACACATCGAGCAGCACCCCGGTGGACGTCGTGGACCCGCCTCCCGGGCTGACCGCGATCTCGGCGGGCGAGATGCACACGTGCGCGCTCACCGCCGGCGGGCAGGTGTGGTGCTGGGGCTCGGGTGGCGACGGCGCCGTGGGGGACGGCTCGACGAGCTCCCGGAGGCAGCCCGTCGAGGTGACCGGCGTGGGCGCGCCGGCGGTGACCCTGTCGTGCGGCCTTCGGCACAGCTGCGCGGTCCTCGAGACCGGGCAGATCGAGTGCTGGGGTGCGAACACCTACGGCGAGCTCGGTGACGGGAGCAGTACACAGAGGATCTCGCCGGTGGCGGCCTCGGGGCTCGCCGAGCACGCGGCCGAGGTCGCGGCCGGAGCGTGGCACACCTGCGCGCTTACGGTGGGCGGCGCCGTCCGGTGCTGGGGGCGCAACCGGAACGGCCAACTCGGCGACGGCACGACGACCGACAGCCTGGCTCCAGTGGGTGTGCCGGCCCTCGATGGTGGCGTCGTGGCGATCGCGGCGGGCGATGAGCACACCTGCGTCCTGACTACCGAAGGTGCAGTGAAGTGCTGGGGCGCGGGCGGGGGCGGCCGGCTCGGCAACGGAGCCACCGCGCGACAGCTCGCGCCGGTGGAGGTTGAGGGTCTCTCGAGCGGGGTGGCCGCCGTGTCGGCCGGCAAGCAACACACCTGCGCCATCGTCGGCGACGGCGGAGGCCTGAAGTGCTGGGGGCCCGGGACGCTCAACGGCCGGGGCTACTCGGCGGGCACGCTGGTGCCGATCGATGTGCTGAACCTCACATCGGGGGTCGCCGCGATAGGAGCCGGGGGCGAGCACTCCTGCGCGTTGACGCGCACCGGCTGCGTGCGCTGCTGGGGCTTCAACAGCTTCGGCGGGCTCGGAGACGGCACCACGCAGCAGAGCCCGAAGCCCGTTCACGCGGTGTGCCTGGATTGCACGCCTTCCCTGGAGGTCTGCGACGGCGTCGACAACGACTGCAACGGGGCGACCGACGGCGAAGGGGGTGTCGAGCTCGACTGTGACGAGAACGCGGCCTGCACGCCGGGCGACGAGGGCGCCGCCTGCGTCTGCGACGACGGCTACTATGGAGACGGCAAGACCTGTGACTTGTGCTCGGAGTGTGGCGGACCGCAGTACGAGGAGTCGGCCTGCACGCGCACATCGGACACGGTCTGCGTGCCCTGCGCTCCGGGGTGCATGAGCTGCTCCGGGCCGTCGCAGCAGGACTGCGACGACTGTCCGCCCGGCCACGTCTTCGAGCCCGGCCTCGGCATGTGCGTGGACGTCGACGAGTGCGCCGCCGGCACCGACAACTGTGCCCTGAACGCCGTCTGCAGCAACACGATCGGCTCCTTCGACTGCTTCTGCAACGCCGGCTACTCGGGGGACGGCGTCACCTGCACCGACATCGACGAGTGCGCGCTCGGCACGGACGACTGCGCCGTGACCGCAACGTGTACGAACACCGCCGGCTCCTTCACCTGAGCCTGCAACGCCGGCTACTCCGGCGACGGTGAAACGTGCGCCGAATTCGATGAGTGCGCAGCGGGCATCGACAACTGCGACGCCAGGGCGACCTGCACGAACACGGACGGCTCCTTCACCTGCTCCTGCAAGGCCGGCTACAGCGGCGACGGTCTCACCTGCTCCGACGACGACGAGTGCGCGACCGGCGCGGACAACTGCGGTGA
>CAZQPP010000162.1:0-15130 GCA_964594295.1 uncultured Myxococcales bacterium | reverse complement strand
CCATACCGCGGAGGATGAGGACGTCCGGCTGATCTCGAACCTCGGCTTCGCCCCCTTCCACCTGGACGGGCGACACTACGCCAGCGTGGAGGGCTTCTGGCAGGGCCTGAAGCTCGATGACGCGTCCTCCCGCGCGAAGCTCACGCGGATGCACGGCATGGAAGCCAAGCGAGCCGGCAGCGCCATGGAGTATCCGGAGATCATCCGCTACGAGGGCCATGATATCATCCCGGGCACCTACCCTCACAGGAAGCTCATGTTCCGGGCCTGTCACGCCAAGTTCACCCAAAACGCCGCAGCGCGCGCCGCTCTGTTGCGAACCGGCAACCGGCCGCTCGTTCACAAGCCCCGGCGAGACAGCAAGACCATCCCGGGCGCGCTGATGGCCGATTGCTGGATGAAGCTGAGGCAGCAGCTACAACGAGACGAGCTCGACGGCGAGGCCTAGTCGGGAGCGCAACAGACGCCCGCGTCAACGCGCTGGCCACCGGAGCATCTCGTCCTCACCCCGAAGGCCTCCCACGCTTCGGGCGGCTGCGGCCGTGGTGGGCCAGGAAGGTCCGGACAAAGCGCTCCTTGTCATGGCCGACGATGATCCACGTGCCCGAACCGGGCGCGAGCCTGGCTCCCCACTCGTCACGGACCCGGTAGATCTCCACCTCCGCCCACTCGCCGATCCTCTCGTCGACGGCGCAGCATGCGGCGAGGGGGTCGTGGAGCTTCTTGCCGCCCGGCCGACGCTCCAGGTACCTCTCCATGCCTTGGGAGATCAGCTCGAGCGACTTGCTCCACCGGGCCTCCGCTTTCACTCGACGGTGGAAGGCGCCGTCGTAGACTACGCCGTGGCACACGTTCTTGGACACGAAGCGCCGCACGCCGATGTTGGGGCTCGCCAGCGCGGCGAGGGCTGCCTTGGGGGCCCCGCCGAGGTTGTAGGTCGGGCAGGTCCGGCGACCCCTGAACTTGGCGAGCTGCTTCTCGGGCGCAACCACCCCCTCCCCGGCGAAGCCTCCCTGGGCCACGAGCCGCCCCAACCTGAAGGAGGAGCCGCCTCCCTCGAGAGCCTTGCCCAGGTTCTTGAGGGGAGCGCCGGTGATCAACGTCGTCTCGTCGTCGCAGCACCGCAGCAGCACCTCGAATCCAGGCTCAGCGTCCCGCGACGGCGGCGCCTCGCCGTAGGCTCGGTAGTGCCAGTCGGACACGCTGCGTTTCGGGTGATCGAGATTGTAGGCGCCGACCGGGAGCTCGACGCCGAACCAGCTCAAGGCCCGCCGAACCAGGCCGACCTGGTGCGCGCTTCCCGGAGTCACGGTCACGGCCCGGAGCCGGACCCGGGGGTGCCCGAGGAGCAGGAGCAGGGTCAGGAAGTCGTCGGGGTCGGCGGTCTCCATGTCCCATACGACGCTGAGCCGATCTGAGGTCATCGCACGGTCCTCGGCTTTTTGGATCCACAGCCGCCCGGTGTCGTGATGATGGATCGCGGCGCTCATGATCTTGTACAGCCCGTACAGTGTGACGATCGGATCGCCGGGCAAGTCGGGGACGCTGGCAGGAGAGGGCTGGCCGAAATCGGGCCGGTAGTCGTCGGGCGACATACACGACTCCGAGAACTCGGTCATGCACCGCCTCTTCTTGGCCGCGTCGCCGACCGAAGACAGCCCGGCCGCGCGCTCGAGGAGCAGGCCCACGGGCTCTTCCTCTATGCGGCGCAGGGCGCGCTGAAGTCTCGGCCCGAAGGCGAGCATCGTGTCGTTCGAGAACTCAACCAAGGCAACGCCTGCCTCCCTATAGTGCTCTATTATGTCCTTGAAGAATTCACGGCGCAGCACCCGGCACGTTCTCCTGTCACTGTGCCGTCCGGAGCAGTGTTTCTTGTACTCGTCCCCGTACTTCTTGGAGCGCCGCTTCATGCGCTCGGCCACGCTCCGCAAGGCCAGACGGGCCTCGCTCAGCTTACGCCTAGAGTCGCTCGCGCGCGCCTCGCCTTTGCCACTCGGCGACGGAAACTCCCGGAGCGCATATCCAGCTCCCTCACCCGTCGCCTACGCCAGCACGGGGAAGGACCCCAGCCAAAGCACCATCGCCAACAGCATTCGCAACAGCATCTACAACCTCCTGTCGGCGCCCTCATCCAACCTGGAGACACCGCGAGTGTGAGATTTCACCAAGGCGAAACCTCACTGTCAACGGCGCCGAAGCACGCCAACCAGCAACCGCGGGACGCGGGGAGACCTCGCGGCGAAGCTCTCACCTGAGCCCATCTACCGCCTTCGGTTCCGACGTGAGCATCCTGCCGCGGACGACACCCGCCGGCCCTTCGGCGACAGGCTGCGCGGCCAGAGAGTGTGCTATCAGGCACCTATCATGGAGACACAGATGAATGTGGCCGTCTTCGGCGACACCCACGGCCACCTCCGCCTGGTGCTACAGCTCTGCAGGCTGTGGCAGATGCGTGAAGGTGTGCCCGTCGACGCCGTCCTCCAGTGCGGGGACCTCGGCTTCTTCCCCGACCTCGGCACTCTCGACAAGGCGACAAGGCGCTTCGCCGCCCGAGATCCGGAAGAGCTCGGATTCGCTCGCTTCTTCGGCGCCCCGGAGCCGCCCGAACGGGACGAGCTCGTCGAGGAAGTGCTCCTCGGCCCTCCGGATCACCCCGGCACGCTCCGCGGCCCCGTGATCTGGTGCCACGGCAACCACGAGGACTTCACCGCCCTCGAGGCTCGTGTCGGCAGTGCGCATCTCACTCCAGTCGATGCGTACAACCGCTTCTTCTTCCTGCGATCCGGCCGGCGCGCCCACATCGAGGTGTTCGAGCACGGGGAAGCTCCGCCTGGCTTCAAACGAGCAGTAACGCTGCGTGACGACACAGGCCGTCGTGTTGCGGCGTTTCCAGTCGGCGCGGAGCACATTTGCGATCTCCCGGAAGGCCCCGGGCCGACGCTCGACCTCGACAACGACGACGCCAACGGCCTGCGTCTCGCTGCCATGGGTGGTGGCCCCGAGCAGCCGGGCGTCGAGGACGGCGAAGGCTTCTCGGGGCTGCTCCCGTGGGTCGAGCGTCGGAGCTGCGAGCGCCTGTCGGGGCGGGCTTTCGACGTGCTCATCTCCCACTGCGCGCCCCGCGGCATGAGCCGCGACAAGCGACACCTGGGCTCACAGCGGCTTCGCGAGCTCATCGAGGGCAGCCAACCGGAGTACTGCTTCTTCTCGCACCACGGCGTGCCCATCCCGCCCGCCGACATCGGGTCGACCCGGTGTTTCTGGCTCAACGACGTCAACTTCTGTCGGCAGGAGAAGGGGATGCTGCCGTACGGCCGGCTCGCCGAAGGCTGCATGGGCATTCTCAGGTGGGCGGGGCCGGGGCAACACGACTTCACGATCCTCCGAGACGATTGGCTCAAGGAGGTGACGTGGTCGAGCTGGAGGCAGCTTTGCTCTTGACAGCTTCGAGCAGCTCACAAGGACAACCCACCATGAGGATCTTCCTCCTCTCCATCTTCCGGCAGTACGTCGAGGCCATCATGGCCGGCGAGAAGCAGTGGGAGCTCCGGCAGAACCCACGCTTCGGGCGTGCCGGGGGCAGCGAGCTTGCGATCGGGGACTACCTGTTCCTCGTGGCGACGGGAGGCGAGGCGCCCGGCATCCCGTGTTTCGCACGCGTCGAGGAGATAGTGCGTGGTGAGGAGTACGAGGAGCGCTTCGGGAGCTCGCATCCGGACTTCAAGACCGCGGTGCGGCTCCTCCCAACGACCTTGGACGAAGCAATCCCCGCCGGCTCATTTCGACGCATATCCGACGGCACCGCGTGGTCCGGCCGGGGCTTCCACACGACGCGCAGCCTGCGGCGATACCGCGTCGAAGGTGAGACACCCGAGCGCTTCCTGCGCAGCGTCCTCGGTCGCTACCTCGAGGCATGAGCTGCCGCAAGGCGATCCAGGCGCGACATCCTGGACATTGAGGTTCCCCACCTGCCAGAGTCTCCCTTCTCCTGTTGTGGGGGCGACTTGAACCTGCCGCTGCCGGTCGCGACGCTCGTTCGGAGGGCGAAGAACGCGAAGGGGCTCAAGGAGCGTCACGACACGGCCTACTTCTCGTGGGAGGCCTCCGTGCGCCTCGCCGTCGCCGCACAGCCGCCGGTCGATGCTGCGGCGCTACGACGGCCTTCGATGGGCAACTGGGTCGGAGCGATGCCTGCAGGGGAAGAGAGGCACAGCAACGGGGCGCTGCTGGCGGTCTACGGCCTGGCGACCGAGGTCGGCAAGGGCAGGCGCGTGTCACCCAAGACCGTGACCTCGAGGAGGCTCGTCGACGCGCTGCCGGCGTACCGCAACGAGGTCATCGCGCACGGGTCGACGCGCAAGCCCGAGTTTTACGAGCACGCGGCCATGGTCCTGCTGGCCGGTATCGAGGTGGCGTGGGCCGCCGGGGTATTCTGGGAGCGGGACGCTCGGCTCGTCTACGTGGAGGCCGTGGCTGAGGACCCCGACGCCGAACACCGGGCTCGGATCGTGGAGCTATCGGGGCTGGCCGGCCGGCTCGAGAGCTTCGCCGGCACCGAGAGCGTGCCGGAGCACCTTGTACCGCGCCGCCTCTACGTGCACACAGGAGGTGCCTACCGCCCCTTGCACCCCTGGCTGCTCTACCGCGAAGCCGAGCTCCGCGAGGGCGTGCTCTTCTACAACCGACCCTCGGGCTACCTCGACTATGTCAGCGGGGAGACCAGCCGAGCGAAGGAGCTCGCCCCACTGATCCCGACCCTGGCAGAGGACCTCGTCGCCCTGTTCGGCGAGGCGCGCGAGCCGAAGGAGGAGCCCGGCGAGCAGGATCCGAACGTTTTCGGAGACTACCAGGTGCTCGGCAAGCTCGGAGAGGGCGGCATGGGCGTGGTATACCTCGCCCGCCAGGAGAGCCTCGGGCGCCTGGTGGCGGTCAAGATGCTGCCCCCCGCCGCGGCGGCGGACGCCATAGCCGTCGCGCGCTTCCGGCGCGAGGTGGCGGCGCTCTCGCGCTGCGAGCACCCGAACGTGGTCAAGGTGCTCGCGGCGGGCGAAGCGCGGGGCACGCACTACTACGCCATGGAGCTGGTAGAGGGCGCCGACCTGGCGCAGATAGGCAACGCGTTGTCGAGCACCGACGATGTCGACGCGGCCATCTCGACGGCCTCCGAGGAGATGCGCCGGGCCAGGCCCGAGGTCTTCGAGCACGTGCCGCAGCTCCCGCTGCCGCGCGGCGCCGAGCCCGTCTCCGGAGCAGGTGGGCGCGCGCGGGCGAGGAGGCTGGCCGTGCTCTTTCGAGACGCAGCCCTCGCCGTCGGCCACCTGCACGAGATGGGCGTCCTGCACCGCGACCTGAAGCCATCGAACCTGATGGTGACGTCGGGCGAGCACCGGGTCGTGGTCATGGACCTGGGCCTCGCCGCCCTTGGAGACGCGAGCCGGAGCATCACCAGGGACCGCAGCGCCCTGCTCGGCACGCTCCGCTACATGCCGCCGGAGCAGCTCCAGCGAAACCTCTTGAAGCTCGACCGCCGGGCGGATGTCTATGCGCTGGGAGCGACCTTCTACGAGCTGCTGACCGGGCGGGCCTTCTTCGACGGGGACAGCGAGGCGCGGCTGGTCGAGCAGGTGTTGCGCGAGGAGCCGGTGCATCCGGCGAAGGCCAACCCGGCATTGCCAGCGGATCTCGCCACGATCGTCAAGAAGGCAACCGAGAAGGATCCGAAGCTCCGCTACGACACGGCAGACGACCTCGCGGAGGACATAGACGCCTTCTTGGAGGGCCGGCCGATCGCGGCCCGACCACCTACGCTGGGCTACGTGCTCAAGCTGGCCGTGAAGAGGCACACGGCGCTGGCGGCCACTCTGGTGGCAGCGCTTGTGGTGGTGGTGGCGGCGACGGGCGTGTTCCTGGCGAGGGAGCGCGGGCTGAGGAGGGACGCGGAGGTGGCGCAGGCCGCGGCGGAGGAGGCGGTCGCGGACCTCTACGCCGAGCAGGGGCGCCAGGAGATGCTGGCCGGGAAGCCGCGACGTGCGCTGGCCTACCTCGGGGAGGCCTACCGCATGGGCGCCGACACCACCGCTCTACGTTTCCTGCTCGCCCAGGCAGCGCTGGAGGTGGAGCGGAAGCAAGTGACGCTCGAGGGGCACGAAGACCAGGTGTATCGCGCGAAGTTCAGCCCGAACGGCTCGCGCGTGCTCACGGCAAGTCGCGACAAGACGGCCAAGATCTGGGACGCCGCCACGGGCGAGCCCCTCGTCTCCCTCGAGGGCCACACACACGCCGTCAGAATGGCCTCCTTCGACCGTACCGGAACGCGCGTGGTCACCGCGAGCTACGGCGAGACCGCACAGCTGTGGGACGTCGCCAGTGGCAGGCGCTTGGAGTCGCTCGAAGGGCACACAAACGCCGTTCACAGCGCTTCTTTCGACCCTACCGGAACGCGCGTGGTCACCGCGAGCTACGACAAGACAGCGAGGGTGTGGCACGCGGCGACTGGAAAGCTCCTCGCGTTGTTCGACGGACACACCGACCACGTCAATGCCGCGTCGTTCAGCCCTGACGGTGCACTCGTGCTGACGGCCAGCGAGGACGGAGCGGCGAAGATCTGGGAAGCCACAACCGGCAAGCTCGTCGCCTCGCTCGAAGGACACGAGGACCGTGTCGATTCCGCCTCCTTCAGCCCAGACGGCGAGCGCGTCGTCACGATAGCGTACAAATCGGTGAAGGTCTGGCAAGACTTGACCACACCTCCCCTGTCGCTCGAAGGGCACTCGGGAATCGTTCGGTGCGCCTCGTTCAGCCCGGACAGCACACGCATCGTCACGGCAGGCTCGGAAGAAACCGCAAAGGTCTGGGACGCTGCGACCGGCGAGCTCCTCTTCAAGCTCGGCGGACATACTAGAGAGATCCAGGGCGCTTCATTCAGCCCGAACGGAGAGTACGTCGTCACCGCCAGCGAGGACGGCACCGCGAAGATTTGGTTTTCCCGGACTGGTGGGCTCCTCGCGTCGCTAGCCGGGCACTCCGACACCGTTTGGAGCGCCTCCTTCAGCCCTGACGGTGCGCGTATCGTCACGGCAAGCGAAGACGGCACCGCCAAGCTGTGGGATGTGGCGGGAGGTGGGTTGCACGCCTCGCTGGGCCACCGCTTCGATTCGCCCGATGCCTACGCGTTCCGCCAGGGCGGCTCACACGTGGTCACTGCAGAGAAAGACAAGACCAAGGTGTGGGATGCCTCGGGCGGCAAGCTCCTGAGCTCAGTCGAGGGGTATGACGAGTGGGCCATTCATGTCTGGCTCAGCCCCAACGGAGCGCGCATGATCACCGCACACCTGGGCGACGAGAACAACGCGAAGCTGTGGCGCACCACGAACGGCAAGCTCATCGCACCGCTCGACGGGCACCCCGACGAGATCCGTTCCGCTTGGTTCAGCCCCGACAACACACACGTGGTCACGATAGGCGGTTACAAGGGTGCGAAGGTATGGGACGTTGCGACCGGAAAGCTCCTCGCCTCGCTCGACGAAGGCTCGGGCAGGCTTGACTCCGTCGCGTTCAGCCCCGACGGCGCCCACATAGCCACAACGGGCTTCCCATCGATCAGAATCTGGGACGCCAGCACGCGGAAGCGCGTGGCCGAGCTCGCCTCGTGCACCCACGGCCTTCAGACAGCCTCATTCAGCTCCGACGGTGCTCGCCTGGCCTCACCCGCATGCGCAGGGACAAACGACGCAGCGGTCTTCGACGTGGCGACGGGGCGAATCCTCACCACGCTCGACGGGCACACACACGAAGTCTGGGGCGCCTCCTTCAGCCCAGACGGCACTCGCATCGTGTCCGCGAGCGCAGACACTACCGCGAAGATCTGGGACGCAGAGACCGGAGACCTCCTCGCCTCGCTTGACGGACACAAGAGGAGAGTAGACCAGGCCCTGTTCAGCCCAGACAGCGCCCTCGTGGTCACGGCGAGCACGGACAGGACCGCCAAGATCTGGGACGCAGAAACCGGAAAGCTCCTCGCCTCGCTGGGAGGCCACTCCAGCAGGATCCGCGCCGCTTCCTTCAGCCCGGACGGGACGCGAGTCGTCACGCGGAGCCTTGACGCCAGCAACCTTTGGGACGTGCACCTCGAGACCCGCACGCCCGCGCAGATCACCGAGCTTGTCCGCCGCCGCGTGTCATGGCGCCTCGAGCGTGGTCAGCTGCTGCCCACCAGGCCGGGTGTCGATCCCGAGATCGAGACGCACGAGCTCGATGACGAGCCAGTGACGCCGTAGAGTCGGGCCGCCCCCCGGACAAAGGGCCGCTGGCTCGCTTCGACTCTTAGTCCTCGCTCGTCCCCGGCGACGCGCCCAGCGGCTTCTCGGTCCACTCGACGATGGACTGCGGCGCGCCGTCGCCGAGGCGGTAACCGACCTTGATGACGCGGGTGTAGCCGCCGGCGCGCGAGCGGAAGCGCGGGCCGAGGTTGTCGAAGAGCTTGGCTACGGCGTCCTTGGAGTAGAGCTTGGTCACGGCCAGGCGGCGCGAGTTCAAGTCACCCTTCTTGGCCAGGCTGATCAAACGGTCGGCGAGGCGCTTGACGGCCTTGGCCTTGGTGTCCGTGGTGACGATCCGCTCGTGCAGGACCAGCGACGTGAGCATGTTCCTGAACATGGCCTTGCGGTGGGCCGTGGAACGTCCGAGCTTCTTTCCCGCCTTCCGGTGGCGCATGGCTGGTTCCTCTGTTTCTTACAGACGCGCGGCTTAGGCGCTCGCCTGGTCTGTCGGCGGGTTGGTCGGGTCGAAGTTCTCGAGCTCCATGCCGAGCTCGAGGCTCATGGAGGCCAGGACCTCCTTGATCTCTTTCAAGGACTTGCGACCGAAGTTCTTGGTCTTGAGCAGGTCTTCCTCGCTCTTCTGCACGAGCTCGCCGATGTAGTGGATGCTGGCGTTCTTCAGGCAGTTCGCGCTGCGCACGCTCAGCTCGAGCTCGTCGACGAGGCGGTAGAGGTGCTCGTTGACCGGCGTCTGGACCTCTTCCTCTTCCTTCGGCGGCTCCACGTCGAGGATGTCCTCGTCGTCCAAGAAGACACGGAACTGGTCGCGCAGGATGCTGGCCGAGAAGCTCACGGCCTGCTGGGGCGTGATGGCGCCGTTGGTCCAGACCTCCAAGACCAGCTTGTCGTAGTCGGTGCGCTGGCCGACGCGAGCCGAGGCGATGCGGTAGTTGACGCGGCGGATCGGGCTGTAGAGGGCGTCGATGGCCACCCGGTTGGCGATCTCCTCGTCGCGCTGGATCTCGTCGGCCGGCACGTAGCCGCGCCCGGTGGAGGTGTGGAGCGTCATGTTGAGCGTGCCGCCCTCGTTCACCGTCGCGAGGTAGTGCTTCGGGTTCAGGATCTTGACCTGGGTCGGCGCCTTGATGTCGCCGGCGGTCACCTTGGCCGGGCCGGTGACCTCGATGGTCAGCGCGTGGGACTGCTCGTCCTCGGAGAGGATCTGCACTCCCTTGACGTTGAGGATCACGGTGGCCATGTCCTCGACGACGTTGGGGAGGGTCGTGAACTCGTGGAGCGCTCCCTCGGCCTCGACTCCGGTGATGGCCGCGCCCGGAATGGAGGAGAGCAGGATGCGCCGCAGGGCGTTGCCCAGCGTGATGCCGTAGCCCCGCTCGAGGGGCTCCACGGTGAACTTCGCGTAGGTGTCGGCGTTCGCGTCGAGCTGGAAGTCCTTGGGCCGGATCAGGCTGTGCAGGTGCGTGATCATATGGTGAGGCTCCGGTGTTTGGGCTGCCGCGTGCTACTTCGAGTAGAGCTCGACGACGAGGTGCTCGGTGATCGGGATGGTCAGCTCCTCACGGTTGGGCTCGGCGAGCACCTTGCCCTTCATGTTCTCCCGGTCCAGCTCCAACCAGCTCGCCATGGGGCGGCGGTCGGCGAGCTCCAAGGCGTGCATGAGGCGCCCGGAGGTCTTGGACTTGGAGCGAATCTCGACCACGTCGCCGGCCCGAACCAGGTAGGATGGGATGTTGACGCGGGCGCCGTTGACGAGGAGGTGCCCGTGGCGCACGAGCTGGCGGGCGTCCGCGCGGCTCACGGCGAAGCCGAGGCGGTAGGCCGTGCTGTCGAGGCGACGCTCGAGCAGGCGCAGCAGGTTCTCGCCCGTGACTCCCTTCATGCGCTCGGCCAGCTTGTAGTAACGCCGGAACTGGCGCTCGAGGAGCCCGTAGATGCGCCTGACCTTCTGCTTCTCACGGAGCTGAAGGCCGTAGTCGCTGGACTTGCGGCGGCCGCGGCCGTGCATCCCCGGCGGGTAGGGGCGGCGCTCGATCGCGCACTTCTCGGTGTAGCAGCGCTCTCCCTTCAAGAAGAGCTTCAGCTTCTCACGACGGCAGAGCTTGCAGACTGGACCGGTGTAGCGAGCCATGTTCTTCCTCTCCAGCTCAGACGCGGCGCTTCTTGCGCGGACGGCATCCGTTGTGCGGGACCGGGGTGACGTCCCGGATGACGGTTACGCGCAGGCCCGCTGCGGCCAACGCTCGGATCGCAGCTTCACGCCCGGAGCCGGGGCCCTTGACCTGGATGACCACGGTCTTCATGCCGCGCTCCATGGCCCCCTGGGCGGCGTTCTGTCCGGCGAGCTGCGCCGCAAAGGGCGTGCTCTTGCGCGATCCTTTGAATCCAACCTTGCCCGCGCTGGACCAGGCCACCGTGTTCCCCACCATGTCCGTGATGGTCACGACGGTGTTGTTGAAGGTGGACTGGATGCGAGCGATCCCGTTCGGGATGTTCTTCTTGACCCGCTTCTTCGTGCGCCGCGGCTTGGCCATGGTTCAGCTCCTTTGGGCGTGCATGCTGGGCTACTTCTTCTTCCCGGCGATGCGCTTCTTCTTGATCGCCGTGCGGCGCGGGCCCTTACGAGAACGCGCGTTGGTGTGGGTGCGCTGGCCGCGTGCCGGCAGGCCACGGCGGTGGCGCAGGCCGCGGTAACAACCGAGGTCCATGAGCCGCTTGACCGCCTGTGTGTACTCGCGGCGCAGGTCTCCCTCGATGCGGTACTGACCGTCGATCATGTGGCGGATCTGGACGATCTCGCCCTCGGTGAGCTGGTGGACCTTCTTCCACGGGTCGATGTTCAGCGACTCAGCGATCTTGAGCGCGCTCGTGCGGCCGATGCCGTAGATGCGCGTGAGACCGATGGCGACGGCCTTGTCACCCGGGATGTCGATTCCTGAAATACGAGGCATCGAGCTACCTCAACCCTGTCGTTGCTTGTGGCGAGGGATCTCGCAGATGACGCGGACAACGCCCTTTCGCTTTACGATCTTGCACTTGTCGCAGATCTTCTTGACTGATGCGCGGACCTTCATGAGGACCTCCGTCAGCTTCCCAGAGTCTTGAGGACACGCTCGAAGACCTCCGCCGGCGCTGCATCTCCGGGGACGGCCACGAGCAGGCCCTTCGAACCGTAATAATCGCGGAGCGGGCCGTCGGTCTGCGCGTGGTAGACGCGCAGGCGCTCACGGACGGTCGCTTCCTGGTCGTCCTTTCGCTGGACGAGCCCGCCGCTGCAGGCGTCGCAGACGTCCTCGGCCTTCGGCGGCATGAACTTGATGTGGTAGACGGCGCCGCAGCCGGGGCAGCTCCTGCGGCCGGTGATGCGCTCGACGAGGCCGTCGTCCGCCACGTCGATGGAGACGACGATGTCGATGACCGCGCCCATCTCATCGAGGGCCACGGCCTGGGGCCGCGTGCGCGGGAAGCCGTCGAGCAGGAAGCCCTTCTGCGCGTCGCCCTGCTTCAGACGGTCGGCGGCGAGGCCCACGACCACCTCGTCCGGGACCAGCTCACCCTTCTCCATGTACTCGGAGGCCTTCTTGCCAAGCTCCGTGCCTTCGCGCACCGCCGCGCGGAGGATATCGCCCGTGGACACGTGGGGGATGGAGAGGCGCTCGGCCAGCTTCTTGGCCTGAGTGCCCTTGCCCGCCCCCGGGGCGCCGAGAAGGATGATCTTGGTCTTCATAGGGTGGTTCTCCTCGCTATCCACGACGCCCGCGGACACGCGCGCGCCCGCCTACGAGGGTGTCGTATGAGCGGCTGATTAGCTGAGCCTCGATCTGCTGCGCGGTGTCGAGGGCGACGCCGACGACGATGAGCAACGAGGTGCCGCCGAAGTAGAAGGGCACGCCGAAGCGCGACTGCAGGAAGGTCGGGAGCACGCAGACCGCGGCGACGTAGACGGCGCCGCCGAAGGTGATGCGGCCGAGCACGCGGTCGATGTACTCGACGGTCCGCTTGCCGGGGCGCACGCCCGGGATGAATCCGCCGACCCTCTTGATCGACTCCGCCACGTCCACCGTCTTGAAGGTGACCGCCGTGTAGAAGTAGCAGAAGAAGATGATGAGGCCGACGTAGAGGACGTTGTAGAAGGTCATCCCCGGGACCAGCGCCGCCTGGATCTTGTTCACCAGGACGCTGTTGGGGAAGAAGGTCGAGAGGATGCTCGGGAAGAGCAGGATCGACGAGGCGAAGATCGGCGGGATGACGCCGGCCGTGTTGACCTTCAGCGGGAGCGTGCTGACGCGCCCGCCGTAGACCTTCCGGCCCACGACCTTCTTCGCGTAGTGCACCGGTATTCGCCGCTGCGCTCGCTCGAAGAAGACGATGGCCGCGATGACGCCGTAGACGACGACGGCGATCAGGATGATGGTCGGCACCGGGAGCTTGCCGCCCGCGGCCTCGGACAGGCTCCAGGTCTGCACGAGGGCGTCGGGCAGGTTCGCGACGATACCGGCGAAGATGATGAGGCTGATGCCGTTCCCGATGCCGTGCTCGGTCATCTGCTCGCCCATCCACATGAGCAGCAGGCCGCCGGCGGTGAGCGAGAGCACGGTCACGAAGGTGAAGAGCAGGGCGTTGTCTACGAGCACGATGCCCGTGGTGCCCGCCTGCTGGTTCAGGTTGCGCAGCCACACGCTGATGCCGATCCCCTGGATGAAGGAGATGACGACGGTGCCGTAGCGTGTGTACTGGTTGATCTTCTGCCGGCCGGACTCGCCCTCCTTCTGGAGCTGCTCGACGTGGGGGATGACCACGCCGAGGAGCTGCATGATGATGGAGGCCGAGATGTAGGGCATGATGCCGAGCGCGAAGATCGAGAGCTGCTCCAGGGCCCCTCCGCTGAAGAGGTTGAAGAGGCCCAGGAAGCCGGTCGCGCCCGAGCGGACGAACTCGACCATCACCTCGCGGTTCACGCCCGGGATCGCGATGAAGACGCCGATCCGGTAGAGCGCGAGGAGCGCTAGCGTGTAGAAGATCCGCTTGCGCAGCTCAGGGATCTTGCCGAGGCTGTCAACCGCGGTCGCCACTGATCACCTCCACGGTGCCGCCGGCCGCCTCGACCTTCGCCACTGCTGATTTCGAGGCCTTGTGAACGCGTAGCTTCAAGGTGACCGAGAGCTCTCCGTCGCCGAGGAGCTTCACCTGGGCGCCCTTGTCAGTGAGACCCGCGCGCTCGAGCTGGGCGGGGCCCACCTCGCTCCCGGCCTCGAAGCGGCCGAGATCGCGCAGGTTCACGACCGAGTAGGTCTTCCGGAAGGGGTTCTTGAAGCCGCGCTTGGGCAGACGGCGGAAGAGCGGCATCTGGCCGCCCTCGAAGCCGATGCGGATGCCGGCGCCCGACCGGGAGCGCTGGCCCTTGTGGCCCTTGCCGCTGGTCTTGCCGAGGCCCGAGCCGATCCCGCGGCCGACCCGCTTTCGGTCCTTCGTCGAGCCTTCGGGGACCTGGAGCTTGCTGAGCTCGTTCATCGTAGATTCCTCTTACTCAGCCCTTCTCGGGCTCAACCTTGACGAGGTGCTCGACCCGCCGGACCATGCCGCGAAGGACGTCGCAGTCCTTGAAGGTGCGGGACGCGCCGATCTTCCGGAGGCCCAGGGCCTCCAGCGTCTTGCGCTGCGGCGGCTTGCGCCCGTGGGGGCTCTTGACGAGGGTCACTCGGACTTGCGCGGACATGGCTCAGATCCTCCCTCGGATCTTGTCGGTGCTGATGCCCCGGCGCTCGGCGGCCATGTTGAGGTCGACGAGCTGGTCGAAGCCCTCGAAGGCCGCCTTGATGACGTTGTGCGGGTTGCGGGTGCCCAGGATCTTCGTGAGCACGTTGCGCACGCCGGCGACCTCGAGGATCGGACGGAGCGCGCCTCCCGCGATGACGCCCGTACCGGGGGCGGCGGGCTTCAGGAGCACGCGCGCGGCGCCGAAACGGCCGATGACCTGGTGGGGCAAGGTTCCCTTGAGCAGCGGAAGCTCCCGCATCGAGGCCTTGGCCCGCTCGGTCGCCTTGCGCACGGCCTCGGGGACCTCGTTGGCCTTGCCGAGCCCCCAGCCCACCTTGTTCTGGCCGTCGCCGACGACCACGAGCGCGCTGAAGGAGAAGCGGCGGCCGCCCTTGACGACCTTGGCCACGCGGTTGATCTGGATGACGCGATCCTGCAGCTCGGGGACGCTGCCGTCGCCGTGCTGCCCATGCTGCATCTGCTGGTGACTGTAAGCCACTGCGATCTCCTGAAGCTTTGCTCTAGAACTCGAGCCCGCCTTCGCGGGCTCCTTCGGCGAGGGCCTTGACGCGGCCGTGGTAGAGGAAGCCGTTGCGGTCGAAGACCACCGACTTGATCCCCTTCTCGAGGCTGCGGGCTGCGATGAGCTTGCCGACCTCTTTGGCCATGTCGCGCTTGTTCATCTCACCGCGCTTCGCCCGCAGGTCCTTCTCGAGGCTGGAGCTGGCGGTGAGGGTCGTTGCGCTCTCACCCATGAGGTGGTCGTCGATGACCTGAGCGCTGATGTGGGAGTTGGAACGGAACACGGTCAGACGGGGCCGGACAGACGTGCCCTGGACGTGCTTTCTCACGTGCGCCTGGCGGCGCTTGCGAGCGACCATTCGGTGGTTGGTGGGGCGTGCCACGATGTCCTCCTTGGACCTTTGGCCTTAGGCGCCGGCTTTTCCGGCCTTGAGCGAGATCTGCTCTCCGGCGTACCTGATGCCCTTGCCCTTGTAGGGCTCGGGCTTGCGGACGGCGCGGATCTTTGCGGCCACCTGGCCGACCGCTTCCTTGTCCGCGGAGCGGAGCTCGATCAGAGTGTTCTTCTCGACGTT
>CAZQPP010000161.1:0-15133 GCA_964594295.1 uncultured Myxococcales bacterium | reverse complement strand
CGCTTGCTCGCGTGCACCCCCACCAAGGGTTTGCTACCTGTCCACCCATGCGTCCCCGCGCGACATCTCTGGGCAAGGTCCTGCCCATCATCTCCTGCGTGCTCGCCCTCGCCGCCTGTGGCCTGGGCAACCGGGCGCCGCAGATCGTGCCCGTGGCGGACCAGACCGTCGTGGTCGGCGGCGTGCTCGAGGTGGACGTGATCGCCAGCGACCCGGACGGTGACAGGCTGCGCTACGAGGTCGAAGGGCTGCCGCCGACGGCGACGGTGACGCCGACCGACCGCGGGGTGCGCCTGCGCTGGGCCCCCATCGCGAGCGAGGCCGAGGCCGGAGGGCGGCGCTATGAGGTCATGGTGCGTGCCCTCGACGGGGCCGACGGCTCGGCCCAGGTCCGCTTCCTCGTCCTCGCCTTCCCGCAGGGTGGGCTCCCGGCCTTCCTGACACCGCCGGGCTTCGTCCTCGACCTGAGCCAGAACGACCGCATCTCCTTCCTCGTCGTGGTCAAGGACGACGACAGCCCGGAGGTGAGCATCGACGTGCTCGTGGACCTGCCGGGGGCGAAGTGGTCGGTCATCGACGATCGCACCCGCGGCGTGACCTGGACCCCGACCGAGGACCAGGTCAAGCAGAGCAGCTACTGGCCCCTCGTCGTGGGCGCCAAGGACGAGTCCCACCCCATGGTGGTGCACACGATCTCGGTCGTCCTCGCCAACGCGGCCCGCCCGCGGGATTGCGCCGGCACCTGGCCCCTCGAGGGGGACGTGCGGATCGAGTCGCAGCTGGGGGGGATCGTCATAGAGGGGAGCTTCAGCGATCCGGAGAGCCCCGTTCGCAGGGTGGTGGCGTCGTGGGTCGGCTACGGCGAGGACGGCCTCGAGACCGGCTCGGGGGTGACCTCCCTGGCTCCCGGTCCGGAGGGCCTCAGCGCGAGCGTCGAGGCGAAGGACCTCGGCCACACAGCGGTGCTGGCCGAGGTCAACCTGCGCGTGCGCGACGACGACGACCGAGACAGCTCCTTGTGCGATCACGAGCTCCGCATGCCCCGGACCGGGGCATGGACGGTTCCAATCGTGTCGGGTGTTTGCCCTCCCGATGAGAGCGGTGGTGCAGTAGTGAAAGTCCGCGCGGGCGACAGGCTGAAGCTGCGGGTATGCCCCGGCGCCTCGCGGACCGTCGAGCTGCCCGTGGGCCTCGACGACGTGGTCTCCGTGATGGCCTTCGCCCCCGACGGGGGCACGATCAGGCTCGCCCTGGCCGGGGAGGACCCCTCCACCGTGCTGCAGACGGAGATGGGAGAGGGGAGGGTGCACATCCAACGCGCCCCGATGGCGGACCCCGGCCCCGCCCGCGTCACCGTGGACCGCCCCGGAGCGCAGGCGCCGGCGCGGGTGGAGATCCTCCTCCAGACCTACGAGGTGCCCTGCGTGCCGGACCTGACCGAGCCCGACGACGTCTCCGAGACGGCGCCGGCCGCCTCCTCCGGCATGCGTGAGGAGCGCCTCCTCTGCCCGGGTGACGTCGACCTGCTCTGGCTCGACCTGCCCCTCGAGGCGGTCGTCGACTTCGCCGCAGCCTTCGAGCAGAAGGACGGTGACCTGGACCTCGCGATCACCGACAAGGACGGCAAGCTCGTGCGCCTCGCCGCCGCGCGCACAGACGGCGAGCGCCTGCGGACCTCCCTCGAGGCCGGGGTCTACCTGCTCGAGATAAGACCGGCCGGCGCCCAGGGCATGATCCCATACTCGCTGCAGCTCGACGTCGACACCGGCTCCGGCTGCCTCGAGGACTTCCTCGCCCCCAACGACGACCCCGACTTCGCTCCCATCATCCCGGAGTCCCGCCTCGAGGGCCTCGTCCTGTGCCCCGGCACGGCCGACCACTTCGCCCACGTCATCAACGACCAGGAATCATACTCGTTGCTCGCCGAGCCTCCCGAGGGACAGAGCTCCCTCGACCTGCAGGTGAGCGACGAGGCCGGGGAGATCATCGCCTTCGGCCAGGACTACGTGGAGACCCCGCCCCTCGCCTCGGGTCTGTACGTGCTCCGGGTGTCCACCCCCGACCAGGTGCCGGTGCGCTACACCTTCGGGTTCCAGGTCCTCGCGCACCGCTCCGGCTGCCCGCCCGACCGCTTCGCCCCCAACGACACGCAGGACATGGCCCCCCTCATCGGGCTCGGCTGGACCACCCGCCTGCTGCTCTGCCCCGGCGAGGCCGACCACTTCTCGGTCCGTACGGCAGGTCCGGGCGCGGTCCGCCTCGAGATCTTCTACGCTTCCTTCGAGGAGCCGGTGCTCCTCGAGCAGCTTGGACCCGACGGAGCGGTGCTCGAGCTGGGCGAGGACCACGGCTACGGCGCCCTGCTCGACGCCGTCGTGCCGGAGGCCGGGGAGCACGTCTTCAGGGTGACGCCCATCTTCGCGCCCACCTTCTACGACCTCGCGGTGGAGGTGCCGTAGTGAGCCTTCGCCGTTGGTGCGGCCGGAGAGGGCTGCTGGGGGCCTGTCTCGCCCTGCTGGTCTCGCTCCTGCCGGAGGCCGCGCACGCGATCGGCCCCGGGAGCAAGGTCCGCGTTGTCCGCATCCGCTACCCCGGCGGCAACTGGAACCCCCGGCCCGAGGCCACGCGGGTGCTGGCGCAAGAGGTGGCCTTTCGCACCAGCATCGAGACCGACCCGGAGCCCACGGCTCGCACCCTGGACGATCCGGATCTCTTCGAGGACCCGATCCTGCTGATCGGGGGCGATCAGGCCTTCGAGCCCCTGCCCGAGAACGACGTCGCCCGCCTGCGTCACCTCATCGAAGCCGGGGGCATGCTCATCATCGACAACAACGGTGAGTCGGAGCGCGCCTACCGGGCCTTCGAGGAGTCCGCCCGCCGGCTCATGCGACGCCTCTTCCCAGGCTCCAAGGTGGGTGCGGTCAGCAGCGAGCACGTGATCTTCCGCAGCTTCTTCCGGCTCGACTACCCGTCGGGGCGCAACGTGAGGAAGGGCTACGTAGAAGGCATCACGCTCGGCCGAAGGGTGGCGGTGGTCTACCTGCCGAACGACCTCGGCGGGGCCCTCGAGCGGGATCACTTCGGGGGGTGGGTCTACGACCTCGTGCCCGGGGGCGGGAGGCAGCGGGAGATGGCCATCCGCCTCGGTGTGAACCTGGTCATGCACGCCCTCTGCTTGCACTACAAGGACGACCAGGTGCACCTGCGCCACCTCCTCAAGAGCAGGAACTGGCGGATAAAGCCGCCGGAGAACCCGTGAGCCGGAGCCGGCTCCGCCCCTGAGGTCATGCACGAGACCCTGACAGAGACCTTCAACGTCGGCACTCAGTGGCCGCTGCCCGTCGTGGCGGCCGTCTGCCTGCTCGGTGTGGCGGTCGTGACCATGACCTGGCGGAACACCCGCGACCTCCGCAACAGGCGGCGGCAGCTCTCGATCGTCACGCTGCGCACGCTGACCGTGCTCCTCTTCCTTGCGGTGTTTCTCGAGCCCGTGCGCCGCGAGCAGCGCACCCGCCGTGTGCGCAACCACGTCGCCGTCCTCGTCGACGTCTCCCGCTCCATGGAGACGCCGTCGGGGTCCGGGACGCGCATGGACCGCGCGCGCGTCTTCGTCGACAGCCTCGACCGCGATCGGGCCGAGCTCGCGCGCGGGCACGAGCTGCACCTCTACACCTTCGGGGAAGAGCTCGAGCCCATCCCTGCCGGCGGGAGCGACGCCGCCCTGGAGCCGCGAGCCTCCTCCACGAGGACCCTCGAAGCCCTCGCGGACGCCTCGAGGGCGATGGCCGGCAAGGACCTCGCCGGCATGATCCTGGTCAGCGACGGCGTGGACAACGGCGCCCTCAGGCGACTCCAGCGGGGACAGTCCAAGCCGGTGCGGGAGGTGCGACGGGTGCTCGATCGCCTGGACGCGCCGCTGCACCTCGTGCGGACCGGGGGGAGCAGCGGAGTGGCGGACCTTCGGGTCGCAGAGCTCAGGGCCCCCGGGTTCTCCTTCGTGATGAACGCGGGCAGCCTCGACGCGGTCGTCGAGGTCGAGGGCGAGCCGCCGCCTCGCCTCGTGATAACCCTCTTCGAGGACGGCCACCCCGCCCGAACGGAGCGCCTCCCGACGGTGCCCGACAAGAGGCGCTACGTCGTGACCCTGCCCTTCCTGCCGCGGAGGGTCGGCGAGCACGTCTACTCGGTTCGGGTGGCTCCCCTGCCCGAGGAAGCCTACGTGGCCAACAACGAGCGCTCCGTCCTCATCCCGGCCATCCGGGATCGCATCCGCGTCCTCCAGGTCGCCGGCCACCCCTCCTACGACGAGCGCTTCCTGCGCGACTACCTGAAGTCCCACAGCGGCGTGGACCTGGTGTCCTTCTTCATCCTCGTCGACCGCGAGGACCGCTACCGCTTCACCGCGGACGAGACCGCGCTGATCCCCTTCCCGGTGCGGGAGCTCTTCGAGGAGGAGCTGCCCGGCTTCGACCTCGTGCTCTTCCAGGACTTCGAGAACCAGATGGGTGGTGTGGGCCAGTACCTGCCCTACCTGAAGTCCTTCGTGGAGAACGGCGGCGCGCTCGCGGTCGTCGGGGGGAGCCGCTCCTTCGAGCGAGGCGCCTACCAGGGGACCCTGCTCGAGTCGATCCTGCCCGTGCGCCTGCACGCCTCCTCGGGCCCGGAGGTCCTGGACGACACCCGGTTCCGCCCCGTGGTGACCGCGGAGGGCAAGCACCACCCCGTGCTTCGCCTCCTGCCAGACGAGGAGGAGAACGCGGCCCTCTGGACCGAGCTCCCGCTGCTCGAGGGCGTCAACCGTGTGGCGGGGCTGCACGAGGACGCCGTCGCCCTCCTGGTCCACCCGCGCCTGCGCACCAGCGCGGGGCAGCCACAGCCGGTGGTGAGCCTGCGCGAGGTCGGCCTCGGCCGCACGCTGGCCGTCACCACCGACAGCCTCTGGCGCTGGAGCTTCGTGCACGCGGGTCAAGGAGGGGACGCCTTCCCCTACAACCGCTTCTGGACGGCCGCCGTCGCGTGGCTCCTGCGCGACTCCGAGATGACGCCGCTGCGCATGGTGGTAGAGCCCGCCACCCCTCGGGAGGGTGACGAGGTCGGTGTGCACCTGCTCGTGAGCGATCCCTCGTTCCGGCCCGCCGCCGATCACCCCTTCGTGTTCACCGTGCAGCGCAGCGAGGACCCCACGACCGCCGGCTCGGAGGTGGAGGTCCTTCGCATCGACGACCGGCGCTCGGGTGAGGACGGCAAGGCCGAGCTCCGCTTCACGCCGCCCGGGGTCGGGGTTTACCGGGTCGTGGCCGCCGCCGAGCTCGGGGGACGCCGCCTCCAGGCGGTCAGGCGAATGGTCGTAGACCCCGGCACCGAGGAGCGCTCGCGAGTCCACGACCGTGAGGGCCTCGTGGAGCTCCTCGTTCGCCACTCGGGCGGCCGCGTGCTCGACGATCACGAGGACGCCGGCGACCTCGACATGCCCCGCCCGGACGTGCTCCTCATCGCCCAGGAGCGCGAGAGGCCGCTCTGGAGCCACGCCTCGGTCCTGCTGCTCGCGGTCCTGCTGTTGGGGCTGGAGTGGGCTTTGAGGAAGCGCTCGGGGCTACCCTAGGGCCCCTTCTTGTCCGCGAGCATGTTCGCCAGGTTGTAGTAGACCGTGGCCGCCAGCCGCGGGTCCTCGTCGAGGTAAGCCTGCAGGATGTCTATGGGGATGGCGTTCAGGACGGTCTGCTTCCGCGCCCGCACCGACGCGCGGCGGTACTTGCCCTCGAGGAGGGCTCCCTCGCCGAGGACCTCCCCGGCGCCCACCGAGCCGACGGGCCGACCGGATTGCGTGAGCTGCACCCTCCCCGACGAGAGCACGTAGACCTCGTCCGCCTCGTCGCCCTCTTCGTAGAGGAGCTGGTCGGTGCGCAGGGAGTAGGTGATTATCGCGTCTGAGAGCGCGAGGCGTTGCTCGGCTGGCACGCCCTCGAAGAGGGAGACCGAGGCCAGCGGATCGTCGGGGTCCGACTTGCCGTCGTACTCCACCTCGTAGTCGGCGGTGGTGCGTTTCCTCGTCTGGCCCTTTGACTGGGCCGCGGCGAGCTCGGCGAGGAAGGCAGCCTCGTCGGTGACCACCGTCTTGCCCTCGGGGTCGTCGAGGTCGAGCAGGTCGTCCTTCCGCTCCCCGTCGCCCTCGGCTTCGAGGTCCACGGTCGTTCGGTGGCGGCGCGCGGAGGCCATGGGCTCACCGTGCGAGAAGAAGGCCTGCTGCGGCACCAGCTCGTCGTCGTCGTCGTCGCCGCCGAGGATGGACTCAGAGGCGATCTCCTGCCCGAGCTTGTCGCGCAGCGCGTCGAGGGCACCGTCGAGCTTCATCCTGTGCCGGCTGTGGCCCGCGGAAGGGCTTCGCCGCGGTTGGTGGAGGCCGTCCGGGAGTCGCGACCCGGGCACCGGCGTCGGGTCCAGGGGAGGCAGGTCGCCCTCGAGCTCGTCGAGCTCCAGGGAGCTCTCCGCGGTGACGGGGCTCTCTCGGATGGCCGGTGCGCCCAGCGCGGTTGGCCGGGGTGAAGGCTCCGGGGCGTTGCCTCCCGTCGGCGTGATGTGGCCCGCGAAGCGGCCGGTGGGTGGAGGTGCACCGAGGGCGGGCGGCTCGGCGAGGAGATCCTCCGCCTCGGCGACCATCCTCGACGCCGCGTCTGCCTGCGCCTCCGGATCGGACATGCAGAGCACCACGCACGACACGTCCCCGTCTGCCCCCTGGCCTCCCGCGAGGTCCAGGGTCTCCCGGCCCAGGGTGGTCTCGTCGGGCGACATCGCGCTCAGCCGCCGGATCTGGTCGCCACGGAGGGTCTTGGTGACCGTCTCCGATACCAGCACCATGCGGTCGCCGGCCTTGACCCGGAAGGACACGCCGTCGACGGACACCGGGTTTTCCTGCCCGATGGCGTGCTCCACGGCCGTCTTCCCTTCTTTTCGGAGCGCTGCCACCGTGTTCGGCTCGCCTGAGCTGGCGGCGTCTCGGTCCGAGATGCCCTGGGTCAGGCGCACGATCTTCCCCTTGCGGATGAAGTAGGCCCGCGTGCGCCCGACGTGGGCCACCGCCGCGTGGCCGTGCCTGAGCATGGCCAGGGTCACCGACGCGGTCGGCCCCGACTCTTCGCCGGTTGCGTGCAGGCGCACCCGCGCCGACGCGGAGTCCAGCACCTCGGAGATGAGCCCCTTGAGCTTGGCCCAGGAGGCCCGCTTCGCCGTGGTCTCGTCCATGGCGGCGCAGAGCCTCTCCACCTCGCCATAGAGCACGGCGAGGACCTCGCGGGCGGCCACCACTCCGGCGGCGGAGCGAGGGTAGCCGCTCGCGACGGCGAAGAGGCCGTGGCCTTCATCGCGCAAGATGGCGTCGTGTTGATCATCTGGTCCGATGCGTGGTCGGGTTTCCCCGTAGCTCCGCACCACGATCGTCATGCCGTGCTCCCCACACTTCGAGTAGCGCTGGATTTTGCGCTGAGTCTGAAAAAAAATCCAGCGCCCATTTCGCCGGGCCGCTTGTGGGAGCCGTTGACGGCGCGTGGAGGGGAGGCCATCATCCTCGGCCCATACGAGAACACCAGGGGTCCACGATGCGCGACGTCTTCCTTTGCTCCGCTCTCCGCACTCCCGTCGGCCGCTATGGCGGCGCGCTCGCTGCTGTCCGGCCCGACGACCTCGGGGCCATCGCCATCCGGGCGGTGGTCGAGCAGTCCTCGGTGGACCCGGCCGCGATCGACGACCTCTACTTCGGCTGCGCGAACCAGGCCGGCGAAGACGCCAGGAACGTCGCCCGCTTGGCGCTGCTGCTCGCTGGGCTCCCGGACTCGGTACCGGGCGCGACCGTGAACCGCTTGTGCGCCTCCGGGCTCGAGGCCGCGGTCCTCGGCGCCCGTGCCATCGCCCTCGGCGACGCCGACGTCATCATCGCCGGCGGGGTCGAGAGCATGACGCGCGCGCCCTACTCCATGCCCAAGTACGGGCCTTTCCCGCCGCGTGGGAACGTCACGGCCTACGACACGGCCCTCGGGTGGCGCTACCCGAACCCCAAGATGGAGGCCCTCTTCCCCCTCGAAGGCATGGGTGAGACCGCCGAGAACCTCGTGGAGCGCTACGGCATCTCGCGCGAGGACCAGGATCTCTTCGCCTTCGGCAGCCAGACCCGCGCGGTGGAGTCCATCGACAGCGGCGCCTTCACAGACGAGATCGTCCCGGTCGAGATCGTCGGTCGCAAGAACAAGGTGACCGTGGTCGACGTGGACGAGGGCCCTCGCCGCGACACCTCCCTCGAGCGCCTCGCCAAGCTGCGCCCCGTGTTTCGGAAGGGCGGCACGGTCACCGCCGGCAACAGCTCGACCCTGAACGACGGCGCCGCCGCCCTCGTGCTTGCCTCCGAGGACGGGCTCTCGCGCATGGACTGCAAGCCCCTCGCCCGCTTCGTAGCGAGCGGCGTCGCGGGCGTCGATCCGCGGGTCATGGGGATAGGCCCGGTGCCGGCCACGAAGAAGGCCCTCGCTCGAGCGGGCATGACCCTCGATCAGGTTGTGCACGTAGAGCTGAACGAGGCATTCGCTGCGCAGAGCCTCGCCGTGATCCGTGAGCTCGAGGTCGACCCGGAGCGGGTCAACCCGCTCGGCGGCGCCATCGCCCTCGGCCACCCCCTCGGCTGCACGGGAGCCCGCATCCTGACCACCCTGCTGCACGCTTTGAAGGCACGCGGCGGCGGCATCGGCCTGGCCACCCTCTGCGTCGGAGTCGGGCAGGGGCTGGCGGTGTTGGTGGAGGCCTAGGAGCGCGCGTCGCGCGCTGCTCCCTTGCCCGCCCGTTTGGGGCACGGGCAGGGGCAGGGGCACGGGCAAGGGTTACTGGACCAGGAAGGGAACCCGGAAGGCGTACTCAGGACGCTGGAAGGGCTTGAACTTCATCGAGCGCAGCACACCCTCCACGCACTGACCGACCGCGTTTCCGGCGAAGGCGGGCGTCACTACCTTGGCGGACTTCACCGCTCCGCTTGCGCCCTCGACGCTGATCTTGGCCATGATCTTCGAGGGGCCGCCCGTTGGGTTGTGGCGCCGGTAGCAGGCGTTGACCTGGCCCTGGTAGCGCCGCACCACCGTCTTGATCTGGCTCGGGGTCGGCTTGGAGGGCAGGTTGCTGCGAGGGGCTTTCGCGGTGTCGGCGTTGGCCCCGGCCTTGATGCTCCCGAGCAGGCGGTTGATGTCGTCGTCCTTCGGAGGAGGTGGGGAGCCGGCCTTCGGCGCGGGGGCTGGCTTGGGCTCCGGCTTCGCCACGAGGTCGGCCGGGTCCGGCTTCTTCTCTTCGGCCTTCTTGGCCGAGGAGCGGCGTGAGCGGCGGGCCTTCTTCTCGCGGCGCGTGTCGCTGGCCGCCTTCTTCTTTTCCCCTCCGCCGTCAGCCTTCTTGGCCTCCCCGGACGCGGCAGCCCCGTCGCCCCCCTCGGGCTTCGTCGGCGCGGCGGCCTTCGGGTCCTCCGTGCCCTCGGGCTTCGCTGCTCCCTGGTCCGTCTCTGCCACCGCGGTGGGTGGGGCGGCGGCCGAGCCGGAGGCGTCCGTTGCGGTGGCCGCCTTGTCCTGAGCTGCCGGGGTGGGCGCCCCTGCCGCACCCGGCGCCGGGGTCGGCGTGGGCGGCGCTTCAGCCTGGCCCGCCGGCTGGGCGCCTTGCGTCGCGGTCGCTGACGCAGCCTGCTCCGGGATCGGGTCTCCGGGCGGGCTGGCGAGGAGGAAGACCACGCCGGTTATCAGCGCGCCACCCAGCATCGCGATCGCTATGGCGACCACCGGGCTGAGGCGGCGCTTGCGCACCACCGGCACCTCGAGCTGGATGCGCGGCGCGGACTCGGCGGTCGGCCCGCCTGCCCGGTCGACCGCTCTGTCGAATTGGCTGAAAGGATCGTCGTCAGCTGCTGAAGTCATCATCTCGGCTGCCACGGCGCGGACGTCGAGGAGGCCCTCGCTCGGCGGCTCGACGGCCGGAGCTGGCTCCTGCGACGAAGGCGCGGAGAGGTCGTTGAGGGAAAAGAGCACGCTGTTGTCGTGCCGTTGGTATTTGAGCTGGCCCGTGTCCGGATCACCGGTGACAGTGGGCTCCTCGTCGCCGCCGGCGTCGCCCGCGGCGAACGCGGCGTGCACCTGCGCGGACTCACCGTCACCGTACTCGTCGAGCTCGTCGTCGAGCGCGGGGCGGACATCGCTGGGGAGCTCTCCAGCGTCCATCTGAACCGTGGTGAGGAGCTCCTCTTCCTCCTCGCACTCACCTAGATCCCGGACCTGGAGATCGTCCTGGACACCGTCCCAGCTGTCCTCGTCCTCCTCGTAGCCCTCCTCGTCTTCTTCGTCCCCCTCGTCTTCTTCGTAGCTCTCTGCGTCCTCGTCCTCTTCCTCGTCCTCTTCCTCGTCCTCGTACTCCCCTTCGTCCTCTTCCTCTTCCTCCTCGTCCTCGACCTCCCCGTCGAGCTCTTCTTCTTCCTCGAGGTCCTCCTCTCCCTCGTACTCCTCCTCTTCCTCGATCTCCTCTTCTTCCTCGAGCTCCTCTTCTTCCTCGAGCTCCTCCTCTCCCTCGTACTCCTCTTCTCCCTCGGGCTCTTGGAGCTCCCCCTCGTCTCCAGCGCCCGCGCCGAGGGCCGCCGCCGCTCCGGCGCCTGCCGCGACGGCCGCCGCGGCAGCAGCGGGCTCTTCTTCCTCTTCGCCCTCGCCTTCGCTCTCGACCGGCATGTCCTCCCGCGGCGCCTCCTCCTCCGCTTCTTCGCGTGAGGCAGCCTCCATGTCCTCCGGCGTGATGTCGTCGGGGGGCTCGGTCGTCACCACCTCGGTGCGCTGGTCGAGCAGCCGGCGGACCTCCTTGACCTCGCCGAGCTCCTTCCAGTCGTCGAAGCCGTCGCGCCAGAGGTATGTGTGCTCGTGGATGTCGCCTTTGACGTACTGCCTCATGAGCTGGTCGAGGTCGAAGGGCCCCGAGCGGTTGCCCTCGTCGTCGGCGATGTACCAGAGCGCTTCGTCGGTCGCGGAGGGCTCCGTGGCGCCGTCGGCCGCGCCTTCGGCGTCCGGCCCGCGAAAGACCATCATCGCCCCGCAGACCTTGCACCGGATCTTGTAGACCTTCTCCGAGTCCCGGACCTTGTCGTCAGGGATCTGGTAGCGAGTGTGGCAGTGGTCACAAACGATCTTCATCGTGCCTCCGGGCGCCCCGGGTCTCTGGCTCCGAACAGGGAAGACGACGCCGGATTATAGGGGCGGCGCGGCGAATAGCGCAAATCGTTGGCGGAGCTAGAACTGCTGGACATCGTTGTGTTTCATCTTCGGGTCTGTTAGGAGCACGCGCAATGGGCAAGCACGGGCTGCCAAGCGGCGTGCCTGCCGCGCAAGACCAAGGACGCGCGACAGGCTCTGGGGATCTGAACGACGGAGCCTTCCGGGCCGCCGACCTGCGGGTAGCCGACCTCGAGGCGGTGCGTCTGCTCCTCGACGGGCGCAGCATCATCGACGTGCACCAGATGTACTTCCGCACCCGCGAGGACGTGGTCTCCTTCCTGCGTCTGCTCTGCTACGACGTGGGCCGCCCCGCGGATCGCCGGCGCCTCTCCCGGCTGCTCAGGATGTCGGTCGAGCACCTGCGCGACCAGCTCGGTTACGCCATCCCCGACGAGCTGGGCTCGGTCGAGGACCCCGTGCTGCCCTTCCTCTGGGCCTCGAAGCCGGGGCCCCTGCAGCGTCCCTCCCTCGTGGTGCTCAAGGTCGCCCACGTCATCAACCACGTCGAAGCCCGCGAGCTGCGTTATCGCCTGCCGGTCTCGGACAGCGAGCTGCTGGACCTCGTCAACGAGCGCATGACCGGCTTCCGGGCTCGCCTCGGCGCGGTGGGCGTCGAGACGGTGAGCCTCGCCACGAGCGAGAAGACCCAGGGAAGCACGGTGCTCAAGCTGCTCGCAAAGCGGCAGACGGTGGCCGCCGAGGTCCACGACCGGGTGCGCTTCAGGATCATCGTGTCGCGCCGCGCCGACGTGCTCCCGGCCCTCGTCCTGATGACGCGCCGCCTGCTGCCTTTCAACTACGTGATCCCCCACGCCTCGAGGAACGACCTCATCTCCTTCGGGGAGATGCTGGAGATCCTCGATCGCGCCGATCCGGGCGTGGAGATCATCCGCGACGCCCTGAGCCAGGAGCGCCGCCAGAGCTCCTGGCCCGTGCGAAACGAGTTCTCGGCCCCCGGCTTCAGGATGGTCAACTTCGTGGTCGATCTCCCGCTGCGGGTCGACCGCTTCGCCAATCGGGCACACCACGGCGTGCTGGAGCGTTACGGCCGCGTGGTCTTCCTGCTGACCGAGTTCCAGCTCTACTCCCTCGACGCGTTCCTGCAGAACGAGCGGGGACCCGGGAGCCACGCCCACTACAAGGCGCGCCAGCGCCGCAGCATCCTGCGACGCCTGGTCGGCCCCGAGGCGGTCGAGGCGTGGCGGACACCGCAACTCGAGAGCGGCGGCGACGAAGGGGCGCCCTGATGCCGGGGAGCGATGGGGGCCGCGCGGCGCTGGGATTCTGGGCAGCCGCGGGTCTCGTCTGTGTGCTCCTGCTATCCGGGCTGTTCGTGTGGACGCCGTGGAGGCCTGCGCCTCCCCCTGAGCCTCGACCCGACCCCTCGGCCGCCAGCGAGGTGTCTCGCGACGAGGCCCGAGAAGACGGATGCGGGCCCGCGGGTCTTTCTGCGCCCAGGTCTTCCTGCCAGGTCGAGGCCGCCGTTGCCGCCATCGCCGACGGGGACATGCGCTCTGCCCATGTCTACGGGCTGAGGGCTCATGCGACGTCTCGGGACGTCGTGGAGCTGGTGAGGGCACGAACCGCTCTTCACGTTGTCATCAAGGTGAAGAACCGCCTGGAGTCGCACGGGAGCGTGCCGGAGCCGTGGGCCGTCATCGCCGAGCGCACGAGAGCCGAGATCGAGAAGGCTGCCGCGCTGAGCGCGAGCAAGGCGCGAAGGCCGGGCGCGGAAGGAGGTGATGCCGAGCGCGAGTTCGTGGCCGATCGCATCGACGAGGTGACCGAGGATCTCGCCAAGAGGCTCGTCGCCGGCGATCTCGAGCTCGTGGGCGGTGTGGTCGGAGCTCTCCTCGCGATCCCGGAGGGAGCCGACGGGTGGTGGCACATCGGGGACCGCGGCGCTCTCAGAGCGCTCGGTGCCTTCGTCGATCTCGAGCTCTCGAAGGGGGCTGGCGAGGCAGCGCTGCGCACGCTGCGCGATCTTCGCGGGACCGAGGCGTGGGAGATGCTCGCCGAGGCGTGCCGCGAGATGGCTCGCGTGCACGGGGAGAAGGAGCGCGATGCGGCCGGGAGCGCGGCTTGTGAACGAATCATCGGCGAGCCGCCGACCCCTCCGCCATGATCGCAGCCGCGCTAATCCTCGCCTGCTTCGTGTTGACCGGCGTGTGCCTCGCAGCCGTTGCTGCGAAGCCGCGTGGGGTCGCAGAGGGAGCAGCCTACGCCCTGCTGTTCGGGCTGTGCGCGACCCCATTCGCAGTGCTCGCGGTCGCGCTCGCGGCGGGGCTCCGCATCTCGCTGCCCCTGCTCGCGGTGGTCTCCGCCGTCGTGACGCTTGTGTCCGTGGCTGCATGGTGGCGGAGCCGCGGCCGGGCAGGGCGTTGGTGCTGGGGGCGTTCCGACGCCCTCCTCCTCGGTGTGGCCGTGCTCGTGGGCGCCGCCGCTGCCTTCTACTACTCGGACGAGGAGGCGCTGCTCTCTCTGGCCTCCTACGCGCTCCGCGGTGAGGCCAAGTGCTTCTACCAGCTCAGCTTCCAGCTCGTGGAGAGCTTGAACCCCGGCGCCCCCTTCGAGCTCGGCCCGGACCTCTACGACGTCATAAGCACCCCCGGGAACGCGGTCTTCACGGCGCCGTTCATCCCTCTGCTCGGCATCGGGGCCTTCCGCGTCGTGTACGCCCTTGTCGCGGTGATCGCCTTCCTCTTCGTGACCCTCGGCGTGCGGCGCTGGGGCGGGGGGAGCCTCGCGTCCGTCGCCGCCGGCCTGGTGGCGGTGGCGAGCCCCTTCGCCCTCTCCGTCGAGGTCCTGGACCGCAACACCATAGCCTTCGCCTTGAGCGCCGCGCTGCTCTACACCCTCGGGACGCGCCCGGGCAGACCGATCCTGCACGGCTGGCTCTTCGCGGTCGCGGCCGGCACCGGCTTGCGCTTCCTGCCCCTGCTCAACGTGTTCCTCGTCGTGGGGGCCTACCTCTCCGCTCGCGTGCGCCCGCGCGTATGGCTCACCTTCGCCGCTGTCTCCCTGGCAGCCTTCGCCCTGAACCTCCCCCATCTCTACTTCCACGGCTTCCACAGCCTGGGGGAGAGCGCGGGGACCTTGTCCCTGCTCGGCTCGGCCTTGACGGAGGGTTATCGCGCTCCGCTTCAGCCGCTGCCCATCGGGCTCGACTACCTGCAGCAGACCCTGGCCCACCTCGGCCT
This sequence comes from uncultured Myxococcales bacterium, assembly GCA_964594295.1. Lineage (GTDB taxonomy): Bacteria > Myxococcota_A > UBA9042 > UBA3505 > UBA3505 > CAZQPP01. The sequence continues at coordinate 669 of CAZQPP010000161.1, read as the reverse complement.
GCTCGGCGCCGGACTCGTCCTGGCCGGAGGAGCGCGCGCACTCGGCGACCACCGCCGCGAGGCCGTCGCGCTCCTCCTCGTGTCGCTCGGGGTGTGGGGCGTGCTGGCGATCCAGCGCGACTGGCTCGAGGCCGACAAGGCGCGCATCTGGCTCTCGGCCTGGCTGCCGGTCCCCCTCTTCGCCGGGCTGGGGCTCGACTGGCTGGCCGGCAGAGGCGAGCGTTGGAAGCCCGTGTTGCTCACGGTCGCGGGAGCCCTCTGCGCGCTCGGGCTCACCTTCGTGATGCGTTCGCTGGAGCCCCCGGTCGACCCGGGCACACCTGAGCGCCGGCCGGTCTACCAGTCCGATACGACCGCCTTCGCCGGTTTCTACCGGGGGCGCTTCGCGAGTGTCGGTCTGCTCCCGGGCTACGAGCGGGTGGCCGAGAAGCTCGACGTCGCGAGGAAGCGTCGCCTCGAGCGCTCGACCACGAGGAGCCTGGCGGCCTCGATGGCGCGGAGCGATCTCCGGGACGTCGCCTGGCTCAGGCAGGTCTTCGAGGTGGGCGAGCCGGTACCCGCCGAGGTGGACGAGGAGATCGCCGTCGCGGTCGAGGTGGACTTCGAGAAGCTCGTCAGCGACCCGGACGAGGCGGTGCGCGCGGCCCGGATCTGCCGCTCCCGAGACGT
>CAZQPP010000160.1:0-15239 GCA_964594295.1 uncultured Myxococcales bacterium | reverse complement strand
CTCTACATTCTCTTTCCTCCTTCCCAGGCTTGACCTGGCGCACTAGCCGTTAGCTGTTGGCCGTTAGCCAGGCACCTGAGATCACTGCATTCCGGCTAACCGCTAATCGCTAACCGCTAATCGCTGCATCCTGAAACGCGAGTTTCAGGATGCACACTAGCCTGGTCGCTCAACGCCGGCCTTTCAACACCCGCGCCAGGCCGGCCAACAGCAGCGCCATCGCTGCCGCCCCCCACAAGAACACGTCACCGAAGCGCATGTAGGGGCTCGGCAAGGCGCCCGTCTTCACCTCCCAGGTTCGAGCGGCCTGCTCGTAGACCGGAGTGCGCTCGACGATTCGGCCCGCCCGATCCACCAGGGCGCTGATCCCGCTGTTCGTGACCCTGACGATGGGAAGTCGCGTCTCCACGGCGCGCACCGTCTGGACCATCAGGTGCAGCTCCGGAGCCACCGTGGGCCCGAACCAGACATCGTTCGTCAGGTTGAGGATCATGTCCGGCCGGGTCGCGCGCACGTCGGAGCGAACACGCTGCGGGAAGATTGTCTCGTAGCAGATGTGCATCAGGAAGCGGGTGCCCGCGACCTCGAAGACGCCGAGCTCCTCCCCGGGCTTCATGTCCGACACCCCGCGGATCTTCCCGACGAGGCTCTTGAGCAGGGAGCGCATGGGCAGGCGCTCTCCAAAGGCCACGAGGAGGCGCTTGTCGTAGATCGAGAAGCTGCCGTCCTTGCGGATCAACACGGCGCTGTTGCGGGTGCGCTCCTCGTGGGGCCGCCTAAGGGTGCCGGCCAGCAGCGGGCGCCCCGAGCGGCGGGCGTGCTCGATGAGCTTGCGGGTGTAGCGGTGCGGCCAGGTCTCCCGCCCCTTGGGCACGCCGGGCAGGTCCTTGGGGCGGAAGTAGAAGGGGAACGCGCCCTCGGGCCAGATCGTGAGGTCGCGCTCGCCTTTCAGCCTCTTCTCGGCCGCATAGGTGAGCTCCAGGATATGCTTGCGCGCGTCGATCGCGCGTTTGAGCTTGAGCTCCCCCGTTATGTAGGGCTGCACGATCCCCACGCGGAGCTTGGAGCCGGTCCTGGCGGCGTCGACGCCGGGCATGCGCCAGAGCCCGTAGGCCAGCAGCCCCCCGGCGGTCACCAGGAGCGCCGCCCCGGCGGGGGCGAGCTGTCGAGCAGCGAGACGGCGGTGGGGCGGCAAGGCCCTCGCCAGCACGGCCGCCGGCAGGACGAGGCAGAAGGAGAGCAGGTGCACGCCCCCGAGATCTGCCGCCTGCATCATGACCGGTGTGCGGTAGAGGGCGTTTCCGATGAACCACGGAAAGAGGAAGGGGAAGAGCGCCTCCAGCAGAGCCCAGAGGGCGGCCGCCGAGAGCCCGAAGAGGAGCGGGCGCTCCCTGGGCGCGAGCCACCCGAGGAGGAGCAGCCAGGCTCCGCCTATGGTGCCGTGGGCGAGCGCGAAGGCGAGGAGGACCACCCCGGCGAGCAGCACCGACAAGCCCGACATGCTCTGGGCGGTGTGGAAGATCCAGTAGTAGACCGATCCGTGCACCAGGCTCGAGAAGAGCCAACCGACCAGCAGCCGTCGCCCCCAGCTCAGGTCCGGACCGCGGCTCAGCACGGGCGCCATGCACACGAAGAGCAGCGGCCACAAGGCCAGCGGCGGGAAGGCCATCCAGTAGAGCGCGGCCGACAACGCGGCTCCGCCGAGCGCGGCGGTGGTCTTGGGCCGGGTGCTTGGCATGTGGGGGATATAGCCGAGGGCCGGAGCTGATGCCATAGCGGGAATCGGGCTTGGCCCCTGCCCGCCGCCCGTGCTACTTTGCGCCGCTCCTGAAGGAGGAGGCACGCACCGATGCAGCCGAAAGACGCCCTGCGGAGCGCCCGCCGCGCCGCGTTGTGGGCTGGGACCGCCGCCCTTCTCCTAGCGGCGGCCACCGGCTGCAACAAGAAGCCCGACCTCTCCCAGTCCCGCCTCGCTTTCCGGAGCGACGCGCCAAAGAAGCTGGTCACCACCGACGACCCGCACTGCCCCTCGCCCGAACGCGTCGAGAGCCCGAGCCAGGGCGATCCGGTGTACCCGATCGCCGAGGCCTACCGGGCCGCGCTGATGCCGGACGGGGAAGAGGCGCTCGCGCGTTTCTCCAAGCAGTTCGTGCAGCGCAAGGACACCCCTTTCCTCATCAAGCACCAGTGGCCGAGGCTCCGCAAGCACGTGGGCAAGTACGTCCTGGAGCCGGACAGCTTCAGCTTCGAGATCTGCCGGCGCGAGAAGAAGGACGACAAGACGATCAAGCTCTTCGTGCGCTCCAACAACCCGGCCAAGACCCACCCGCCCATCACCGTCACGGACCTGGGCTCGGAGTGGAAGATCGCGTTCTTCAGTTACTGAGCACTCTCAAAGACAATGCAGCCAGTCATGACCAAACGACTCACCGTCCGACTCGCCGCGATGCTGACGGCGCTCCTCGCCCTCGGCTGCGGCCCCGAGGGGGATGGCACATCCTCTACCGGAGAAGACACGGGGCCGCGCTTCGGCGTGCGCGTCGCCGCCGTCCAGGCGACCTGCAGCGGCGTGGGCATCGGGGCCCAACCCGCGGTGGCCAACCTGCGGGTCGTGGTCACGGGCCCTGACGAGGAGACGGGGCAGATCACCGAGCTGCTCAGCACGACGCAGCAGGTCACGACGAACACCTCCACCCTGGAGATCCCGAACGTGCCCGCCTCGGACACGCGCCTCCTCGTGGTGACGGCGCAGGGCCAGCTCGGGGACGCCGCCCAGACCGCGGTCTTCTCGCGGAGCCCACCCCTCACCGTGGCGGCGAACCAGGACGTGCCCCTCGACATGCTCCTCGTGCCCTGCGGCCAGTACGGCTGCCTCGAGGTGACGCCCAGCTTCACCAACGTCGTCTTCCCCGCCGTGGCGCCGCTGCCCGACGGCCGGATCATCATCGCGGGCGGCTTCCAGGCCGCGGGGGTCTACGACAACAAGGGCGTCCAGGAGTTCCGGATCCTGGGCCCCAGCGACAAGGTCTTCGTCTTCGGCGGCCAGACTGGGGTCTTCCAGCAGATCCCCGAAGTGATGAAGCGCGCTCGCGGCGCCGCCGGCGCCATGTACGTGCCCTCGAAGCGCCAGATCGTCATCTTCGGCGGAGCCAACGAGGTCATCTACAAGCCGAGGAAGAACGAATCGTACCCCGAGATCCAAGGGAAGCAGTTCTTCTCCTTCGAGACGACCGACCTCGCCAACGACCCGGCGGCGAACACATACGAGATCCTCTCCCTCGACGCCCTCGACCGGCGCCTCTCGGGACAGACCCAGGCCGAAGACCCGATCTTCTTGGAGCCCCCGAACCAGATGATCCGCCCGCGCATCTTTCCGCGCGCCGTCCGACTCGAGCGTGACGACGCGATCCTGATCACCGGCGGAGGCCAATGGCCGCTCTCCAACGGCAACTACCTCGAGGCCGAGTACTACCACCGGCGCGCCTTCGACGAGGCCGGCGGCTTCGTGGACCCCCGGGGCTCGCTCGTGCTGAACACGCTCCGGGCGGGACACTCCATCACGCGCATCGGGCTGACCCAGGACGGCTTCGCCCGCGCCCTGCTCTGGGGCGGCACCACCGACCAGGGCTTCGTCGGCGAAGTCTTCAAGGAGGGCAGCTCCCAGGGCGCCCAGGTCAACGGCGTCTTCGCACCGGTCGAGGTGACCGCCGGTGTGCTCCCGCCCTACTTCCACGGCGCGGCCGCCGTCAGCGACACGAGGATCCTGATAGTTGGCGGAGCAGAGCCGGAGGGTGCCCACCTCTTCGTGCCCGCCAACCCACGTGCATACTTCCTCGACTACGCGGAGCAAGGAGGAAGGGCCATCGTCACCGTGATCGACGTCGCTGGCCTCGACGGCCCGCGCATGTTCCCCGCGGTGGGCGTTAACTACGGCAAGACCATGGCCGTCGTCACCGGCGGCTGGTCCGGCCAGGGGCCCTCCGTGGCGACCGCGACCCTGACCCTCAATACCTTCGCCGATCCCCCTACCTTCCAGCCCGAGTCGGCGGCCTTCGCGGGTCGAGGCGGCATGGGATCGCTCATGCTCACGAACGACGCCATGCTCCTCGTCGGCGGCGTCACCGACCCGGCGGCGCTGGGCGATACGAGCCTCGGGGCCGGCGAGACATTCGCTCCGGCGTCCTACTGCTACTGATGAGGGAGGGAGCTGAGATGAACAGGTCAATGAGAAGCTCGCTCGCGGCGTTGGTGGCAGGCGCCCTGCTCTGGTCCCTGCCGGCCTCCGCCCAGGCCCCCGCCCCGACACCTCCCGGCGCCACGGCTGCGCCGGCGGACGCGGCGCCCGCGGCCAGGCTCCGTGTCGGCATGGTCGCCGTCCCGGTGCGCTCCGCGGACGCCAACTCGGCGCTCCTCATCCAGGCGCTGTTCCGGGAGGAGCTGCGAAACCTGAGGGGCGCGGACCTCGTGCTGCCCAACGGAGACATCGACGCCGCGGACCTCGTCCCGGCCGAGAAGCTCGTCGACGAGGGCGCGCGCATGATGAGGGCCAGCCAGTTCAAGGAGGCCCTGAAGCCCTACCAGACCGCGGCCGCCATCTTGGAGAAGTACACGGGGCTCCCCAACCGGCGCCTCATGGCCCGCGCGTACAAGGGCCTGGCCATCGCGCAGTGGATGGACGGAGAGAAGGTGCTCGCCAAGACCAACGCCCAGCGCTCGCTCCTCTTCTGGCCAGCCCAGAGTGACGGCGAGTGGGCGTACAACCTCGACGCCACCCGGCTGATGCGCGAGGTCCGGGTCGGCTGGGACACGGCCCCCGACGGCTCCCTCGTCGTGCAGTCGCGCCCCCAGCAGGCCGAGATCTTCGTCGACGGCGTGAGCCGCGGCTACACGCCCCGCACCCTGCAATCCATCCCGGCCGGCTCTCACCACATCTACATCGTCAAGGACGGCTACGAGCCGTTCTGGACCTGGGCCGACGTGGCCCCCGAGCAGTCGCGTGAGGTCTCGGGAGCGCTGAGCCCCATCGGCACCAGCCGCGCCTTCAGCGCCGCCATGCGCCGCCTGCCCCGCGCGGTCAAGCGCCCGCGTGGAGCGCGCTCGGTCCTCGACTCCATCGCCGTCGCCCACGGCGGCCTCGACATGGTCTTCGCCGGGTCCGTGCGCTCGTCAGGCGACTCCTTCGACTTGAGGGGAGTCTTCCGCCGGGACAAGGAGCCGGTGCGCGCCGTCACCGAGCGCCTCGCACGCGACGCCTACCTCATCGGAAACGTCAGGGGCCTGGTGCGCAGCCTCTACGGGCTCGAGTACGCCCCGGACTCCGAGCAGATCCCCCTCGAGACCCCGGTAGCCGGTGGAGCGGCAGCTCCCGACGTGGAGCTCGGTGGCGAGGACGTCTTCATCAAGTCGGGCGCCGACGTCTTCGCTGACGAGAAAGAAGAAGAGGAGGCGGGCATCTTCACGCGGTGGTGGTTCTGGACCGGCGCGGCGGTCGTCGTCGGCGGCACGGTGGCGGCGATCCTGCTGGCCACCGGGGGCGAGACCGGCTCCAAAGGCCCGACCGGAAAGCTAAGCCTCACCTTCAACTCGCCGGTGGCGCCCTGAGACCCGCGGAGGCCGTCGCGCGTGCCGAGGCGGCCTGGCGGCTCCTCGGAGCCGGCGAGGAGACGGGCTCATTCGAGCCTCTGACGGGGCAGGCCAGCCTGCGCCGCTACGTGCGCGTGCTCTCGGGAGACCGGAGCGTGATGGCGATGGTCCTGCCCGCCAGAGATCTCGCCGAGGAGATCGGCGGAGGGGGTGGAGCGGAGCCCTTCTTGGAGGTGCTCGCCTACCTCGAGGGAGAAGGCGTCAGGGTGCCGGCCGTGGTCGGGCGCGACGACGAGCACGACGTGCTCTTCGTGGAGGACCTCGGCCGCTGGACGCTGCTGGACATCTGCAGGGCCGAGGAGCTCCCCGACGAGCTGCGCGGCTCCGGCTGGGACGATCTCGAGACAGGTTACCTGCGAGCCGTCGCGCTCCTCGTGCAGATGAAGGTTGCCACCGGAGACGCCGGGGACCGGCCCGGTCCATGGCGGGAGCGCAGCTTCGACCGCACCATGCTCGAGGGCGAGTGGGAGCACTTCGTGCAGCACCTCCTGTGCGACTTCGCCAGCCGCCCCGAGCTCTCGGAGGATCCGCGCGTCCGGGAGGGAGGCCGGTACCTCGTGGAGCGCATCCTCGAGATGCCGCAGATCTTCACCCACCGCGACTTCCAGTCGAGCAACCTGGTGGTCGCTCAGGGTGAGCTCGGCCTCCTGGATTTTCAGGATGCGCTCATGGGCCCGGACGTGTACGATCTCGTCGCCCTCGCGCGGGATTCTTACGTCGTGCTGCCCGATCCGCTCTTGGAACGCGTGATCACGCGCTACTGCGCCGGCCTCGCGCAGGCGGGTCTCCTCTGCGGCACCGTCGACGAGCTGCGCCGGCGCTTCGACCTCGTGACCGTGCACCGCAAGTGCAAGGACGCAGGGCGCTTCGTCTACATCGATCGAGTCAAGGGAAACCCCGCTTTCCTCCGCCACATCCCGGCGAGCCTTGGATACGTACGCGCGGCCCTCGACCGGCTCCCGGAGCTCGGGGAGCTGCGAGAGGCGCTCGATGAGGTCCTGGAAGGGGAGGCAGCGTCATGACCCAGCGACCGCCGGCGACAGTCCGAGTCGAGGGCGCGGCATCGGACAGGCTCTTGGGGATGGTGCTCGCCGCCGGCCGCGGCGAGAGGATGCGCCCCCTGAGCGACGTCATGCCCAAGCCCGCCCTGCCGGTCGCCGGCAGGCCGCTCGTGCACCTGGCCGTGGAGAACCTGCAAGGCGCCGGGGTCTACGAGGCCCACGTAAACCTCTGGCACCTCCCCGATCGCATGGCGGAGGCCCTCGAGACCATCGGCGGCACGGGCTTCAACCTGCTGCTGCACGAGGAGAACGACCTGCTCGGGACGGCCGGCGGGCTCTACAACGCCTTCGGCGAGCAGCCCGAGGGCGACGTCGTCGTGCACAACGGAGACGTGCTCTACCGCGGCTCCATAGACATGCTCATCGAGTCCCACCAGGAGCGCAACGCGCTGGCGACCCTCGGGCTGGTGAGGGTCGGCGACCGCGGCGTCCCGCGGAGCGTCATCCTTGCGCCCGGAGGCTACGTCGACGCCTTCCGCCAGGAGCGCATCCCGCCACCCGACGCGTGGACCTTCTCGGGCATCTACGTGCTCTCGGCCGAGCTCTTCGAGAAGATCCCGCCACGCGGCTGCGTCGTGAGGGAGGTCTTCGACAAGCTGCTGGACACGCGCCGCATCCTCGGCATCCCGCTCCAGGGAGTGTGGGCGGACATAGGCACCATGGGCCGTTACAAGTCCATCCACAGCCGCCTGCTCGCAGACAAGGACCTGCTCGCCTCCGTCCGGCCGGACCTGGAGAAGCTCCCGGTGCGAGACGGCATGATCATCCACCCCCGCGCCCGCGTGCACGAGAGCGCGATCGTGAGGCCGCCGGCAATCATCGACGTGGGCGCGGAGCTGCACCGGGAGACCGTCGTGGGCCCCGAGGTGTTCGTCGGCGCCGGCTCCCTCGTGCGCAAGGGCGCGCGCCTGCGCAAGGCGGTCGTCTTCCCGGGTGCCGAGGTCACCGGCGACATGATGGACGTGTTCCTCGTGGACGACGTCGCGGTGGCCGCTCACCCCCCGAGCATGTGAGAGGGGAGCTGTTAGCCGTTAGCGCTTGGCCGTTGGCGGATCAGACAGCTGACAAGCGCCAGTCGCCAGCAGCCTACAGCCGCATCCTCAAGAGAGCCTAGTCGACCCTCGCGAGGACCACCGTGATGTTGTCCTTGCCGCCCGCGTTGTTCGCCGCGTCGATCAGGGACTCCGTCGCAGTCTCGAGGTCCTCGAGGCTGGACATCACGAGCTCCAGGAGCTCCTTGTCGGTCACCTCTCCGCTGAGGCCGTCGGAGCAGGCGAGGTAGACATCTCCGGGCTGGACCTCGATCTCCGAGGTGTCCACCTGGACGTCTTCCTTCATGCCAAGGGCGCGCACGATGATGTTCTTGTGCGGGAAGTTGGCCTCCTCCTCCGGGGTCAGAGAGGCCATCTTCTTGTAGTCGTTGAGCAGGCTGTGGTCCTCGGTGATCTGCTCGATCTCGGCGTTCCGGATGCGGTAGCAGCGGCTGTCGCCCACGTGGGCGACCACGATCCTGTCGTCGGTGAAGAGCAGGCCCACGCAGGTCGTGCCCATGCCCTGGTAGGCGGGATCGGTCTGCGCCTGCTCGTGCACACGGTAGTTGGCGAGGCGAACCGCGGTGACGAGGCGGTTCGTCGGGAAGTCCAGGTTCTTGTCCTCTTTGAGCGGCCAGGTCCGCTCGGGGTCCTGGGTGGTCTCGTCGTAGAACTTCTTGATGGTGTCCACGGCGAGCTGGCTCGCCACCTCACCCGACGCGTGCCCTCCCATGCCGTCGCAGACGATGAAGAGGTTCTCCTCAGGCACGAGCTGGAAGGAGTCCTCGTTGTGCTTTCGCTTGCGGCCGACGTCGGTCTGGCCGGCGTAGGTGATCTTCATTCGCTGATGCGGACCGGGCCCGAGGACTGGAAGTTGGGTCACGGATTACTAATCTTCTCTACACTTAGGACTTAACGATGGTCAAACCCCAACCCCCAGAAGCTCTCGCGCACGGTCGCCTGCCCGCGCAGAGGCGTTTCCCTTGTCATGTTGGCAACGCCGCGTCACGGTCTGCGACAGCATGGCGCAGAAGGACTCAAGACAGACTCCAATTCCGTCGATTGCAAAGATGCATGCATCCTTGAGAACTTTTTTGTTTATCGGGCGTCTGTTGGAGCGACCCAGGAGGATAAGCAACTCAGCCCTGGACCTGGCACGAGCTGTGCATACCTTGTGGGTGTCCCCTGACCTCTCGCCGAAGTTTCGCCATGACGACCTCCACCAGTGATCGCGACTTGCGCAAGGTTTTCGAGCGGGAGGCCTTCGTACACCTGAACGAGCTATACGGCGCCGGCCTGCGTCTCACGCGCAACGAGCGTGACGCCGAAGACCTCGTCCAGGAGACCTTCATGAAGGGCTTCGCCAACTTCCACCAGTACCGGGAGGGGACGAACTGCCGCGCATGGCTCTTCCGGATCATGATGAACACTTTCATCAACCGGTACCGGCGCCGCACCAAGGAGAGCGAGATCCTGCACCGCAAGGAGGAGGGGCTCATCGACAACGAGCTGGTCTCGCGGGACTCCCACGAGGTCCACTCGAGCCCCGAGGAGCGGCAGGCGAGGGCCGGCCTCTCGGACGAGGTCCGTGACGCCCTCGACTCCCTGCCGGTCGAGTTCAAGACGGTGGTCCTGCTCGCCGACCTCCACGACTTCGCCTACAAGGACATCGCGCAGATCATGGGCACGCCCATCGGGACCGTCATGAGCCGGCTCTTCCGGGGGAGGCGGATGCTCAGGAAGCGCCTCGTCGACTACGCTCGCAAGCACGGCGTGCTGGGAGATGAAGCCCTCGCCGACGTAGGCTGAGACCGGCGAAGAGCGCCAGCAGGCAGAGCACCACGCCGCCCGACGAGGGCGACGGGAGCGCCGAGGGCCCGGCGACGCTGCACCCGCCGCCGCCGCCACCGCCGCACTGCCCTTCGCCCTTGCCGCACTCGTCCTCCTTTGCCTCACCTTCGTCGCTCACGGGCGGACCCGTGTCGGGGGCTTTCGGCTCGGTCCCCGGATCCACTCCCGGGTCGGTCCCCGGGACAGCGCCGGGGTCCGTCCCGGAGCCCGAGCCGGGGTCCGGCTCCGACCCCGAGGTGTCCGCGACCACCGGAGGCGGCCCGGTGTCCGGCCGGTCGGGGCGCGTCCCGTAGATGGGGATCGTGAGGTTGTAGTTGCCGGTGTTGTGGTTGTCGTGGTTGTAGGAGCGCCACTCGAGGGCCGCCCGCTCCACGACGCCCTTCGTCCGCCACGCGTAGAACCACCCGTGGCGCGTGCCGACGGTCACCTCGTAGTACCCGTCTCCGTCGAGGTCCCCGACGGTGGGCGACTGGATGACCCAGCCGCCGGTCATCTTGGGCCAGCCTACCGGCTCTTCGCCCTCGTGGTTCCACGCGTGCACGAGGTAGCCGCCGCTGCCGCTGACGACCTCAGCGAGGGTGTCGTCGTCGAGGTCCACGATGATGGGGTTCATGAAGAACATCCAGTCCTCGATCTTGCGGGGCCACTGCTCGAGGAAGCGGCCGGTCAAGGTGTCCCAGGCGCAGAGGTGGTGGTCGAACTGGGCCCTGGTGCCCCCGGCAACGAAGGTCATGGCGAAGTTGAAGCCGGCGCTCCCCTTGACGAAGTCCAGGCCGCCTTCGTGGTCCACCCTGCCGAAGGCGCCGTTGTTGATCATCAGGTAGGCCGGCGAGTCCGCGCTGTCCGAGCCGGGCCCGAAGGTGACGTTGTCCATCTCGAAGGCCAGGCTGCCGTCGTGGTGGAAGAAGGTGCCGCGCCCGCTGATGGCGTCGCAGTTGATCTCGAGGTCCCCGTCGTAGTCGAGGTCTGCCATGACCGGGTTGCTGGGGACCCCGGAGCCGACGATCGGGAGCACCTTGTCCTGCAGGCCGTAGGCCGGCACGGGCCAGCCGTCGTGCACCGGCCCGTCGGGGTGCCCGTTGCCCTCCGCGCGCAGGAGGTAGCAGCGCCCCTCGTTCTCCGCCCCTGAGGCGCCGAAGGCCTCGTTGGTGCCCACCGCGATATCGAGGTTCCCGTCGCCGTCCGCGTCCCCGACGGTCGGCGTGGCCACGATCCGGTCCCGCGCGTCGGAGAAGGGGTCCTGGACCAGCACCGGCCACCCGGGCATCCGGCTGCCGTCGGCCTTCCAGACGTACACGTGCTGGTCCTGCGAGGCCACGACGATCTCCAGGCTCTCGTCGCTAGGATCGATGTCGGCGAGCACGGCCGCAGCCATGATCCCGTCATCGAGGAGCACCTCGTCGTCCTCGGGGCGCTCCTGGGGCTCGAGGTGCTCGAACCCGGGGAAGGCCCGCTCACGGTCGACCTGGACGGGGAAGCCGGCGACGGCGCTGCCGTCGTGGTGGAAGGCGAAGACGCCGCCGTCCCAGGTCGTCACCACGATCTCCAGGTCCTCGTCAGCGTCGAGGTCGCCGACGGCGGGGGCGGCGATCGTGGTCTGGCGCACGTCGGGGTTTATGGCCATGTGCCGGTCCTTGCACAGCTCCTCCGGTCCCGACCCGAAGGCGCAAGCGCCCAGTATGCTCCGCTCGCTTTCGGGGTCGAGATCCGCACGGAAGCCGACCGCCACGGGGAAGCCTTCGAGCTCGGCGCCGCTGCCCTTGAACGCGTGCACCATGCCGTCGCTGTCGCAGAAGATGACCTCGTCGCTCCCGTCGCCGTCGAGGTCGGCGGTCTTGGGGCTCGCCTCGAGGCTGCCGGCGACCTTGACCGGGAAACCCTCGAGCAGGTCCGGATCGCGCACGAGGTGCACGGTCTTCCGCAGCTCGCTCCGCAGCACCTCGCCGTCTCCGCGATCGGCCTCGGCGACGAGCCTCAAGGTGACGGCGTACTGATGTGGATCTGTAAGGGGCGCGCCGAAGTCGATGGCCTTGGCCGCCTCCTCCACGTCCCAGGAGACGATCGTGCCGTCCAGGCCCTCGGTGGTGTCCTCGATGACAGTCTGCCAGCCGGCCTTGGGATCGACACCGAGAGCATACTCGAGCTTGAAATTGTAGCTCGGATAACGCGGATCACGTCCGTCGGTCCTGAGCCCGATGCGCCCGGTGACATCCACCTCCTTGACGCGGTCCACGAAGATGGGCTCGAACCAGCGCGGCTCCACGAGGTCGACCTCGGGCGGGACCCGGTCGTCCATGACCAGATCCACCGAGCCGCGGGCGTTGTTGCGGCCGTAGCCGAAGTGCAGGTCCCAGCCCGGGCCCGAGGGGAACTTGGTGATGTCGGTGGCGCTCTCCGGCACGTCGATGTCGTCGGCGCTCTCGACGAGGATGACGCGCACCTCCTCGGCCGAGAGCGGAGGGTCGAGCGGGCCGCCCTCGTGCTCGAGAGCGGCGCTGTAGATGAGCCCCACGTGCCCCGCCGTGACCCCCGTCGCCTCGCTCGAGCAGCCGGTGCCCGGCGTCGACAGGAGGAGCTGGCCCCCGTAGTTGGTGCAGTTGTTGAAGTTCAGGAAGGTCGTGCTCCGGGAGGGCTTGTCCGCGTCGTACATGGTCGCGTGCACGTAGAGCGTGTGGTTCTGGGTCCCCGGCGTGTTGTGGTGGAAGCTGAGCTCGTCGGCCGCCGAGGCGACGACCGCGACGTTGTGCTCGTAGGCGTACTCGGTGGCCTCCCGCGAGTAGCGAGTGTGGTTCACGCCGCCGAGGGCCGGCTGGATCACCTTGACGCCGTAGTCGACCGAGAAGACCACCCCACAGGCGAAGTCGTTGGTCTCCACGATGAAGGAGTCGCTTACCCGCACCGGCACCAGGGCACACCCAGGGCACACGCCGATGCCGCCGTTGCCGTTGTTGCCCTCGGCCGCCGAGTCGTGGGCCTCCCCGGTGCCGTGCCCGAAGTTCGTGTCGTCGTGGGGATCGTTGTCGTTGCGGTAGCAGTCCCAGCCGGCGATGTCGTCGGTGAAGCCGTCCTCGTCGTCGTCCACGCCGTCGCTGGCCAGCAGGATCAGGTCCTGGCCGTCGAAGATGCCGTTGCCGTTCTGATCGTTGTCCTTGCACCACTGCGCGTCGGCCACGCAGTAGTCTTGCACGTTGAAGAAGCCGTTCCCGTCGATGTCGAAGTCGTCGACGGCGGGAGGCTCGGTCTGCTTCGGCTTCAGGACGCCAAGCTCTCCCCTGTTCAGCATGACCTGGCGGGCGATGTCCCTCGCTCCCCACCGGATGCCGGAGTCGAGCACGGCGATGGCCACCGCCTTGTTCCCCGTCGTCCTCTGCCACGCGCGGTCAGCGTGGATCCCCGTCCCCATCTCCTTCTCGGCTTCCCTGAAGCCGGGCGTCTCGGTCCACTCCTCGGGCATGAACGACCAGAGGTTCCACTGGCCGCCGACGGTCTTGTCGCCGCTCTTCTTGATGTAGCCGGGGTCATCCGGCAGGGCCTCGCGAGGATCGTCACCAGGCCCGTTGGGCCAGTCGGGGTTCCGCGCCGCCGCCGACGTCGCGAGGCCGAGGGAAGCAACTGCCAGGACGACGAGGAGGACGCGGGCGAGGGTCATGGCACAGGCTCCAAGCGGGGCGTGGAAGGTAGCATCTCGCCGGCGCGCCACCCAAGCCCGTGACCGCGCTGTCTCGCCGCCTCGCCGTCTCACTGTCTCACTGTCTCGCCTGTCTCGTCTGTCTCGCCTGTCTCGCCTATCTCGCCTGTCTCGCCACCACACAACCTCTGCGCCTCTGCGCCTCTGCTCCTCTGCTCCTCTGCGTTTCCTCTCCTCTCTCTCCTCTCTCCTCTCTGCGCCTCTGTGTTGAAACCGCTCTCGCAACGACGCAGCGGCTTCGCGCTCACGCCCGGACTTGCCCCCTCCGCAAGGCTCTGCTACCTCCGTCGTCTCCCGAATGAGCCCTCATTCACCAACACAGCCCGTACGCACTCCGCGCCACGCCGGCGCGGCCGAGCGAAAGCGCCAGATCCTCGACGCCGCGGTCGAGTCCTTCGCCGAGAGGGGCTTCTTCCGCACCCGCGTCACCGACATAGCGCGGCGGGCCGGGGTGGCCGACGGGACCATCTACCTCTACTTCCGGTCCAAGGACGACATCCTCATCGAGGTCTTCGAGGTCCGGATGGAGGAGCTGCTGAGGGAGCTCAGCGAGGCGGTCGCCGCGCGCGACGGGGCCGTCGCCAAGCTGGAGGCCTTCTTGGAGCTCTACGTGTCCCTCGTGGAGCGCGACGCAGCGCTCGCCGAGGTGCTGACCATCGAGCTCCGGCAGTCTGAGAAGTTCATACGCGAGTACGTCAACGACGGCTTCCGCCGCCTGCTCGATCTGCTCGCGAGCATCGTCCGCGACGGGCAGAGGGCGGGGGAGATCCGCAACGGGATCTCGCCGCGCCTCGCTGCCAGAGCGCTGTTCGGGGCGCTCGACGAGATCACCTTGTGGGGCGTGCTCAAGCGCGGCGGCTTCGACTCCGCCCGCGCCGCCCGCGAGGTCTCGACCCTGGTTATTCTGGGGCTGACCGCGTCGTGATCGCGACGGCTCAAGCCCAAGCACTCACTTTTATTTTTCGGACAATCACGGAGGAACCGGTGAAGATCCTGGTATCCGCAAAACGCGTGACCGACCCCGACGCCCGGATCCGCCTCAAGGCGGACGGCTCCGGCATCGAGACCACGGGGGTCGAATACAAGGTCAACCCCTTCGACGAGAACGCCATCGAGCAGGCGATCCAGCTCAAGGAGAGCCACGGTGGCGAGGTGGTCGTGATGTCGATCGGTCCCGACGACGTCGAGACCTACATCCGCACCGGCCTCGCCATGGGCGGGGATCGCGGCATCCGCGTCGAGGCCGCGGACGAGGAGCTCGACTCCGACTCCGCCGCCCGCGTCTTCGCCGCCCTCGTAGAGAAGGAGCAGCCGGATCTCGTGATCTTGGGCAAGCAGGCCATCGACGGCGACAACAACCAGGTCGCCCAGCTCCTCGGCGCGTACCTCGGCTGGCCCCAGGCCTGCTTCGCCAGCAAGATCGAGGTCGGCGACGGCAAGGCCTCGGTGGTGCGTGAGGTCGACGGCGGCCTCGAGAGCATCGAGGTGCAGCTCCCGGCCGTCTTCTCCGCGGACCTCCGCCTGAACGAGCCGCGCTACGCATCCCTGCCGGGGATCATGAAGGCCAGGCGCAAGCCGGTCGACGTGCACAGCCCCGCGGACCTCGGAGTCGACATGACCCCCAAGGTGCGAACGGTGCGCCTCGAGAGCCCGCCCGAGCGGGCCGCCGGGATGATGGTCGAGGACGTGGACGCGCTCCTCGACAAGCTGCGCAACGAAGCCAAAGTGCTCTAGAGCCTGTGGAGGACGAAATGGCCAAGCTACTGATTCTCGCCGACACCTACGCAGGCAACCTCGGCAAGCCAACCCGTATCGCTATCTCCTTCGGCAAGACCCTGCTCGACGCGGCCGGAGGCGGCAGCTTCGACATCGCCGTCATCGGCGGCGGCGCCGCGGGTTTCGCGGGGGAGCTGACCGGCTACGGGGCCGAGAAGGTCTACACGGTCGAGCATCCCTCGCTCGAGA
>CAZQPP010000159.1:0-15350 GCA_964594295.1 uncultured Myxococcales bacterium | reverse complement strand
AGCAACGGGAATGCCTGAGCTAATGGCTAACGGCTAATGGCTAATCGCTTGTCTTCGGTCTAGCCTCTAGCAGCCCGCACCCTCGCCCTACATCACGGGCACGACCCGGTGCCCGCCAGCGTGCGGGGTCTGCCCGTAGGGCGAGTTGTCGAACTGCTCGACGACCCAGTAGATGACCGCGATGCGGTCGTCCGCGATGTGGCCCCCGCCGTGGAAGAAGTCGTGGGCGTAGTTGATCCAGAGCAGGATCGCCCGCTCCTCGTCGGTGACGTTCAGGTCGTTGGGGTGGATGAGCTGCGCGATGACGCGCACCTCGTATGAGATCATGTCGTGGAAGCAGATGACCGAGATGGGGTTGGCCATCTGGTTCAAGAATGAGTGGGTCTCGAAGCTCCTCGAGGTGTAGAGCTCCAACGAGCCGATGATGTCGGTGCGCCAGAGGTCTCGGTTGTTGTAGTTGCGCTGGATGGTGCCGAGCTTGGAGGGCATGCTCGCCGCCCGGCCGTCCCAGTACTCCTGGGTCATGGAAGCGATGTGCTCGGGCTTGGGCACCCAGCCCGTTCCCTTGTAGGCCACGTTGAGGGAGAAGCGGCTGTCCCCGCGCCGGGCCCCGTAGGTGGCCACGGCGGCGTTGTGGATGTCGTTGTACATGTCGAGCTCACCCGACATCATGCCGCCGATCATCTGGAGCCTCTTGCCGAAGTTCCAGTCGATGAAGTCCTCGTTGAGGCGGCGCACCCGGAAGTCCTGCCAGCGGCCGTCGACCCTGGCCCGGATGATGCCCTGCTTTGCGGCGCTCGCGTCGACGGTGTCCTGCACGAAGTACTTCCCGTCCTCGCGCCAGTAGGACTCACGCTCGCGCTGGGCGAAGCAGCAGCCCTCGCCCTCCTCCTCCTTGGGGTCGGCCGCGCGCGCGTTGCGTGAGGGGAGCACGCCGCCGAGCAGCGGGAGGGAGAGCACGCCGCCGGTCCGGAGCATGCCCCTGCGGGAGATCGCCCTGTCGAGCATTGACTTCAACATCGTCTATCTCCTTTCGCTCACTGAGCGCAGCGGAAGCCTACGTTCGAGTAGGTCCCGGTCCCGAGGAAGGAAGCGCGCGCGTAGGGCCTGATCTGCGCCGACGTGGACCCGTAGGACCCACCGCGGGCCACCTTGAGGGGCCCTTCCTCCGGACCTTTCGGGTCGGCAGGCGGCGAGGCGGCGTAGTAGCCGGCAGCCCAGGTGTCGGCCACCCACTCCCAGACGTTGCCGGCCATGTTGGCCGCGCCCTCCGGGGTGCTGCCCTGGCTGAGGTCGGTCACGGGCGTCGTGTCACCGAAGGTGTACTCGAAGTTGGCGTGGCCCGGGGTGGCGTCGTCGTTGCCCCAGGGGAAGCTCCGCCCGGCGGTCCCGCGCGCGGCGAGCTCCCACTCGGCCTCGGTTGGGAGGCGGCTGCCGAGACCCTCGCAGAAGGCCTTGGCCTGGTGCCAGGTCACGTAGATGACGGGGTAGCCCTCGTACTGCTCGTTGCCGTAGTAGGGCTCCCTGCCCGAGAAGGAGCCGTCCTGCTCTGGCGGCTCGCACACGCCGCAGGCGACGCAGGCCGCGAAGGCCGCGTTCGAGACCTCGTAGCGGTCGAGGGAGAAGGCGCTAACGGTGACCTCGTGCGCGGGCGTGGCGTCGGGCCAGTGCGGGGCGTCGGTGCCCATGGTGAAGGTGCCGCCCGGCAGGTCCACGGCGAGGCCGGCTACGCACCTGCCGTAGACGTCGGTCTCGCCCTCTCCGCAGGTGACCTTGCCGAAGTCGCAGGCAGGCGCGGCTGTCGAGCCTTCGTCGGTCGCGGCGCTCCCGGTCTCCGGGTCGCTCGTGCCCGGCGTCTGCTGCGGCACGTCCGGGCAGGTCTCCGCCGCCGGACAATCTCCGCCCTCCTTCGGGCACTCCGACGAGGGCTCGGAGGAGCATGCCGCCGGCAGCACCAGCAGGGCGACCAGAACACACCAAGGCGTCTTCCTCGCGAGACGCCCCGCGGTGGTGGCGTTTCGGCTCCGAGACGCCCGCCCCGCCATGCAGTGTCGGCTTCGGTTCATCGGACCACCTCTCCAACACGGCGTTTCGCGCTACGCGAAACGGCCTTCTATTGGTGTTTCGCTCGCCCCGCCTAGCGATCACCACCCGCCAGAGCGGCCACCAACCTGGAAGGCGCAACGATGTCATGTGGCTTCTTGCGGGTCAAGCACGTTGACGCGTGCGCCTCAGCCAAGGACTATCTGCCGCGCTCCCAGAGGTGTCGAGGCTTGAAGATGCGTGTTGCGTTGGCCGGGTTCGCGCTCCTTTTGCTGTGCTCCATTCTCTGGGGCTGCTCCAAGAGCGGGGGTGACACGACGGGCTACGACGTCACCCCTGTGGCTGGAGACCCGGGGGTGCCCGCCCCCGCGGCAGACGACGGTGTGGCCGGGCCGAGCGACGACGGCACGCCCCAACCGGGCGACGTTCAGACTCCCGACGTCCCTGGCTCGGACACGCCCGACGTGCAGCAGGACACCTCCACCACCGGGCCGCCCTGCCCCGAGGAGAAGACGGCCTGCACCATCACCAACCAGCACGGCTCCTGCGCGGGAGATCTGGTCTGCCCGGGTGGGCGCGGGCCTGCCCTGTGCACGGCGCGTGAGCCCGCGCCCGAGGTCTGCAACGCCACCGACGACGACTGCGACGGCGAGACCGACGAGGGCCTCGCCCTCTGCGACTGCGGCGACGGCACCTGCGCGCCCGAGGGCGGCGAGACGGCGGAGCGCTGCCCCTGCGACTGCCACGAGTGCGGTGACGGCATCTGCGCGGGCTGCCAGCGGGAGGACCCGAGCAGCTGCCAGGAAGACTGCTGCCGCACTCCCGAGGGGCCGAGCACCTGCGGTGACGGCTATTGCCTCGGCTACGGCTGCGGCGAGGACCCGAGGACCTGCCCCGACGACTGCGGGCGCGACTGCGGCAACGGCGTCTGCGAGGGCGGCGAGAACCCCTACGGCTGCCCCGAGGACTGCAAGCGCGGGGAGTGCGGCAACGGCGTGTGCGAGCCTACCGACGGGGGCCCCTTCGCGTGCCCGGCGGACTGCGCCACGACCTGCGGTGACTGCCTCTGCGAGGGCGGGGAGAGTTGGGTGAGGTGCCCCATCGACTGCGGTTACTGCGGCGACGGGGTGTGCAGCACCTGCGCTCGCGTAGGCGATTCCGTGGACGACTGCGCTCAGGACTGCTGCGTGCCGGTGGACGACTTCGACGGCACCTGCGACGGCAGGGACGACGACTGCGACGGCGCCGTGGACGAGGACTCCTGCGACGACGGCGACCCGTGCACGACGGACCAGTGCGAGGGAGGGGAGGCCTGCTACCACGAGCCCAGCCAGGGGCTATGCGGTGCCTCGGGCCTGGCGCTGCCGAACGAGGAGGTCCGCATCGAGGACCCGGTCGGCGGTGTCTCCGTGGTGATTCCGGCCGGGGCGGTGTCCGACGAGACCGGCATCCGCTTCGAGCCCGCGCCCGAGCACGAGGGGCGCCAGGTCGAGGGCGAGCAGCCGGGGGTGCTGGTGCGCTCGCCGTGGCGATTCGAGCCCGAGGGCCAGCAATTCGCGCTGCCGGTGACCATCACCCTGCCCATCCGCGGGGAGCCCATGGCCGGCGGGAGCCGGGTGCTCGTCGTGGGCTTCGAGGGGCAGAGCGACGCGTGGAGAGGCGAGCGGCTCGAGGACGGGAGCGCGCTCTTCGGGCTGGTCTCTCAGGACGGTCGCTCCTTGAGCTTCACCATCGACCACTTCAGCATCCACGGCTTCGCCCGCCCCGGGGAGCAGTGTGGGCCCGACTGCAGGGGGCGCGCCTGCACCGGGGACGGCTGCGGCGGCGCGTGCGGCGGTGAGGGCGTGGACCTCTGCGACGACCAGAACGAGTGCACGGCGGACAGGTGCGATCCCGAGGACCGCGGCAGCGGCGAGCAGGGTTGTGTGCACGAAGCCCTCGAAGGCATTCCATGCGACGCCGGCGAGGGCGAGGGCAGCGGCATGTGCATCGCGGGCGCCTGCGCGCCGTCGCTTTGCGGGGACGGCTTCTGCGCCCACGACGAGGCTCCGGCCCTCTGCCCGCGTGACTGCCCTCTCGAAGGCTTCGCGCTGGTCCCGCCGGGGAGCTTCGAGATGGGCTCTCCCCCCCAGGGCGACGGGTGGGACGAGATCGGGGTGGAGCTGCCGCAGCGGACCGTGCACATCACGCGCCCCTTGTGGGCGAAGAAGACCGAGGTGACCCAGGAGGAGTGGAGCGCTCTCATGGGTGCTGAGAGCCGTCCGTCGCTCCACGCCGGCTGCGGAGACGACTGCCCGGTGGAGCAGGTGACCTGGTGGGAGGCGCTGGCCTGGTGCAACGCGCGCTCAACGCACGAGGGACTGCCGGAGTGCTACACGCTCAACGGCTGCAACGAAAACACGCCCGGAGAAGGCATGGTCTGCGGCGGCGTGGAGGTCAACACCGGGGACGGCAACCCTCTGCTCTGCGAAGGCTATCGCCTGCCGACGGAGGCCGAGTGGGAGTACTTCGCCCGCGCCGGCACCACGACCTACTTCTTCACGGGGAAGCTCTCCGACCGCGGCGACTATGAGCCGAAGCTGGACCCGGTGGCCTGGTACCGCGGCAGCGAGAAGGTGAGCTACGCCGTGAAGGACGAGGAGGACAACCCGTTCAGCTGGCCTGGGCCGCGCTCCCTCGGGACCCACCCCGCCGGCGCCAAGCAAGCGAACGCATGGGGCCTTCACGACACCGCCGGCAACGTTGCGGAGTGGGTGTGGAACCGGTTCTACTGGTACTGGGACCTCCCCGATCCGGACGTCGATCCCGTCGCCGGCGCACAAGCCGAGGACAGCAACGTCGTGCGGGGCGGGGGTTTCGCCGACACAGCCACGGGCTGCCGCGCGTCCTCCCGAAGCAGGGTGCTGCACGATGCTCGCGATGGCGGGGTCGGGTTCCGCCCGGTCCGAACGGTGGGCATATCGCTCGACTGCGGTGACGAGGGCGCCTGCGACGACGCCAACCCCTGCACAACCGACGAGTGTCGCGACGGCTCCTGCTGGCACGTTCCCTTGGTGTGCGACGACGACAACCCCTGCACGGAAGACGCCTGCCTCGGCACGGCGGACGGAGGCTGCGCCCACGACGCACAGGCCGCCGAGTATCGGGCCTGCGTCCCGGACGGGATCAGCCAGGACGACTCCGGAGCCTGCGTTTCCGGCACGTGCATGCCCGAGCCCATCTGCTTGGGCGACGACTGCGACGACGGCGACCCGTGCACCATCGACGACTGCGCCGGCGACGGCTGCTTCCACCACTACGACGGTTCTCACGGGCTGCCCTGCAACATCGGCGGGCCGCGCGGAGAAGGGGTTTGCGTCGAGAGCTTCTGCGACTTCCCGCAGGAGTGCGGCGACAAGCTATGCACCTCCCGCGAGACGGCGGGCACATGCGCGCAGGACTGCCTGCGCAACGGCTTCGCGCTCATTCCGAGGGGCGTCATGGAGCCGATCCGCCTTCACTGGCACCGGCCGACCGTGCACATCACGCGCCCTTTCTGGATGAAGACGACCGAGGTCACACGAGGAGAATGGAAGGCGCTGATGGGTGCCGACAGGGACCCCTCGCGCTTGAAAGCCTGCGGAGACGACTGCCCCGTGGAGTCCCTCAACTGGTGGGAAGCCCTGGCCTGGTGCAACGCCCGCTCGGCGGCCGAGGGTTACCCCGAGTGCTTCACGCTCGAGGGCTGCAACGGAGCCGCGCCGGGAGAAGGCATGGAGTGCACCGGAGTGGAGGTGAACGCCAAAGGCGGCAACCCGCTGCTCTGCGAGGGCTATAGGTTGCCCACCGAGGCGGAGTGGGAGCACGCAACCCGCGCGGGCACGTCGACCGACGTGTACCAGGGCAACTTCTCGTCCGGGGACTACCTCGAGGTCTTGGGGCCCATCGCCTGGTTCGGCGAGAACAGCCTGGCCTCCTACGAGGGAGGCTGGCCCTGCGGTCCCGACGATGAGCACACCTGCGGGCCCCAACCGGCCGGGACCAAGGAGCCGAACGGATGGGGCCTCCACGACAGCACGGGCAACGTCTGGGAGTGGGTGTGGGACTGGTACGCCGACGACTACTCCGAGCGCCGCCCCAACAGAGACTACGATCCCGCTGGCCCCGCGTCAGGGCACTACCGCATCTTCCGAGGCGGGCACTGGGGCAGCTCCTACTGGAACTGCAGGGCGGGAGAGCGGTTCAGGCACGCGCCCGAGGGCAGCGGCCCCCGCCTCGGCTTCCGCCCCGCCAGGTCCGTCTCACCCTGCCGCGACCACAACGCACGCGGCGGGGTCGGCTGCCCGGCGACCGTCTACGAGGTCAAGCGCGGCGAGCGCCCCTTCGGCGAGCGAGTGAAGATCGCATCCGCCGTGGTCGTCGCCGTCGGTCGCGACTACTTCTTCGTCTCGGCGGACCCGAGCGACGCCGCATACGGCGGTCCCGACTACTCCGGGCTCTTCGTCTTCCTGCCCGACGGCGAGATCCCGCCGCTCTCAGCCCTCGTGAGCGTCGAGGGCAGGGTCAAAGACCACTTCGGCCAGATCCAGCTCACCGACACCGAGGTCGAGATCCTCTCGATCGAGGGGACGATGCCCGCGCCCGTGCTCGTGCAGCCCGCCGATATCGTGCCGGGCGGCTCCCGGACCGAGGCCCTCGAGTCGGTGCTCGTCGAGGTGCGGGACGTGGAGGTCACGGAGAGCTGGCCCGAGGCCCAGGAAGGCGAGAACGTCAGCGGCGAGTTCGTGGTCACCGGGGGGCTCAGGGTCGACGACGCCCTCTACTACATGCACCCCAAGCCGGCCGTCGGCCAGAAGTTCCGAGAGCTGCGCGGCGTGCTGCGCTACACCTGGAACCGCAACAAGCTGCTGCCGCGCTCCTACGAGGACGTGGTCTTCGGCCCACCGTCGTTGCTCGCTGTCGAGCCCGCCGAGGCGATGATCTACGCTCCCCAGACCGGCTCGAGCACGCCTCCGCTCTTTGCGGTGCTGACCTCGCCGGCGATAACCGACACCTTCGTGCCCGTGCAGAGCTCTGCGCCCGAGCTGCTCGACGTCGGCTGGGGAGGCCCCACCGTGCCGGAAGGGGAGACCACGGCCGAGATCCTCCTCGTGTCCAAGGCGGCAGGCGGCCCGGTCACGCTGACAGCCACCCTCGAAGGCAAGAGCCACGAGGCGCAGGTCACCGTGCTCGCCGCCGACCGCGTCCCCGTGCCCGTCAGCCTGGTCCCGGAGAAGAGCGAGATCGGCCTGATGGAGTCGGTGGAGCTCACCTTGGAGCTCGACGTCCCCGCCCCGCCGGCCGGGGTGTCCGCCGAGCTGACCGTCAGCGGCATGTTCGAGGTGAACGTGCCGAGCTCGGTGGTGGTGGTGGGCGGCGAGCGCAGCGCCACCTTCGAGCTCACCGCCAGCGACATGCAGGGTGAAGCCGTCGTCCGGGCCACCCTGGGCGACAACTTCGTAGAGACCTCCGTCACCGTGCGCCCGCGTCCCGAGGTCGGCCTCCTGCTCGTCGAGGTCTTCCCGGACGCGGTCGGGCAGGACGACGGCAAGGAGTGGGTGAAGCTCTACAACGGCACCTACGAGACCGTGAGCCTGTCCGGCTACTCCCTCGGCTACGGCGGGGTCGACTACGCCTGGGGCAGCTACCAGCTCGAAGGCACCATCCCCGCCGGCGCCTGCTTCGTGGTCGGCGGCCCGACCTCGGACGACTCCAACTTCCGCCCCGCCCTGGACCAGGCGGCGGCCTTCGACCCGAACCTGCAAAACAGCGGAGACGCCGCCGACGGCGTCGCGCTCTTCGGGGTGCGCGCCGACCAGATCACGGCCCAGACGCTCCCCCTCGACGCCCTCGTCTACGGCCCCGTGAACAGCTCGGGCCTCATCGGCAGCGACGGCGAGGCCGTCGCCACGCCCCACGCCGCCATACCACGGTCCGGGACCAGCTTGATCCGCACGGGGCTGGCGACCTGGGGCTTCAACGACACGCCCAACGACAGGGCCTGCGTGCGAATCCCTTAGGAGCGCGCGGCGCGCAGCGCTCTCGCTCCTCCCGTGCCCCTGCCCCTGCCCGTGCCCCTGCCCGACGCCCCCCGGCTCAGCTCAGCCGGGACGTGAGATCCTGTCTCAGCTCATCGAGCTTCGCCAGCCAGGCTTCGCTCTCCTGGAGCCTGGAGCCGGCCTCCCGGATGTGCTGCGTGAGCTCGTCACCGTTGGCCAGGAGATGGGCGATGGGGATCAGCTTCCGCCCGACCCCCTCGAGGTAGCTGTGCACGGCCTCCTGGCGGCTCGCGAGCTTGGCTCTTGCCTTGGCGAGGTCGTCAAAGGCCGCCACCTGCTCGCCCACGGTCTGGCGGAGGGTCCTCAGCTCCTGCTCCGTCGCTCGCGTAGCCGCCAGCTCGAGCTCCTGCTGATCCGCGCGAAGCCTGGAACGGAGCGAGCGGATCCACAGACGCAGCTCGTCGGCTCGAGCGGTCGGGATGCCGCTCGTGTAACGAGTTGGGAGCCGGGAAAGGAGCTCCCATGCGCTGCCGAAGCCCACCTCTTCGAGCTGGCTCTCCGCTTGATCGAGGAGGTCGAGCAGGAGCTCGTAACGAAAAGCCTCGAAGCTCTTCCTCGCGCTCTCCTCGCGACGTCGATCCGCGGCGGCCCTGCCCTCGATCTCGAGCCTCCCGACCTGCTTCACGAGCCGGGCGAACTCGTGGTGATAGTCGTCGCGCTCTTCGGAGAGAGCCACCTCGATGACGCCCGCGACGCCGGGTCGTCCCGGCGCGCCGGCCTCCAGCCACGCCCGCCCCATCGCGATGTGCAGGCGCACCTCGCCCGAGCGAAGCCGACCGAGGCGCGCGCGGGCAAGCTCCGCGACCCTGTCGAGACCCTCGATCATGTCGCCGGCCGGCCGGGAGCCGAACCACCACGCGAACGCGCCCGTGCTCCGGAGCGCCTGGTCGATGAGCTCCAGGGTCTCTCGCTCTTGGCTCGTGACGGCCCCCGGGAGCTCCGGGATGGCCACGCTGACGCCGGCGAGGGCTGCTCTCTCCGCGGGGCTCATAGCTGTCGAATCATAAGGGCCGAGAGCTTCGCCCGGCAAGGGGATTCGAGGGTGCCTCGCTCACCTTCTCCTCGGCGCGGGGCGCGCACCTGACATCGCTGTCAATTGGGGGGCCCGATGGTGACACGCATGTCCGGGTTGGCTTGGCGGCCATGCCCGGCGCGGGGCAGGAGACGATCTCAGCCGCGATTCTCGCCGTCCTCCGAAGATTGCTTTGTTTCAGGCAACTTAGCCCCCGCCTCACGCTCGGCGCGAGGCGGCCGGCGGCGCTCTTCCGGCTGCTTGGCACGGGGATTGCGACGTGTGGACGCGCCCAGCCTGATCCGGCTGTCCGTCCCCAAGCTCGAAGCCGCAGAAGATTTTCGCCATGCAAAACAGAGCCCCCCTCACACACCGCGCCCCACTCGTCAGCACCTCCGCAGGCCGCCCGACCGGGCCGCTTGCTCCGGTGCGCCGCACGCTCCCGAGCCTCTTCTCGGCGCTGCTGCTCCTCAGCTTCCTGCTCGCGCTGAGCGGCTGCGGGGAGGCCGGAGGCGACACCGACGAGCACCCGGGGACCACGACCGACACCGGGGCCGCCACGGACGCCGGGACGCAGGCCGGCGAGGACTCCGGCTCGACGAACACTCCGACCGGCCAGACCAGCTTCTTCAGCGCCTCGTCCGACGAGCAAGGGGCCTCCTTTGGCGCCGAGAAGAACGGAGCACCCTCCGCGGCGGCCGACCAGGCCGGCGGCGAGCACGGCGCAGACGCGACGGTCGAGGAGGGGGACATCTACCGCGTCCTGGCCGACGACCGCATCCTGAACCTGAACAGCTACCGCGGCCTGCAGGTCATCGACGTGGCGGACACCTCCAACCCCACGATCATCGGCCGCCTCAAGACCACCGGGACGCCGGTGGAGATGTACGTGGTCGGCGACCGGGCCATCGTGCTGCTCAACAACTGGCGCGGCTACTACGGCGAGATCGGGGTGCCGGGCGTGGAGACCTTCGAGGGCGGCCTCGTGCTCCTCGTGGACCTCTCCGATCCGACGGCCCCCGCGGTGCTCGACCAGTCCCGGGTGGTCGGCTACATCCGCACCAGCCGCATCGTCTACGACTCCGAGAGCATCGCGGTCTACGTCGCGGCCCAGGAGTACCAGCGCTACGGCTACGGCGGCGGGCGCGGCATGGCGGTGGACGCGGTGGGCGAATCCTCCGTGGAGTCCGAGGGGCCGAAGACGGTCGTGCAGAGCTACGCCATCACCGACGAGGGCAAGATCGAGGCCCGGACCCGCCTCGACCTCGGCGGCTACGTCTCCGACATCCAGGCCACCCCGCGGGTGCTCATGGTCGCCCACAACGAGTGGCACAACGACGAGCAGTTCAGCCGCGTGTCGGTGGTCGACATCTCGAGCGCCTCGGGAGCGATGGTCGAGGGCGACGACGTGGCGGTGAAGGGCCGCGTCAGCTCCAAGCACAACATGAACTACTACAAGGGCGTGCTGCGGGTCGTCTCCGGCAGCAGCTGGCAGCAACGCACGAACCACGTGCAGACCTTCGACGCCACCGATCTCGCGGACATCACGCCCATCGACCACAAGACCTTCGGTGACGGTGAGAACCTCTTCGCCACCCTCTTCCTGGGCAACAAGGCCTTCTTCGTCACCTACCTGCGCGTTGACCCCTTCCACGCCTTCGAGATCACCGACGACGGCTTCATCACCGAGCGCTCGGAGTACATCGTCTCCGGCTGGAACGACTTCTTCCGCCCGGTCTTCGAGGAGTCGCGGCTCGTCGGCATCGGCGTCGACGACGCGGGCGGAGACCGCACCATGGCGGTCAGCCTCTACGACATCACCGACCTCACCAACGCCGAGCCCATGCTGGCCCGCGCCGACGTGCGCGCGAGCGGCTGGAGCTGGTCCGAGGCCCGCTGGGACGACCGGGCCTTCTCCGTGCTCGAGGGCGCCGTGGAGGCCACCGCCGAGGACGGCGAGACCGTCGAGACCGGCATGGTCCTGCTGCCCTTCTCGGGCTGGGACGAGGACCGCGAGCGCTACGTCGCCGCGGTGCAGATCTTCACCTTCTCCCCCACCACGCTCACCCAGCGCGGCTTCATGGAGCACGGCACCCCCGTCCGGCGCTCCTTCCTCGGCAAGCCCTCGACCCCCGCCAACCTCTCCGAGCAGGAGCTCTCGCTCTTCAACTGCGCCGATCCCGACGACCCCAAGGAGCTCGGCCGGGTTGAGCTCTCTCCGAGCTACAGCGACTTCTTCGTCCGCGGCGACCACGGCGTTCGCCTGAAGGACTCGAGCTACTACTACTACTGGTGGGGCTCCCGTGAGACCGAGCGTCCCCCCGCGCAGCTCGAGACCGTGAGCCGCGACGGCGACCCCGACACCGACGAGCCGGTGGCAGAGGTGGACGTGCCGGCGGGCTCCCGCCTGATCAAGGCCGGCGACGACCACGTGGTGGCCGTGCAGACCCGCTACGAGCAGCGCGAGACGAACGACGAGAACAAGTACGAGCCGTACTACGTCACGACGGCGGTGGTCCTGGACTACTCCGACCCCGCGAGCCCGAAGCGTGTGGGCGAGCTGGAGACCGACGAGATCAGCCAGAGCTACTACTACGGCCACTACGGCTACTACGACGTCGCCTGCTACGACTGCGGCTTCTGGGGCTACGGCGGCGTCGAGGCTTACCCCCTCGGCGGCGACGTGGTCTTCGTCGAGCGCATCCGCGAGCAGGAGCTTCTCGGCCAGGAGGAGGTCTGCCGGACCTACCCGGACGAGGAGTTCCTGCACTACGAAGAGAAGCCCGACGGCGGGGCGCACCAGGGCTACTACTGGTACAGCGGCAGCATCTCCTGCCGCTCCCTCGACGGCGCGGAGCCGGTCTGCAGCGGCGAGATCCGCAAGTGCGGCTACGACGCCGACAACAACGTCGAGTGCGAGCCCATCGACCCCGAGACGATCAAGACCTCCGAGCGCTGCTGGACCAACGACCGCTACCACTACTGGCAGCGCTTCTCCTTCCGCGTGCTCGACCTCAGCGATCCGGCCGACCCCACCCTGACCGAGGCCGTCGAGCTGCCCACCGAGCAGGAGGCCCTCGGCGTCTTCGTGCACGGCCGCAGCGTCTACGCAAACTGGCAGAAGCCCTTCAGCGTCGAGGGTCTCGACCGCCCCGTGGTCCAGCACTGGTTCACGCGGGTCGACTTCAGCGACCCGAGCGCGCCCGTGCTCGACGACCCGGTCAACATCCCCGGCACCATCGTGGCCGTGGGTGAGGACGACGTGATCTTCACCCGCGACCAGTCGTGGGTCGACGACAAGATGGTCCCGTCGGTAAACCGCCTGCAGGTCCAAGACGGCCTCGCGTGGCTGCAGGCTCGCCACGAGTTCGAGGGCGAGTACCTGACCTCCATCATCTACGACCGCCGCGGCCACCTCCTGGTGAGCCACCGGACCGGCTACTACTACTACTACTACGACTACTACCCGGGCGGAGAGCAGGAGGAGCAGAAGCAGCACCTTTCGATCTTCGACGCCGAGGCGGAGAACATGCCGCTGCTCTCCAAGCCGGAGATGGCGCTATGGGCCTCGCTCCGCACCACCGCCGGTGAGCGCGCCCTGCTCTCCGTGCCCGGCGGGCTGCTCGTCTACAACTACGAGGACGCGGCGGCGCCTTACCCGCAGTCCTACTTCGCCACCCAGGGCTGGCCGACCCGCATCGCCGCCGACGGCGACGACGTCTGGTTCGCCGCGGGCCGCTACGGCGTGGTGCACTTCGACATCAGCGCCCACAACATCCTGCAGCCGGTGGAGGACTGAGCCGGGACCGGGGCGCCTACTCCAAGACCTCCGCCGAACGATCGATGCTCTTCACCGAAGACGAGATCAGGTAGTTGTCCGCGACGGTGTCCCAGTTGAAGTAGCACTTGCCCTCGGCCTCGAACTTCATGAAGGGCTTGAACTCGTAGACCGCGCTGCTCGAAGAGGACATCGAGCCCCGCCAGCACACGGCGAGCGCCCCGAACTTGTGGAGGGTGGCGGCCGTGCCGTCCTTGAGCGTGGCCGTCCCAACCTCGACGAGCTTGTCCTTGGCGATGAAGCTGAAGGCGTCCTCGAACCAGAAGCCGATGCCCTTGGCCTCG
Source organism: uncultured Myxococcales bacterium (assembly GCA_964594295.1). Classification (GTDB taxonomy): domain Bacteria; phylum Myxococcota_A; class UBA9042; order UBA3505; family UBA3505; genus CAZQPP01. The sequence goes on along the minus strand of CAZQPP010000159.1, from coordinate 2,096 downwards.
GGCAGGGCCGGGTCGCGACTCGCGACGGTGATCTCCAAGACCTGGCAGTTGAACTGCTCGGTGTAGTAGCTCTCGTGGGCCTCCCTCGGCGGCCCCTCCGGCCCACCGGGGTAGCCCGAGGTCTTCACGTAGGAGACCCTGTCGAAGCTGGCGTCGGTGATGAAGGGCATGCCCGTCATGCTCTCGAGCTCCGCCTTGCAGTCGATGGAGAGCTCCTTGCAGACGTCGTAGAACTGGCAGTCGTAGGCCGAGGACTCCTCCTCCGAGAGCACCACGCACTTGCTGCAGTCGACGTTGAAGTCGGCGGGCACCGTGTTGGAGGACGGCGCCGCGCGCCCCACGAGCTCGGCCTTGAGGAGGGTCAGGTCGTTCGAGGACTGGTGCACGTACTCGCAGGTGTCGTCGAGGCCGTTCAGGAAGTCGGCCTTCCCGGCCTTGAGGCGGTCGTTGACGGGGCAGCCGGCCTCCCCCGCCTCGCCTTCGGCGGCCGGGCAGGAGCACTCGTCGCTGCCGCAGGAGCAGAGCGCGAGCCCGAGCAGCGCGACGGCCGCCGTCGTCGTCAGAGCGCGGTAGAGCTTCATCATGGCGTCCTCCAAGACCCTCTGCAGGGTTTCTACCTCGCCACGCCGCGCCGAGGCAACGCTCGTCGCTCCGTGCTCAGGCGTGGCGCGGAGCCTCTGCCGCCAGGCATGTGTCGGTGGCCACGGCGCGACCGCAGCTCACCTCGTGTGCGCAGCCGAGGTACAGCATGCGTCTTCGCTGAACCGCATCAACGAGGTGTTTCGTCTTCGAAACGCCCGCCCCGCAAACACCTCCCCTTTCCGCCTCCACTCCGCAGTCCAGCCCCGGCGTGTTACCCTCGCCTCTCACCACCCAGCGCTGCGAACATGAGCGACACCGCGACCTTCGAGACCACCGCCGACCTGCGCCGCCTCGACCAGCCCGGGCTCGAGGCCCTCTTCGCCACGGAGGCTCCGCCCGTCGAGCCTTCAGGGCTCTTCCGCGGCACCTACCTCGGGCCCGTAGACAGCCCCGCCGCGCGCTCGCTGGCGAGCCGGCTGCTGATCCTCCCGGCCTTCCGCCTTCTCCCCTTCAGCGTCGACTTCTCGGCTTGCTGCTGGGTCATGGGTCTGCCCGCCGTGCGCGCGGGGAGGTTCCGGGCGGAGCGCGGCCCCTCGCGCTGGAGGGAAACCGAGGTGCTGCAGCTCCACTACGAGGCGTCCCGCCTGCCGGGACCCGTTCGGCGCTTGCTCTACGACGAGGTCAAGCCCCTGAGCGACAACCTGTGCCTCGGTCTCGGAGGCGTGAACGCCGAGAAGGGGGAAGGGGAGATCTTCTTCTTCGCGCTGGAGCGCATGAAATAGGCGTTTTTGGGGCCGGATGGAGGTAGACTTCGGCCATGCGCCGCCTCCGACACCTCCTCCTCGTGCTCTCCACGGCCGCCGCCGGCCTGGCCTTCGGTCTCGCCAGCGTCGCACCATGCCACGCCCAGCAACGCACGGTCGTGGATTTCGGCGCCACCTGGCGTTACCACGACGGGCCCGACGACCCCGGCGCAAGCTGGAACACGCCCGACTTCGACGACAGCTCGTGGCCCAAGGGGCCCGGCCAGCTCGGCTACGGTGACGGCGACGAGGCGACCGAGCTCACCGACTACGACCCCGAGAACGTGGCCAGCGTCTACTTCCGCCACGACCTCGAGCTGGGCGCGGTGCCGACCGCGGGCCTGCTGGCGGTCGTGCACGACGACGGCGTGGCGGTCTTCGTCAACGGCGTGCTGCTCTTCGAGCGCTACACCGACAACGGCCTCGCCCACGGGAGCCTCGCGAGCGAGAACGCCGAGGACAACACGGTCAGCGACAGCGTGCTCGACCTGCAAGCGCAGAACCCCTTCGTCGCCGGCCGCAACGTGCTCGCCGTGATGGTCAAGCAGTGGCACCTCGAGAGCACCGACGTCTCCTTCGACCTCCGCCTCGACCTCACCGTGGAGGACGAGGTGCCGGCGGACCCGCCGCCCGACGCCGGAGGCTCCACGGACGCGGACGCCGGGGGGACCGCCAGCCAGGACCCGGGCGGCGCGACAGGAGACGACCCCC
>CAZQPP010000158.1:0-15540 GCA_964594295.1 uncultured Myxococcales bacterium | reverse complement strand
TCGGGCTCTCGGCGACCCAGAGGCCCCTGCAGGAGATCGCCCGATTCTTGGTCGGCGTGGACCGGCCCTGCGAGGTCGTCGACGCGGGCCACCTGCGTGAGCTGGACCTCGGCATCGAGCTCCCTCCGTCCGAGCTCGAGGCGGTCTGCTCCCACGAGGTGTGGGACGAGATCCACGGGCGCATGGCCGAGCTCATCGAGGCCCACCGCAGCACGCTCGTCTTCGTGAGCTCGCGCAAGCTCGCCGAGCGCATCAGCGCGCGCCTGAGCTCGGTGCTCGGCGAGGAGCGGGTCACGAGCCACCACGGGAGCCTGTCGAAGGAAAGGCGCCTCGACGCCGAGCGCCGGCTCAAGGAGGGCTCGCTCCGGGCGCTCGTTGCGACGGCGACCCTCGAGCTCGGCATCGACATCGGCGACGTCGATCTCGTGATCCAGGTCGGAGTGCCCTCCTCGATCGCCACCTTCCTGCAGCGGGTCGGGCGCTCGGGTCACTCGCTGTCGAAGACGCCGAAGGGTCGCCTCTTCCCGCTCACCCCGGACGAGCTCGTCTGCGCCGCGGGGCTCCTCCTCGCCGTGCGCAGGGGCGTGCTCGACCCGATCACCGTGCCGCGCGCGCCCTTGGACGTGCTCGCGCAGCAGCTCGTGGCCGAGTGTGTCTTCGGTCCCCACGACGAGGCTGAGCTGCGCGCGGACCTCAGCCGCGCGTGGCCCTACAGGGAGCTGCCGGAGGGTGACTTCGACGCCGCGGTGGAGCTGCACACGCAGGGCAGGGCGGGGCTCCTCCACCGCGACGGCGTCGGGGGCAGGCTCCGCGCCTCGAAGGGTGCCCGCATGGCCGCCGTGACCTCCGGGGGCACGATCCCGGACGTCGCGGACTACCGTGTCGTGCTCGAGCCCACGGGCGAGCACGTGGGATCGGTCTTCGAGGACTTCGCCGTGGAGGCCTTCGTCGGGGACGTCTTCCAGCTCGGGAACGCCTCCTGGCAGACCCTCAAGGTCGAGCCCGGCCTCGTGCGCGTGGCGGACGCGAGGGGAGCCCCGCCGACTCTGCCCTTCTGGGTGGCCGAGGGACCCTCGCGCACGCTGGATCTCTCGGCGGCCGCCGCCGAGGTGTTGGAGCACGGCACCGACGAGGCCTGGCTCCGGGGGACGGCCGAGCTGCCCGAGGAGGTGGTGACCCAGATCAGCGGCTTCGTGCGCGAAGGCGAGACGGCCCTCAGCTCCATCCCGACCCAGCGCCGCCTGGTCGCCGAGCGCTTCTTCGACGAGACCGGCGGGCAGCAGCTCGTCATCCACAGCCCCTTCGGCGGGCGCGTCAACCGCGCCTTCGGGCTCGCGCTGAGAAAGCGTCTCTGCCGCTCATTCGGCTTCGAGCTCCAGGCGGCGGCCACCGAGGAGTCCATCCTCGTCTCTTTGGGCCCGAAGCACAGCTTCCCCATCGAGGCGGTCTTCCGTTTCTTGAAGGCCGCGACCGCCCGCGCGGTCTTGAGCCAGGCGCTGCTGGCCTCCCCGATGTTCGAGGCCCGGTGGAGGCACAACGCGGTGCGGTCGCTCAAGCTGCCGCGATTCGCCGGGGGCAAGAGGGTCCCCGTGCCCCTGCTGCGGATGCGGGCCCAGGATCTGCTCGCCGACGCCTTCCCCGACGTGCTCGCCTGCGGGGAGAACCTGCCCGGTGGCGACGTCCCGATCCCGATGGAGCACCTGCTCGTGCGCCAGACGGTGGAGGACTGCCTGCGCGAGGCGATGGACGTCGACGGCTTCGTCCGCATCCTCGAGGGCCTCGAGAGCGGCGCCATCGAGCAGGTCGCCGTCGACCTCCCGGCGCCGTCGGCCTTTGCGCGTGGAGCCATCCACGCCATGCCTTACGCCTTCCTCGACGACGCCCCCCTCGAGGAGCGTCGCACGCAGGCCGTCATCACGCGGCGCGCGCGCGAGCGCGAGCGGGCAGGCGATCTCGGCGCCCTCGACCCCGAGGCGGTGAGGAGGGTGCGGGAAGAAGCGTGGCCCCAGCCCGAGAGCGCGGAGGACCTGCACGAGGCCTTGTGCTGGATGGGCTACCTGCACGACGAGGAGGTCGGCCCGTGGCGAGGGTGGCTCGACGAGCTGCTCGCCGCCGGCCGCGTGCTGCGCGAGGGCGACCGCTTCTACGCGGCGGAGGCGAGCCGCGACCCGGTGGAGACATGGCGTGGACGACTCGAGGCCCTCGGCCCGGTAGTGAGCGAGGAGCCGGCGCTCGCCGAGCTCGAGGCCAGGGGTGCCGCCCTCCGGGTCGACATCGGCGGTGAGCGCGCCTACTGCGAGCGCCGCCTGCTCGCGCGTATCCACCGCTACACCCTCGAAGGCCTCAGGAAGGCCATCGAGCCGGTCACCGCCGCGGACTACCTCGCCTTCCTAGGCCGCTGGCAGCATGCGGCGCCGGGGCACCAGCTCTCGGGGCCGCGTGGCTTGGCCGAGGTCGTCGCCCAGCTCGCCGGCTTCGAGCTCCCTGCCGCCGCCTGGGAGGCAGACGTCCTGCCCAGCCGCGTCGAGGGCTACGAGCGGCGCTGGCTCGACGAGCTCACCCTCTACGGCGAGGTCGTGTGGGGCCGCCTCTTCGGAGCCGCGGACAGCGCCCTCCGGGCGACGCCGGTCTGCCTCTTCCCCCGCGCCGATCTCCTCTCCTGGCTCGGCCTCGCCGGCCCTGCGGAGACCGACACGCTCGGCGGGCACGCGCGGTCGATCTACGAGGCCCTCGTCGCGAACGGCCCGAGCTTCGCCGCCGACCTGCAGGCCGCGTCGCGTCGCCTCCCTGACCACTTCGAGATGGGGCTCACCGAGCTCATCGGCCGCGGCCTCGTGACCTGCGACGCATTCGCCGGCCTCCGCCGCCTGCTGATCCCGCCCTCGAGACGCCCGGCTCGCGTGCGAAAGCTCCCCTTCACGCCGCCCGGGCGCTGGGCTCCGCTCCGCGGCGCGCGGCACGACCCCCCCGAGCCGGAATTCGTGGCCGGCCGCCTGCTCGCCCGCTGGGGGGTCGTGTTCCGGCGCATGATGGAGCGCGAGCGCGTGGGCATGCCCTGGCGCGTCCTGCACCGGGCCTTGAGGCGCATGGAGCTTCGCGGCGAGGTGCACGGCGGGCGCTTCGTCGGCGGCTTCGCCGGTGAGCAATTCGCCCTGCCCGAGGCCGTGCGGCTGCTCCGCAAGACACGCCGAGAGGCCCCAGAGCCCTTCGATGTCTCCGCGGCCGATCCGCTGAACCAACGCGGCATCTTGACCCCCGATCCCCGCGTCTCACCCCAGGCGCACCAGCGGGTGCTGGTTGGGTGACAGAGGCGGCCCGGTCATCCGGTGAAACCGGTGTCCCGAGACCGGTGCTTCGGATCGTGAACGAGGCCGTGTATGTTGCGGTGATGCCTCCCACCTCTACTCTGGAGGCGCACGAGCGCAGCGCCGTCGGTGGCCCCTTCAGGCTCCTTGTCCCGGCAGCACAAGGAGGCACATCCACAGAAGGCGTGGTCGAGATCGGCGGTGTCCTCTGGGAGTTGACCGCCGGGACCTGCCTGCCCGACCGTGCAGAGGCGCCCGACTACGTATGCATCTCCTACGCGTGGGGGACCGGTCGCGCGCCCCACCCGCTCACCGAAGACGTGCTCGTGTCCGACCGCGCCGTGGCCGCCATCGGCACGGCCGTTCGAGCCGATGCTCCCGCGGCCGTGTGGTGCGATGCATTCTGCATCCCGACAGAAGAGCCCGCCCGGTCGGAGTGCCTTCGCTGGATGGGCGCCATCTACGGCCACGCGTCGAGGGCGATCGTCGTCCTGTCAGAGCAGTGCGCCGAGCTCCTGTCGCTGCTGCGGAGCCGCGCCCGGATCGGTGAGCGCGCGTTGATGGCGTTCAACCGCGACGAGTGGGTTACGCGGGCTTGGACCTACCAGGAGCTCGTCAACGCAGACCGTGTGCGCTTCGTGGCAAGCGGCCACGGCTCTGCGTGGGCTGACGGCGACGAGCTGCTCAGCCAGGTCGGAGACGCCTTGCGGCAGTATGCGAAGGAGCGCGGGCTCGACGTCTTCGACATCCGCTCCCTCTTCCCGCGTCTCGACAGCCTCGAGAACCTGCTCCTCGATTGGAGGATGGCCGGTTTCGCGAAGCGATCCGCGTACCAGGTCATTGCGAGCATGCACGGGCGCGGGTCCTTGCTGCCTGGAGATCACTTCCACGCCATGGTGGGCGCGCTCATTCCGTCGCCAGTCGACTCGTCCGGCGACGGCCGTGAGCACCCCGCCGACTACTTCATGCGCCTGTGCGAAGGCGTGGGCGACTACTCGTTCATCTACACCACGGGCCCCAGAAGCACGGAGCCCGGGAAGCGTTGGCGGCCCCTGGCTAGCGACAGATTCCACGCCGTGTTGCCGTGGCACAGCTTCGGAGATGGGCAGGCGGCCGAGGTGCGCCCCGATCACCTCAAGCTGCGTGGCATGTGGCCCCTCGTGCCTGCTGCGGTCACACCGGCGGCGAAGGAGGGCGCACGGAGGTGGCTCCGCCTCGGCTACGACGATCACTCATCCGGGGAATTGCACGATCGCCTGCTCAGGCGTCTCCGCCTCGCGGGGTTCTCGGGCAGCGGCGCCCGTGTCGAGCTCGGGCACGGCTTCTTCTTTGCGCAGGGACCGGTCCCCGCGGGCACCGAGCTGTTGGTGGCGGTGTCGACGGGCGTTCGCATGGCGCAGGGCGCCCCCGGGCTGCTGCTACGGCCCGGAACGGGTGGGGTGCACGAGACTCTCGATGTCGGAATGTTCGTGGGACGAGTGCCCGAGCGCGGAGAGGACCTCCGAATAGGGTAGGCAGCGCGCGCGGCGCCTCAGGGTCGCGTCGGCATGCGACCCGCCGGGCTGTGTGCCGTGTGCTACTGCGCCGCCTTCATCCTCTCCTGGGAGCTCTTGTAGCGCGCGGGGACTTTGGGCAGGCCCGTGGTCTCGTCGACCGGGAACGAGGCAAGGTACTCGTAGAGCGTGCGCCACAGCTTGAGCTCCTGGACGCCGGGCGTGTCCGGGTCCGTGTCCAGCAGCGCGTCTTGGGCGTGCTCCAGCACGTTGCCGTCCTTGTCCTTCAGCTCGACGGCCAGCATGCCGCCCGTGAAGGTCTTCAAGACGCTCAACATCTCCCCGATGTAGAGGTTCGCGCTGACGTGGTACAGGGTGTCGCTCTCCTTGGAGGTGTCCAGGGGCGTCTCCGAGTAGCCGGTCACCTCGTCGCCGAGGTAGAGGGCGGTGACCATGTCGAAGAGGGGACGGGCCGGGTCGTGCTCGAAGCGCATGCCCGAGACCTGCATGAAGAAGCTGTTGGAGAGCCTCGGCGCCACGCCTACGATCACCTCCGCGGCCAGCTTCAGCTCGGCGCCGGTCAGGTAGATGCTCAGCACGGGGTAGCCCAGCTTGCCGTCGGGGCCGCTGCCCAGGGGGAGCACACGCAGGATGTCGCCCATGAGGATCCTCCCCGTGCTGCCCGCGCCAAGGTCCTCGCGGATCACCCCGTTGGCTTCGAAGGCCACCTGTACGGCGCCGTCGGGGGTGTGCTGGCTCGCCGACCAGCGCACGGCGTCGGCCACGAGGTCGCCAAGGTTGGACTCTGCGAGGTGCTCGCGAATGAGGTCGAGCTCGGTGAGCGCCACCGGGTCTCGGTAGCCGGGCTGCTCGTCGCCGCTGAAGAGCTCGTCGTCCAGCCTGGACTCCAGCGCCGAGATCTCCGCGACGATCTCGGGGAGCCCCGGCACGCTGTCGTCTACGGGGACGGCTTCCCAGGACTCCACCGCGAAGCCGTCGTCCTCCTCGACGAGCACCAGCTTGCCCAGGTGAAGGCCGTAGGCGCCGGCTTGCACGATCAGCACGCCGTTGCGGACGATCGGCTCGTCCAGCAGGGTGTGGGTGTGGCCGCTGACGATGAGGTCGATCCCGTCGACCGCCTCGGCCAGGGCTTCGTCCTCCCCCGCGACCTCGTCCTCGGAGACACCCGAGTGGGAGAGGCAGACCACCAGGTCCACGCCCTCCTGCTCCCGCAGCAGGGTGACCATCTCTTCGGCGGCCGCCGCGAGCCCGCGCACGGTGACCGGCTCGGCTCGCGGCGCGAGCTTGTGGGCGCCCACGCCCAGCAGGCCGAAGAGGCCGACCTTCAGCCCGTTCTCCGCCTCGACCACGTGCCAGGGGTGGATCGTCTTGCCCATCAGGGCGGCCAGGGCGTCGTCATCGGGGGACTCGTCGTCGAACACCAGGTTCGACGCGAGCACGGTGAGGCTGGTGGCTCCCTTCATGCCTTCCTCGAGCACCTTGACGAGGCCCTCGGGGGACCAGTCCAGCTCGTGGTTGCCGAGGGTGGTGCCCACGAAGCCCATTGCGTCCATCAGCTTGAGCTCGGTGCCGTGCTCGGGCGCCAGGGCCGCGAAAGCCGACCCGTAGGAGAAGTCGCCCGCGTCCAGCCCGAGCAGCGCCGCTCCGGGCCGGAGGTCGCGTCGCTCCCGCTCGACCAGCGTGGCCAGGCGCGCGAACCCGCCTTGGGTCGAGTCGTCGTTCAGCGTCTCGGGGGTGAAGTCAAAGAGCGGGCCGGTGCCGTTGTGGTGGGCGTGCAGGTCATTTGTGTGGAGCACGATCAGGCGGCGCTTGCCGTCGTCCGGCCAGTCTGTCTTGGTGAACACGGCGTCCCAGTCGATCGGCTCCGGAGCCGAGGCGCCTGGATCCGCGGTGGTGGCGTCCTCCAGCGTGGCGGGGGTGCCGGTGAGGCCGGCGTCCTCCCCGGCCGGGGGCGTGGTCTTCGGCTCCCCCGAGTCTCCACAGCCGAAGGCGAACGCCGAGAGCAGGGCCAAGACGGGGACCTTGTTGACGAGCATGAGCCTCATGACACCTCCGGCGTTCCTTGCGTATGCACCGACCTGACGGCCTCGACGAGGTAGCAGACGGGGGGTGCCCGGGCAAAGCGCCGGCCGGCTCCGGGCTACTGCGTGGCGCCGCCCGCGAGGGCCGAGGCGCGCGACTCGGCTTTCTCCCACATGCGGAGGTAGGCCTCCGCCGAGCGGAACAGGGGCTCGAGCTCGGCGTCGGTGGCGCCGTCGCGCCGCACGTCTTCTATGAGCTCGGGCAGCAGGCCGACGTGGATCATGCCCTCGGTGTTGAAGTCGACCTCCCGGTTGCCCAGCCGCGGCGCTTCGAAGGTGACCTGGCCGTCGTAGGAGGTGAAGGGGTAGGTCACCGGGTTTGTCTGCTCCTTGCCGCAGCCCGACGCGCTGCCGAAGCGCGGGCCCGGTGCGCCCGCGAAGCCGTTCAGGTCGAGGGACAGGGGCTGCCCCGGGTAGCCGCCCATCTCCACGATGTGCTCCACGCGGCGGGTGAGCCCGCCGACCATGGATCCCGGCTCCTCCGGATCGCCGCAGCGCGAGAGGCCGAAGCCCGTGAGCCCTCCGAGGGCGTAGATCCTGCCGCCCGTCGAGTGTTGGTGGGTCTTGGTCGCCGGGTAGTCGTGCTCCTCGAGCAGCTCGTATGCGCGGGCGACCGAGCGCTGCGGGAGGTGCGCGATGTCGATGATCATGCCGCGCTTCATCATCTCGACCATCAGCGTCTCGCCCAGCGCTGTCATGCCGTGCTTCTGGCAGTAGTCGCCTTGCAGGGGCGGCGCCAGGATCCGGCTCGCGAAGGGGGTGATGGAGCCGACGAGATCGTCCTCGAGCCCGCTCATGTCCACCGGCGGCGGCGAGTCGTAGACGTCGCGCGGCTTGTTCAGGCCGCCGAAGGTCACCTCGCCGTGGTCGAAGGTCTCCTTTGGCCCCGGGCAGTCCTCGACGAAGTTGGAGAAGTGCCCGCTGTTCAGGAAGTTGCCGAGCTCGATGACCCCGCCGGAGCCGTCTCCGGCGCTGAAGGCGTTGTCGTACTTGTGGACCACGAAGAGCACGCGCACACCGAGGTCGTGGTAACGGTCGAGGGTCGCCGTCACCGTGTCCGGCGTGCAGGGCTCGAAGCCCGGCTTCGGCGTCAGGAAGCAGTCGAAGAGGTTCGAGATCTCGATGCCGAGCACCACCGCGAGCTTGCCCTGCTCGATCACCGCGCGGGCCTCGGCCGGCCCGTGCACGATCTTCAGCCAGCCCTCGTCCGGGCCGCCGGCCTGCGCGTCCACGTAGCGCTCGAGGTGCCTCATCTCCTCGAGCGTGCGGTCCACGGCGACCATGTCGTTGCAGTCGTAGCGGACCTGCTGTGCGTCGATGCCGGTGACGATGGTGCACAGCACCGAGTTGCCGGTCGCGAGCTGCACCAGCAGGCGCAGGCCGCCCATCCACGCCCTCTCGAGCCACCGGTGGTACATCGTCTGGTGCGTTGAGCTCGTGCGCGCGTTCGGCCACTCGGTGAACTTCGGGAAGCCCTCCGTGTGGTGGTTGAACTCCGAGCTCTCGCCCGTGGTGGCCAGCGGGAGCAGCTCGGCCACGTCGAAGTCGCTGCCGTGGTCGTAGAACATGCCGACGATGTCCCGCCGCCCTTCGTGGCCGTGGAAGGGCGTACAGTCCGGCAGCGCGTGCTCCACGCCGAGGCGGTGAAAAGGCGAGCCGTGGAAGATGCTGCCCCCGCCGAAGCCGAAGTTGGTCATCACGTGGGTGTGCGCCTCGGCGATGCCGTAGACGGCGCCGTCCTCCCAGGTGCGTGGAGTCACCGTGCCGGTCGCGTCGAGGGAGAGCTCCGGGAATTCGGCGCAGCCCTCGCGTGGGAGGAGCGTGATGATCGCCGCCGCGGACACCTCCTCGGTGAGCCCTCCCGGCGCCAGGTAGCGTCGCGATCGCCGGTGCCGAAGCTGGTAGCGCTGCGGGTCGCGCGCGGATGGCTCGATCTCCCACTCGGCCGGAGACACGAAGGAGTCGTCCATCAGCTCCAGGCTCGATTGGAGCCTGGTCTTCCTCCAAAAACGCCACGCTGACGAGGCCTCGTCCTCCTCGGCGCTGAAGTAGCCCGCGCCGGCGTCGTAGAGCAGGTAGGTGCCGAGGTCCGAAGGGCGCATCCGGAACGCCGCCCCCGCCGCCGCGTCCGGCTGCGAGAAGGAGTAGGCGTCGCCCGCGGCCGAGGCCTGGAGCACCATCGGCGCGCTGGACCCGTCGAAGGCCTGCACCGCGTAGCACCCGTTGGCGAAGCCGTACACGCCGTCGTCGGGGGGCGGCGGGTCCAGGGTGACCGGCTCGGACGTCGTGTCCTGTGCCGCGGTCGTGCCTTCTCCGGGCTTCGCCGGCGCATCCGGGGGCGTCGCGTCGCCGCCGTCGACTGCCGCCGAGACATCACCTCCCACTGCTGGCGCTACGCCGTCGTCCGCATCGGAGCACGTCCCGAGCAGGGGGGCGCAGAGCACGAAGAAGAACACGGCGTAGCGGTGCAGGCGGATCACCGGGACAGCATAGCGCGGACAAAGGCGTGAGTCGTTGCCGGCGGGCAAGACGGGCAGCCCCCATCGCTTCGCGGTGGGCGCGCTCGTGATATCGTCGTCGCTCATGAGGCCACGCCACGAAGACCGCCCCCGGCGCCGTAGCGCAGCGGCACACCGGCGCTCGCTCTTGTGCATGGCGGCTGCCTTCGTCCTGCTTGCGGCGGCGTGCGGCACCTCCGCGACCGCCGGCAAAGACGTGTTGCCGGCGACACCCGGCGCCGATGCCGTTCCCGGCGCCGGCGCGCCGTCGAGCGACGCTTCGTCGCGGGCTGACGGCAACGCCTCCCTCGCCGCCCTGCTGTGCGAGTGGAAGGTGCACCCGGGCAGCCCGCTCATCGAGCCGCCCGAGCCCGAGACCCTGCTGGGCGACCCGACGGTCGTCGGCCCCGAGGAGTCGCCGGACGGCTCGTGGCACCTCTTCGCGAACACCCTGATGGGCATTCACCACTTCACCTCCGCGGACGGTCTCTCCTGGGAGCGCCTCGACAAGCGCGTCGGCGGCATCGGCGCGATGCGTCCTTTCATCATCAAGGAAGGGCCGAGCTACTACCTGTTCTACGAGAAGTTCGAAGGCCTCGATCGCTCGACGATCCAGGTCGTGGAGAGCCACGACCTCACGGACTTCGGAGAGCCGGCGACGGTGCTGGAGCCGACCCTCCCTTGGGAGCGGGAGCCCCAGCACACCGTGGGCAACCCCTACGTCACCAGGCGCGACGGCACCTTCTGGCTCTACTACAGCGCGAGCGGGGTCGACCTGCCGGACTGCGGCTTCCGGGAGCCCCTGCACATCGGCGTCGCCACCGCGCCGGAGATCAGCGGGCCCTACGAGAAGCGGCCGGAGCCTATCCTGTCGCCTTCAAAGGGGCTTCCCTTCCGAAACCTCGGGGCCGGCTCCATCAAGCTCATGGACGAGGAGATCGGTGGGAGGCGAATAGCGCTCACCAACGGCATCTACACCGACGAGCGGGGCGCGAGCCGGTCGGCCATCTCGGTGATGGCGAGCGACGACGGCGTCGCGTGGGAGGACGTGTGCCCCGCGCCGGTGATCACCCCGACCGACGAGGGCTGGATGACCGCCCTGGTCTACGCCTTCGACACCATGCGCGCCGGCGACGAGATCCGGATCTACTTCAACGCGCGCGACGGTTGGGCCGTGGGGACCGAGCGCATCGGCTTGGCGACTCTGCAGCTCCCCGTCGACTGAGCGCGGCCCCCTGGCGCCGCTCAGAACACCACCGTCTTGTTGTCATAGGCCAGCACCCGGTCCTCGAGGTGGTGTCGCACGGCGCGGGCGAGCACGACCTTCTCGAGGTCGCGGCCCTTGAGGATCAGGTCCGCCACCGAGTCGCGGTGGGAGCAGCGCACCACGTCCTGCTCGATTATCGGTCCCTCGTCGAGGCCCTCGGTCACGTAGTGGGCGGTGGCGCCGATGAGCTTGACGCCGCGCTCGTAGGCGCGGCGGTAAGGGCGCGGACCCATGAAGGCCGGCAGGAAGGAGTGGTGGATGTTGATGATCCTGCAGGGGTACTCGGCCACGAAGCTGTCGCTCAGGATCTGCATGTAGCGCGCGAGCACGATCAGGTCGACGCGGTGCTCGGCCAGCAGCGCCATCTCTCGCTTCTCCTGCTCCAGCTTCGTCTCCTTGGTGATGGGGAGGCAGTGGAAGGGGAGGTCGAATTGCTCGGCTACCGGCGCGAGCTTCTCGTGGTTGCTGATCACGAGCGAGATGTCGCAGGCGAGCTCGCCCGAGCGGTGGCGGAGGAGCAGGTCGTAAAGGCAGTGCTCGCCCTTCGACACGAAAATCGCGACGCGCTTGCGCTCGTGGGCGTAGGAGAGTCGCCAGGACATGTCGAATCGTTCGGCCGCCTCTCGAACGGCGCTCTCGATGGACACCCTATCCGTGTGGACCTCGGAGAGGTCGAAGCGGATGCGCTGGAAGAACTGCCCCGCCTCGCTGTCGGTGTGCTGGTCGGCGTCGAGGATGTTTGCGCCGTGCCCGTAGAGGATCTGGGCGAGGGCTGCCACGATCCCCTTGCGATCGGGGCAGGAGACCAGGAGGGTCGCGAGGGCTTCGGGCGGGGGAGTGGTCATGATGGCTGCCTCGGCTGCCGCCATGCTCGGCCACGTTTGGGGCGCGGTCAAGGTCTGGCCGGAGGCTCGACGGGGGGCCTGGCCTGTATGACAATGCGGCCACAAAACGGAGGCTCGAGGGTCGGGCGCCCTCGGGGATGAGGAGCGGCCATGTCACAGGTTCAGAAGATCCGGCAGGCAGCACAGGCCATGCTCTCCCAGGTGGAGAAGGTGGTCCACGGCAAGCGCATGGCCGTGCACCAGGTCCTCGTCTGCCTGCTCGCGGACGGGCACCTCCTCATCGAGGACGTGCCGGGCACGGCGAAGACCCTGCTCGCGAAGGCCCTCGCGAGGACCATGTCGGGGCGCTCGCGGGGCGGGCGTTTCGCAGGCGAGACACCCCCACGCGAGGCGTTTCCTGCCGAGACGCCTTTCTTCTCGCGCTTGCAGTGCACCCCCGACCTCCTGCCGGGTGACGTGACCGGCTCGACCGTCTTCAACCCCAAGGAGGCGAAGTTCGTCTTCCACCCAGGCCCGGTCTTCACCCACGTCCTGCTCGCCGACGAGATCAACCGCGCGACCCCGAGAGCCCAGGCGGCCCTCCTCGAGTGCATGGCCGAGAGGCAGGTGTCGGCCGAAGGCAAGACCCACCGCCTCCCGAGCCCCTTCTTCGTCATCGCGACCCAGAACCCCATCGAGCACGAGGGCACCTTCCCGCTCCCCGAGGCGCAGCTCGACCGCTTCTTGATGAAGATCTCGGTCGGCTACCCGGACGGCGACGCCGAGATGCAGATGCTCGCGTCCTCGCAGGGCGCGGACCCCCTCGAGCAGGTCCAGCCGGTGCTCTCGGCCGAGCAGCTCGGCGCGGTGCAGCAGCTCGTCGCCGGGGTGCACGTGTCCGAGGCCGTGCGCCGCTACGTCATCGACGTGGTCGCGTCGACGCGCTCCCACCGGAGCCTCGTCCTCGGCGCGAGCCCACGGGCCACGAAGGGCCTCTTCCGCGCCGCCCAGGCCTCGGCCGCCATCTCCGGCCGCGAATTCGTCACCCCCGACGACGTCAAGATGCTGTACCCGGCGGTGCTCTACCACCGCTGCATCCTCGGCGCCGAGGCGCGCCTCGCTCGCCGGAGCGTGGAGCACGTGGTGGACGAGTCCGTGGGGCTGGTGCCGGTGCCCATGCCGACGGACGCGGAGGGGCCCTGATGACGCGGAGCCTCGTCCAAACCCGGGATGCCCTCGGTCCCGAGGCGCGACGGCGACGGCGGCGCCACCGGCTGCGCTGGCTGGGCGCGGCGGCCTTGATAGCGCTGCTCGCGGCGGTGACCCAACGCGGGCTGATGCTCTACGCGGGCGTCGTCGTCGGCGCGACGGCCCTCGTGGGCTGGCTGGTGGCCCGGGCGCTGGCATTCGGCGTCAAGGTCGAGCGCGAGCTGACGGAGACGGAGGTCGCCGCCGGAGGTGTCGTCGGCGTGACCATCCGCCTCGCCGCGCGCTCCCTCCCCCTGCCGTGGGTCTGGTGGCAGGACTCGGTGGACGAGGGCCTCGAGGTGCCCGACGCGAGCTGCGGCTTCGCGCCGCTCGCCCCGGGACGCCCGGTGGAGGGCTACTACGAGATCCGCCCGCCCCGGCGCGGCCTCTTCCGCCTCGGCCCGACCGTGCTGGAGACGAGCGGGCCCTTCGGCCTCGTGCGGCGTTTCCAGCTCGGAGGCGACGCCCGATTCGTCACGGTGCACTCCGACCCCGTGGCCCTGCTCAGCGACTGGCCTCCGTCTCGGCGGCCCGCCCACGAGATCCCCGCCCGCCGGAGCCTCTTCGAGGACCCCACGCGCTTCGCGGGCATCCGCCCCTACCAGCGCGGCGACTCCGTCCGCCGCATACACTGGCGCGCCACCGCTCGCAGCGGGCGCCTCCAGTCATGCGTGTACGAGCAGACCGTGCTCCAGGGCGTGCACCTCGCCGTCGACATGTGCTCGGGCAGCTGCCCCGGCTACGCTGACGCGGACCCTGCCACGGGCGATCCGAGCGTCGAGCTCGTCGTGCGCGCGGCGGCCTCCCTCGCCGAGCACGTGCTCGCCGGCGGCCAGCGGGTCGGCCTCATCAGCAACGGCGCCGACGCCGCCGAGCGTTACCCCGAGGACTGGAGCGAGGAGACCTTCCGCAGGATCGACGACGTCATGCACGCTGGCCGCGCGCTGAGGAAGCTGCTGCACCTCCGCCCGCTCGTGGTCGACCCGGGTCGGGGCAGGCACCAACAGGCCCTGCTGCGGACCGCCCTCGCGCGGCTCATCGTGCACGACGGCCTGACGATGGCCGAGCTCTTGAGCGCCGAGCACACGCGCCTGCCGATGTCCGAGGTGCTCACCGTGATCACCGCTAGCCCGGACCCGGCCCTGGCAGAGGCCCTTCACTCCCTGCGACGCGCGGGCTACGACGTCGCGGTCGTCGTCGCCCGCCCCGGCGACCGAGGGCAACCCGAGATACCCGCCGAATTCGAGCGCCTCACCGTGCGCACCGTCGCCGACGCCGTCGATCTCGCTCAGCTCGGCGCCGCGGCGCTCTGAGCAGCCATGTCACTACTCGAGCGAGCGCTCCTCATACTGACCGCCCACCTCGTGGTGCCGGCGAGCGCGACGCTCGCCTCCGGGGCCTTCCTCTTCTTCCTCATCGAGGTCCGCGGCCTCTACATGCCCGGCTCCGCGGCGCTGCGTTTCATTGGAGGCTGCTTCGTCGTCGCCACCGTGCTGACCGAGCGATACGTGGTGACCCACGACAGCCCGGCCCGGGGTCGTCTCTACGCCGCCGCCCTCATCGGCGTCACCTTCGTCGCGATGGCGGCGCAGGCCGGAGGCGCCGTCGCGCACATGCTCGTGCTGCTCCCGGTCTGGTGGGTCGCCTCGCGCCTGACGCGGAAGCTCTCCTTCGATCGGGACCTCGACGATCTGCCCCACGGAGATCCGGCGGTCGCCCTCGCCCGCGTGATGCTCCTCGCCCTCGTGGTCTTCGCCGCCTGCGAGCCCCTCGTCATGGGCGCCTCGCCCGCCGTCACGCGCCGCGCCTTCCAGTCTCTGCTCCTCTTCCTCCTCGGAGGAGGTGTGCTGCTGGCCGCCGCCTCGGCCCTGGGCACGATGCGCCACGTCATCGATCGTCGCGGCTTCCTCCGTCACTCCGTGCTGCCCTTCAGGGTGCTGCTGGGCATGGTCTTGAGCCTGGTGCTGCTCGCGGGCGCCCTGGCCACGCCCGGCCTGCGCCTCGAAGGGGAGGGCGCCCACCGGGTCCACCTGGTCCGGAGCCGGACGGGGGTGAGCACCCCCTCCTCGGATGACGTCGCCGAAGGCGGAAAGGGCTCCGCGAGCCTCCCGCCCTCGGAGAAGCCCAAGCTGGCGAAGGGGGGAAAGCGGAGCAGGCAGCGCGGGTGCGGCGGCCCCGTCGCCACGCTCGTCGCGGGCCTGATGCAGGTCGCTCGACCGATCGCCTGGGCGCTCGCCGCGCTCACGGGTCTGCTCCTGCTGGTCTCGCTCGCCGTCGCGCTCAAAAACGCTTCCCGCGCGCGAGGCTTCGGCCTTCGCGACCGCCTCGCCGAGCTCGGGCGCGCCCTCGGAGACCGCCTGCGCGCCGCCTTGCCCCGCCGGAGCGCCCCGGCAGAGCCGGAGCCCGAGCTGCCGCCCCTCGACACCCTCGCCGAGGCCCCGCCCCGCGCCGCCGTGCGCGCCGCCTACGCACACTTCCTCGCCCTCCTCGGGCGCCACGGGCACTCCCGAGCGCCCGAGCACACGACCCAGGACACCCTCGCCCACCTCCCGTCGAGCCTCCGCCCGGCGGCGGGCGACGCGCGACGCCTGACCGAGCTCTACCGGCAGGCGGCCTACGGCGGCCGCGAGCTCTCCTCGGGCGCTCGTGAGGATGCCCTGGCGGCGTTGGACGGTCTTGTGGGTGTTGGCGCTAGAATGCCCGGGTCGCCCACGATGACGGAGAGACACCATGAGAATCCTGAGATGTGACGTGACCCTCGCGACCCTCAGCCTGCTCCTCGTGGCAGTTGCCTTTTCGGCTT
>CAZQPP010000157.1:0-15591 GCA_964594295.1 uncultured Myxococcales bacterium | reverse complement strand
GTCACCCTCGACGGCGTGGACGTCGAGCCGGGCAACGGCGACGAGGACGCGCCCGAGGGCTTCCGGGACTGGGGCTCGTCCACGGGCGGCAACGACGAGGGAGCTGCTGACGGCCAACCCACCACCGCTCAGGACGGCGGCGACGGGGGCGGCTCCAAGCACGAGACCTCTGGCCTCCCCGAGGACTTCGGGGACCCCTGCGCCTTCAACTCTGACTGCAGCACGGGCTGGTGCATCCCGGTCAAACGCTCCGACGCCGACAACGTCTGCACCATGCCCTGCATTCAGGACTGCCCCGAGGGCTGGGGCTGCAAGCCGGTGCTGAGCGTCGGCGAGGACCAGATCTACCTCTGCGCGCCCATCGTCGAGACCCTCTGCGACGAGTGCGTGGAGGACGCGGACTGCAACGTCGGCGGAGACCTCTGCCTCGAGATGCCCGGCGGCAAGTTCTGCGGCCGCTTCTGCTCGCGAAACCGCGAGTGCCCGGAGGGCTATGACTGCGAGATCGTGCGCGCGGGTGAGGAGGGTGCCGAGGAGGGCTTCCCCCAGTGCATCCCCGTGTCGGGCTCGTGTCTCTGCGACGCCGAGGTCGACTATCAGAGCGATCCCGACAACTGCGGCGAGTGCGCCCACAGGTGCGACTACGAGAACGGGATCGCCGCCTGCGAGCAGGGTGAGTGCGCCATGGCCGAGTGCGCGGAGGGCTTCGTCGACCTGAACGAGGACGACTCCGACGGCTGCGAGTACGAGTGCTCCACCGAGGGCGACCACGACCGCCCGGATCCCGAAGCGAAGGACGCGGACTGCGACGGCATCGACGGCGATCTCGAGTGGGCGGTCTTCGTCTCCCCCGACGGCTACGACCAGGGCAACGTGCTCGGCACGCGCGAGGATCCCTTCAGGAGCGTGTCGTCGGCCATCGCCTTTGCCGCCGATAGGGCCGACCGGGACCAGGTGCTCGTCGCCGCCGGCACCTACGAGGAGCAGGTGGTGCTCCAGAACGATGTCTCCGTCTTCGGCGGCTACGGCCCGAGCTGGGACCGCGACCTGGGCACCCACGAGACCCGCCTGACCTGGAGCACCCCGGACCCCCTCGGCAACATCGTGGCGGTTCGCGGGTCGGAGCTGGGCATCGGCATGGAGCTCCAGGGGCTGGTGGTGGAGTCCGGCAACAACACCTCGCCGTCGGGGTCGAGCTACGCGTTGCACCTGAACGAGGCCTCGGTGGGGGTCGTGCTGCGGGCGCTGGTCCTGCGCTCGGGTGACGGCGGCGCGGGCCCTGACGGGAGCCCGGGCGCTCCGGGCGGAGAGGGGGCCGGCGGGCACCAGGGTGTCTCGGTCAACGACTCGGAGACCCTCCCCTGGCTGATCGGAGATGGGGATCGGCCTCTTGGGGGCCCGGGCGGCGAGAAGATCTGCGAGGACACCCGCACGGACGGCGGGCGCGGAGGTGACGGAGGAAACCGGGACGAGTGTTTCGCGGGCGACTTCGGGGACGCAAGCCGCGGAGGATCAAGCGGCTGCCTCGTGCCCTCCGATCCCCCCGGCATCCCGTGCTCATCGGCGGCCGGCGGAGCCGGGGGCGGCTACCGGAAAGGCGGCGCGGACGGCGCCGTAGGCAAGCCCGGCGATCCCGGCCAGAACGGAGAAGGCGGGGCGACTTCCTTCGAGCTGGACGCCGCGGGCCTGTATCGGCCCTCGGGTGCTACGCCCGGTCTCCCCGCCGGTCCGGGTAGCGGCGGCGGAGGAGGAGGCGGCGGCGGTGGCAAGCGCGACTGGGCGTGCGGAGCCGGGAGCGTCAAGTGGGGCGGCAGCGGCGGCGGCGGCGGTGCCGGCGGATGCGGCGGCAAGGGCGGGACCGGCGGCAAGGGCGGCGGCGGCTCCTTCGCGCTCTTCCTCGTCGACTCCAAGCCCTCCCTGGACGGCATCCGCCTCGAGCCCGGCAGCGGAGGCCGGGGAGGCCTCGGTGGCGCAGGCGGCGCAGGCGGCATAGGCCACGCCGGAGGAAGAGGCGGGGACGGCCACGATGGCAGCGGCCGTGGAGGCAACGGCGGCGCAGGCGGAGACGGCGGCCGCGGCGGCCACGGCGGCGGCGGCGGCGGCGGGCCCTCCTACGGGCTCTTCCTCGATGCCGAGTCCAAGCCCGTCTGCGCCAACCTCACCGTGCACTTCCGCGGCACGGGCGGCCCGGGAGGGCTCGTCGGCGACCCGGCGTCGGGGGAGACCATCGACGGCGGGCCGAGGGGCGCGGATGGAGACAGCGCGGCCCTCAACCGTGAGCTCGAGGGCTGCGAGGTGGGCGAGGAGTAGCGCTTCTCAGCGGCAGCTCTGGATGCGCTTCTCCGTCTCCGGCGGGTGGCAACGCTTGTTCGCGGTGTCGCACTGCCAGCTCTTGACGGAGGTCCCCTCTCGACCACAACCGGGGATCCCGTGGAGCCAGCCGTACTCCCAGGAGCAGCCGTTCGAGTCTGCCTTGAAGGTGCAGGAGGCCGACGAGGTCGAGCCCTTGGACTCACCACCGTCGCAGTTGTAGTCGAAGCCTCCGCAGGCCCTTGCTGTCTCGTAGTAGGTGCGCTGCCCGGGCCTCACCCGGTTGTCCTTGTCGCAGCAGTCGATGGGCTCCGAGGCCGGCGACTCGCCGTTGTCGCGGCAGTCCGAGTCGGCCGAGACCACGGTCCGGCTCAAGCGCGCGCCGTCGTTGTCCCCGTCCACGTAGCAGACCTCCTTGCCGTCGCAGCTCTGGTCCTTCTGGTCGCCGGGGACCTCGTGCGCGTTGGGGTAGGTCTTGTCGTCGCCGTCGTCGCAGTCGCCGCGCGGGTCGTCCGGGGTGCCCTCGAAGGGGTCGTCGCAGCCGAACGCGCCCACCGCGAGGGTGCCGGGACGCTCGACGAGGAAGCCGTCGTCGTCCTTGTCGTGGAAGCAGAGGTCGCGTTCGTCGCAGTCCTGGTCGACCCCGTCGAAGACGCGCTCGGGAGCTCCCGGGTAGACTGTCGGCTCGGCAGGGTCGCAGTCGCTGCCGCCGAGCAGGCCGGCCTTGTTGTCGACGAAGCCCGTGCAGGCGAGGAAGCCGTCGCCGTCGCCGTCGATCTCGTCCTCCTCGGTGGTGAAGGGGCTCCCACCGGCGCAACCCGTAGCCCAGCCGTCGCAAGCTTCTGTCGCGAGGGGGTGGACGGCGGCGTTGAACTCCAGGCAGTCCTTGCAGTCCTTGCAGCCTTCCGGCCCGTAGGCTTCGACGTCGCCGTCGGCGCAGTCCCCGTCGCCGTTCTCGTCGTAGCCGGAGCGGCACCAGCCGTCGCCGTCGTGGTCGAAGAGGTCGGTGGAGTCGCATCGGGATGGCAGCGAGAAGCCCGCCTGGCCCACGCGCCCGGGCCCTTCTCCGCCGGCACCGGGCAGACCTCGTTGGAGCTTGACGTCTGGGGCCATCCTCACCACGGAGTTGGCGCACATGAGGGGGGTCGATGGGCCGCCTGCGCCTCCTCCGCCTGCGCCGCCAGCGCCGCCGTCACCGCCCGCGCCGCCGTTGCCGCCCGCGCCGATCTCGTTCTGGTAGCCGGAGCCGCCGGCTCCTCCTGGACCGCCCGTGCCTCCGGAGCCTCCTCCTCCGCCGTCGCCGCCGCGTCCTCCGCGGCCCGAGTCCAGCGTGGAGGCCTCGACGCGCAGGCCGTCGCTCGCCACGGCGACGAGGGCGAAGGAGCCGCCGCCGGCCGTTCCTCCCTGTCCGCCCGTGCCTCCGCAGCCGCCGGAGCCGCCGCCGCCGCCGCCGGAGCCGCCGCCGGGGCGGCAGGAGGGCCAGTTGCAGTTTTCGCCGCCGCCGCCTCCTCCTCCGCCTCCGCTCTTCCCGCGCGCTCCACGACCGCCGGCCTTGCCGGGGGCGCCGGACCAGAACCCGTCCGCCCCGAGGGAGGTCTGAGATTCCCCGCCGTCCCCCAGCCGGCCGGGGCTTCCCTCGGCGCCTGCGCATCCGGTTCCCCCGGTCTTGCCGGGCCTTCCTTCGGCGCCACCGCCGCCGCCGCAGGTGGCGTCGGTTGACTCGTCGCCGCCGTAGCCAGGTCTGCGGGCGGCTCCTCCCCGTCCGCCTTTGCCTCCGGATGGGACACCGCATTCGGAGACCCCCGGGGCGCCATTCCCTCCGCCTCCGGGATCCCCGTCGCCGCCGTAGATCGGGCCGTCATCTTCACCGTCCCCTCCCCGTCCTCCGGTGTTGCCCCCCTTGCCTGGGGAACCGGAGGCGCCCTTCGCTCCGGCGGCCCCGTTGCCCGCCTCGACCAACACGAGGCGCAAGACGAGGCCCGGCGCGCGCATCGCGTGCACGCCGTAGACAGAGGCACCCGGGGCCGTCGCGTCCCCTGCCTTTACGCGGAGGCGATGGAGGAGCGTCTCTTCCGCGATGTCGTGGGCGTAGACACCGACCACCCGGCCACCGCCGCCGCCCTGGTGCACGATCCGGGTGTGTGAGCCTTCCGCGGCCTGCGCCCACCCGGCGGAGGCGTCGTAGCCCCCGTGGATTGACACGCCGTCCTCGAGCGAAAGGGGGGCGCTGTAGTCGCCCGTGGCCAGGGCGACATCTCGGCCGGCCGGGGCGGCCAGGATCAGGGCCTCAGCCAGGTTGGCCAGTGGCTTCTCCGGCGTTCCGTCTCCGCCCGGCGCCGCTCCCGCGGCCACGAAGACGAGCTCCTCCACCACGCCATCGACGCCGTCGCAGTTGGCGTCCGTGAAGGCAGCATCCGGCTCGTCACCGGCATCCGGGTGCACGTCAGAGTCGCCGTCGTCGCAGTCGCCCACCGGCGCGGACGCCGGAGCCTCTCCCTCGCCGGTGCAGCCGCCGTCGGGCGAGAGGACCGTGGACTCGGCGTCCGGGCGCCAGCCGTCGCCGTCCTCGTCGACGAAGCAGATCTCCAGACCGTCGCAGTCCTGGTCCCCACCCTCGCCCGGCACCTCTACGGCCCCTGGGTCCCTCACGAAGACACACTCACCCGTCGTCGCGTCGCAGGAGTCGAAGCTGCAGTCCCTGCCGTCGTCGCAGAGCTTGGGCACCCCCGTGCAGACGCCGAGCTGGCAGGAGGAGTCCACGATGCAGGGGTCCTCGTGGGTGCAGATGTCGCCGTCGTTGAGGGTCGCCTGGACGCAGCTCCCGTCGGCGGGCTGGCAGGTCGTGACCTTGCAGGGTGTGTCCTGGCTCGTGTCGCAGGTGACAAGCGAACCCTCGTCGTGCACGCAAGCCCAGTTGCTCGGGTTGGGATCCGCCTGGTCGCAGCGCGGTATCCCGTTGCAGACGTCGCCGTCGTCCTCGCAGTCGGCGTCCCGGCTGCAGCAGCCGGGCAAGACGACGCCGACGCACAGCCCTTCGCCGCAGGAGTCGCTGTGTGTGCAGGGGTTCTGGTCGTCGCACGCCGTCTCGGCCGGCAAGTTCCTCCTCGAGCAGGTCCCGTCCGCCGGGTCGCAGAGGTTCCTGACGCACTCGGTGTCCCCGGAGGGGTCGCAGACCACCGGCGTCCCTGCGACGGGGCGGCAGCGCCAGTTCACGGGCTTCGGGTCGGTGGAGTCGCAGAAGGGGATCCCGTTGCAGAGGTCCTCGTCGTCGGGGCACTCCTCGTCGCTCGCGCAGCAGCCCTCGAGGCGTTCACCCTCGCAGACGCCCTCGGCGCAGGTGTCTCCGACGGTGCAGACGACGCCGTCGTCGCAGTCGTTGCCGGTCAGCGGCTCGTGGCTGCAGGTCCCGGTCTCCGAGTCGCAGAGGTCGCGCGTGCATGGATCCCCGTCGTCGCAGGTGTCCTCGTCCGTCTCGCCGTCGCAGTCGTCGTCTATGTCGTTGCAGATCTCGGTCTTCGGCCGGCAGCAGTCCTCCCGGCAGCTCTCCTCGGTCTCGTTGAGGTTGCGGCACAGGCTGCACTCCCCGTCGCCGCAGTAGCCGCAGTCGATGGGGCAGTCGAAGCCGGTCTCGCCGCGCTCGGGCTCGCACTTGCAGTCGCCGCAGAAGCTGGCGCAGTCCTGAGGGCAGGCATCGGGGCCGCCGTCGCTGCCCTCGCAGACACCGTTGCCGCAGACCTTCTTCTTGCAGTCCTCGAGGCAGCTCCAGGAGCTCTCGCCGCGGTCGCAGGTGCCGTTCCCGCAGGCCGTGCCGCAGTCCTCGGGGCAGGTCTGCGGGCTCTCATTGCAGGCGTAGCCGAGGCAGTAGCCGTCGCCGCAGCCGGATGTCCCCTCCGCCGACCGGCAGCAGTCCACGCCGCAGCGCGCGGGGCTCTCGCCGCAGGGAGAGCACACACCGTCGCCGCAGGCGGCGCAGTCGCAGGGGCATGTGAGCGCATCTTCACCCGCTTCTCCCTTGCACTCCCCGTCGCCACACGCGCAGCCGGGCAGCTCCTCGTCCACATCTCCGTCGCAGTCGTCGTCGAAGAGGTTGCAGCGCTCCGCCTCGGGCTCGGGGGCGTCGCAGCGCGCCCAGCCGGCGCGGCCGTCGCAGCGGCGGTTGCCCTCACAGCGCCCGTGGGTGTTCTCGCGCCGGCAGGGCTCCACGACTCCCTCGGTGGCTGCGGCACAGCAGAGCGTGCCCGGGTCGGGCCGGCAGACGTAGGCCGTGCCGTCGTCGCTCTCCTTGCACACCGTGTCGGCCGGACACCGCGCACCCGGCCCGGCGCACTGTGGCAGGCATCGGCGCGCCTTGTCGTCCTTCGAGTTGTTGGTGGCCGAGCACAGGGTCGGCGGAGGACAGGCCGTCTCGCCCTGGCCACATGGCGCGCAGGAGCCGGCCCCCGTGGGGACACACAAGAACATGATGTCTGCGCCGAGCCCCTCGACGCCCTTGCAGGACCAGCCCGACGGACAGGACTCGACGCAGAGCATGGAGCAGATGCTGCCGTCCGGCCCGGTGACGCAGAAGAGATCGCTCCCGCAGTCGTCGTGGCCCTCGCAGTAGTGCCCCAACCCGGAGACGCTCGGCTCCCCTCCTCCGTCGTCGAGGGGCGGAACGTCACGGTTCTCGGCCTCGGCGGGTACGTCCACGGTGCGGCCCGGATCTCCGCGGCGGGCGTCTCTTTCGCCTTCCACCCGGTGGAAGTTGCCGCCCGAGGCCCCGGTCTCCGAGGAGTCCGACCCGCAGCCCGAGACGGCAAGGAGCGCCGCAACAGCCACTGCCATCCCGCCGACCCTCACCCCCAACGCCTTCGGCCAGCGTGCCCTTTGTCGCCACATGGATCCTATCCGTCCGAGATTCCCGGAGCGGAATGCTACCAGATTATCAGCTCACCCACCGGCCCGCGCTTGCCCCCTTTGCTGTTGATCGCTCTCCTCGCCGACACCTCGCGGTGCTCGAATCCCTCGTCGTAGAGCTGGTGCACCAGCGGCGAGCTCGAGTTGGAGAGCAGGATGTGCGCACCCTTGCGCTTCAGCTTGCCTGCCACGTCCCTCAAGCGGCGCTGGTCGTCTATGCCGAAGCCCTCGCTCGTGTAGGAGGTGAAGCTCGAGGTCGCAGACAGGGGCACGTAGGGCGGATCGAAGTAGACGAAGTCGCCGGGGCCGGCTCGGTCGAGCACCGCGGTGAAGTCTTCATGCTCGATCTGCGCTCCTTGAAGCGCCCTCGAGCAGGCCCGGAGCAGCTCCGCGTCGCAGATGAGGGGGTCCTTGTAGCGGCCGAAGGGTACGTTGAAGCGGTCCTTGCTGTTGACCCGGTAGAGCCCGTTGAAGGCCGTCTTGTTCAGGTAGATCATCCACGCCGCGACCTCGGCGTCCGAGCCGGCGTCGACGTCGCGGGTGCGCATTTCGAGGAAGAAGGGCTTGCTGTGGGGGTAGCCGGAGAGCAGCTCGACGACCTCGTCGACCGAGTCACGCACGCCCCTGAAGGTACGCACGAGGCGCTCGTTGCTGTCCGAGAGCACCGCCCGCCGCGGCTTCAGGTCGAAGAAGAAGGCCCCTCCGCCGACCATGGGCTCGTGGTAGGTCTTGATCTTCGCCGGCACGTGGGCGCGCAGCTCCTTCAAGAGCTGGCGTTTGCCGCCGGCCCACTTCAGGAAAGGGCGCGCCCCACCCTTCGCGCCACCACGCCTGCGGGTCCGCTTCTGAGTCAGGGGAAGCTGGAGCTGCTCCATGGACCGGTCCCTTTGACGCTGTCCCGGCCCCGGCTGCCGGGTAGATGGGCCGAGCGGAAGGTACACGTGCGTGGGCTCGCGGTAAACCCCGACCCCGGAGTCTGGTTTGACCGCGGTGAGTGCGGTTGCTACCCCAGGCTCGCTGACGCCCACGTACCGGGGATGACCACATGAAGCGCTCGGAAGAGAGTCCGGCTGGAAAGGGCGCCGTGGCCGTGGTCGGGGCGCAGTTCGGGGACGAGGGCAAGGGCAAGGTCGTCGACGCCATCGCCCCCGGCTTCGACATGGTCGTCCGCTTCCAGGGCGGCAACAACGCAGGGCACACGCTCGTGGTGGGAGGCGAGAAGACCGTCCTGCACCTCGTGCCGTCGGGAGCCCTGCACCCCAACATGCGCTGCGCCATCGGCGCCGGGTGCGTGATCGACCCCTTCGTGCTCGCCGAGGAGCTCGACACCCTCGCGCGCCAGGGGGTGAACGTCGAGGAGCGCCTGCTGCTCGCCGGAAACGCGGCCCTCATCCTGCCGGTGCACCGCGAGCTTGACGCGGCGCGCGAGGCCGCCGCCGGCAAGGGCATGATCGGGACCACCAAGCGCGGCATCGGGCCGGCCTACGAAGACCGGGCGGTTCGGCGGGCGGTGCTCGTCCAGGACCTCGCGGACGTCGACCGCCTCGCCAATGCGCTGGATCGCCTCGTGCCCCTGCGGAACAAGGAGATCGCGGCGCTCGGGCAGGAGCCCGTGGACGGCGAGGCGATCCTGGAGGCGCTTCGCCCGCTCTGCTCGCGCTTCGGCCCCCGCATCGCGGACGTGGCCCTCGCTGTTCGAGACGTGATCGTCAAGGACGGCGGCGTGCTCTTCGAGGGTGCCCAGGGGAGCCACCTCGACGTCACCTTCGGGACCGTGCCCTTCGTCACGAGCAGCAACACCGGCCTGGGCGCGGTCTGCACCGGTGGCGGCCTCGCGCCCTCATCGCTCAGGCGCTCGGTCGCCGTGGCGAAGGCCTACCAGACCCGCGTCGGCGGCGGGCCCTTCCCGACCGAGCTCGTCAGCGGGCCCGTGCTCGAGCACATCCGGAGCGTCGGGAGCGAGTACGGAGCCACGACCGGGCGCCCGCGGCGCTGCGGGTGGCTGGACCTGCCCCTGCTCCGCTACGCCTGCGCGCTCAACGGCTTCGACGAGATCGCCCTGACCAAGCTCGACGTCTTGCGCGGCCTGGACCCGATCCGCCTGTGCACGGCCTACAAGGTCGACGGCGGTGTGCTCCCGGTCCTGGGCCCGTGGCGCGCGGAGCTCGCCGACGCCGAGCCGGTCTACGACGATCTGGAGGGCTTCGACGAGGACATCTCTCGGGCGGAGAGCTTCGACGACCTCCCCGCGCCTGCCCGAACGCTGGTCGAGCGGGTGCACCGGGAGACCGGTGTGCCGGTCGGCCTGGTGTCCACGGGCCCGGGGCGTGACCAGGGCGTGAGGGCCCCCGGAGCGAGCGCATGAGCGGGCGCGAGCTGGTAGCTCCGGCGCGCCGCCGGATCGGGGGCTGGTGGCGGCGTTGGCGCCACGACAGCCTCCTGCGGCGATTCGTGACCGGCGTGCTGCTCTGCTCCGCGCTGCTCATGTTGCTGGTCCTTCAGCTGCTGGGTCGGTAGGCTCGTCGGTCCTGGACCTGTTTTCCGAGGCCGCCGATGCGCAGCGCGTCACTCGCCGCAACCATCCTCGCCTTCGCCTTCCTCGCCCAGCCGGGCTCGGCGCGGGCCTGCGGAGCCTTCTTCCAGAGCGCCGGCGCGAGCACCGCGATTCGGCAGGCGGCCTCGAAGGTCCTCTTCGCGTGGGCCCCATCCGGCATGACGATGTTCGTGGAGGTGGACTACGAGGGTGCGCCGGGTGACTTCGCGTGGCTCCTGCCCCTGCCCGAGCCGCCGAAGGACGAGCTGGGGCTCCCCGCGCGCCTGGAGCAGATCCTCTTCGTCTCGACCCGGGCTCTCTTCGACAGGCTGGAGGACCGGACGACCGCGGACTTCAGGGTCAGCAACACCTTCGAGGGGGAGCCCTGCCAGGACCCTCCCGGTGGTGGCGGGGCTGACGCCAGCGGCTCTGCGGACAACGGCTCCGGCGGTGAGGGCGACCCCGTGGAGGTCCTGCAGGAGACCGAGATCGGCCTGCTGGGGGTGCAGCTCCTCAGAGCCGACAAGGCAGACGACCTCTTCGCGTGGCTCGACGAGAGCGGCTTCTCCGGAGACGAGAGCGCGCGGCCGGCCCTCGCCGACTACGTGGAGCGCGGCTACGTGTTCTTGGTGTTCAAGCTCCGCTCCGAGCGGAGCAGGGGCGATCTCCGCCCCATCGAGATCCAGCTCGGCGACGCGCCCCTCAGCGTCCCGCTGCGCCTGAGCGCCGTCGCATCCGAGGCCGACATGCCGCTGCGCGTGTGGGTCCTCGGAGACTACCGCGCGGTCCCCAAGAACACCCTGCACGTCAAGCTGAACCCCAAGGCCCTCGTGTGGCCGGAGGCCCCCAACTACGAGGAGGTGGTCAGCGCCGCCGTCGACGCCGTCGGGGGCCGCGCCTTCGTGACCGAGCTCGCCACCACCGAGCCCTTGATGGACGCCGTCTTCGACAACCTCAGCCAGCAGACCGACAAGGAGTTCGTG
This sequence comes from uncultured Myxococcales bacterium, assembly GCA_964594295.1. GTDB lineage: Bacteria > Myxococcota_A > UBA9042 > UBA3505 > UBA3505 > CAZQPP01. The sequence continues at coordinate 4,869 of CAZQPP010000157.1, read as the reverse complement.
CAGACCGCCAAGACCCTGGCCGAGCTGTGGGGCATCATCCAGGTCATCTTGGGCAGAGACGACATCGAGATCCTGACCCTGCTGCGCGAGCATGTGCCGATGCCCGACGGCCTGCGCGGTTACCCCTACGGCAACTGCTTCTACGATCCCTTCGGCGAAGGCGATCCGGCCTTCGAGGACGCCTGTGAGCCAAATGAGGAGCACGTGACCACGGAGGAGGAGTTCTACGGCTACCTGGGCTATTGGGACGACCACCTTGCCAAGGCTGGGACTCCTCTCGAGGTCGACGTCCCGGCCCTCGCGGAGGCCCTCGTCGACACCTGGTTCGTGCCGCGCGAGCGCATCCAGGCGATCTTCGACCGGGCCACGTGGATCACGCGCCTGTTCACGACCATCTCGGCCGGCGAGATGACCCGGGACCCGCTCTTCGCCTTCAACCGCGACCTCGGGCCGGTGGCGAAGGACCACGAGATCGCGACCCTGTCTCACTCGACTGCGGACTGCAGCGAGGCCTGGGTCGACGCGACCTACGAGGACGGCTCCTCCCACAGGTTCCCCTGCGCCTCGGGCTGTCTCGGTCTCCCCTCCGTGGGCCCGGTCGAGGGAGAGTCGGCCCTGCTCGAGGTCGCCGTCACCGACGAGGACGGACAAGCGCGTCCCTTCGATCCGGAGGCAGCCTCCGAGGTGGACGCCCTCCTCGACGTGGCAGAGATCGGCAAGCCGAGCCTCCCCGCCTGGTATGAGCTGCCGCCGCCGCCCGGGGGCTCGACGCCGGTGGATCCGGGCCCCTCGGACGCAGGCTCCGCGGGGAGCGAAACGGGAGCCTCGTCGTCCGACGCGAGCGGTAGCCCCGGCACCGACGCCCTCGTCGACCCCGGTAGCGGCAGCCCCGGCACCCCGGGTGTCGACGCGGGGGCCGGCCCCGGAGGACCCACGATGACCGGAGACGGTGGCGGCGGATGTGGCGCCGGCCCGGCGCCCGCGGCGCCCCTGTTGTTGGCCCTTGCTCTAGTTCTGGCTCTTCCTAGGGGAAGGCTGCGCTGGTCTTAGCTGCGCGCGTCGGCACGCCGTCCACGTACTCGTACTCGTACTCGTGCGCGCACACGTCCTCGCGGTCTCCACGCACGATCTGCCTTCCTGCCTTCCTGCCTTCCTGCCTTCCTGATAGGCGCTTGGCCACAGCCTCCTCCTCTCTTCTAAGCCCAAAAACGCGATGCGCCACGCCCGGAGGCGCAGCGCACGCGTAGCCGGTTGGGTAGGTAGCCGTTCTCAGGTAGGTAGCGTCCTCACTTAATTGGAGGTGTCCGAGGGGATGAGCCCGAGCTCCACGCTGTACGTGGCGCCTGGCGGCGTCACGGCGTAGGCCGGGCTGTCATCGATCACTGCTTCGAGGGTCATGCCGCCGCCGGCGTCGCCGGAGACGTCGAAGACCCCGACCTGCACGTCGAAGTCCGCGACCGTGCAGCTCCCGCTGCAGACGCCGACCGAGCCGCTCAGGTTGCAGGCCTGGCAGGCCTGGTTGCAGGCCGTGTTGCAGCACACGCCGTCGGCGCAGAAGCCTGACGCGCACTGTAGGCCGCTCGTGCAGGTGTCGCCGGGGTCTCCGCAGTCGCCGCCGCAGCCGCCGCAGTTGTCGGGCGGCCCGAGCTGGGTCTCGCAGCCGTTGCCCGGGAGACCGTCGCAGTCCGCGTAGCCCGCCGGGCAGCCGCCGGCGGTGAAGCCGTTGGCGAGGAAGGAGAGGTAGGCCGCCATGACGCCCTTGCGGGTGCCGCTGCCGCTCTCGGTCAGCATGGCGAAGGGGCGAGAGCTACCGATGCTTCGGTAGGTGTTCCCCTGGCTGCCGTAGGTCCCGTCGTAGCCGATGACGCTGGCGAAGCTGCGTGTGCCGCCGTTGGTCTCGAAGACCCGGTTCGAGTCGTCGCCGAGGCTCGTCCTCTCGAGCTCGTCGCAGTTGTAGTTGCGGAAGGCGTTCTGGGAGGCCGTGAAGTCCTGGCCGCTGGCCACGCTCGCGCCCTCGAGGGGGCCGTCTATCTTCGAGAGCCCGCTGTGGGTGCCCGTGATCTTGAACATCGGCCGCAGGGTGTAGCCGGGATCGGCGGTCCAGAAGTCGCCGCCCTCGAGGTAAACCCGGCCGCCCCCGTCGAGGTAGGTCTCGAGCCAGGAGGCCTGGGCGCTGGTCAGCTCGTGCTTGGCGCCGTAGAGGCCGAGGGTGACGAAGATGCCGTCGAGGTTGCTCGTGTTGCTGCCGTAGAGCGTGGCGTCGCTGAGGATCTGGTAGCTCTTGGAGTTGGCGATCAGCTGGTCCCGGATGGCGTTGGCGTGGGCGAGGGGCACGCTCGTCGAGGGACGCCAGATGGCGTAGCCGCTGTTCAGGAGCACCGTGAGCGGGATGCTGGTCTCGGCCTCGAGGGAGCCGTCGTTGATGCGCAGGGTCACGGTGGCCGTGCCGGCCTGGCTCGCGCTGTCCGCGAGGACGCGGATCGTGGACCGCCACTCGCCGCTGGAGGAGTCGTAGGCGGGCGGGGTGACCACGACGTAGCTGGGCGCGCTCATGACGCGGACGCTTATCGAGTCCCCGTCGACGTCGGTCATCCTCAAGGTGTGCTGGTTCTCGGAGCCGACGTAGCCGATGAGCTGGGTCGGCGGAGAGATGAACGAGGGCGGGGTGCCGTCGACCACCTTGATGTCGTCGAGGTCGTAGTAGTCGAGGTTGTAGGTGCTCGTGCCCGCGGTCTTGAAGCCGAGGTAGAAGCGCTCGCCTACGAACTTCGCCGGCAGGGTGTTGGTGATGAGGGCGTTTGTGTCCTGGCTCAAGGCGGTGGACCAGACCTCGGTCGCCTGGGCCCAGGTCTCGGACTCGAGGCGGGCGTGGAGGCCGACCGTGGACGAGCTCTGGAAGTGCTTGTAGTCGTAGTCGAACTGGACGGTGACCTTGGAGGCGCCGGCGCTGTTCAGCACGGGCGTGACGAAGCGCTGGTCGAAGTTGACCGTGGTCGGCGCCCAGAAGAAGCGGGCGTGGGCGTCGGAGCCGAGGTTGCCGGCGCTGCTGATGATCCAGTTGTCGTCGGTCGGGGCCTTGCCCGTCATGGTGGCGTGGCTCCAGGCGTACCAGTTCCAGGACTTGTACTGGTTGAAGGTCTGGATGTAGGGCAGGGCCTGCACGCAGGGGTCATCGAGCTCGAAGTCGCAGAAGCCGTTGCTGCCGCAGGTGCCGGTCATGCAGGGGCGGCGGCCGGTGTCGCAGTCGTCGTCGGTGACGCAGCAGATGTCCGGGGTGCCGATGCCGCTCTTGGAGGGCGGGAAGTGCTTGCAGGACCCGAAGATGCACATGTCCCTCGTGCACATGTTGCTGTCGTCGCAGTCCGCGTTGGAGGTGCAGCACTGCAGGTAGCCGCCGACGTTGTGGCACTTGTTGTTGATGCACTTGTCGATGGTGCAGGAGTCGTTGTCGTTGCACTCGGCGGAGGTGGTGCAGCAGTTGCCGTCGTCGAGGGGACGGTGGATGCACCTCTTCATGTCGCTGTTGGTGCCGAGGGAGGTGGCGATGCAGAGGTCCTCGGTGCAGGCGTTGCCGTCGTCGCAGTCCGCGTTGCTCGAGCAGCAGTCAGGCTTGGGCGCGGAGTAGCGGCAGGTCCCGGCGACGCAGTGGTTGGTCGTGCAGTGGTTCTCGTCGTCGCAGTCGGAGTCGGCCTCGCAGCAGGGAGGGCTGTCGAGGGTCTCGGCCACGCACCTGTTCTCGGAGCTGCAGGTGTTCGTCGTGCAGAAGAGGGTGTCTTGCGGGCAGTCCGTGTCCCGCAGGCAGCAATCTTCGATGGAGGCGTAGGAGCAGAGGCCGTTGCCCGTGCAGGTGTCGGTGGTGCACGGGTTGTAGTCGTTGCACTGGGTGTCCTGCTCGCACGCGCCGGTCGGCCGGTTGAAGCAGCGGTTCTTGTCGCAGACGTCCCTGGTCAGGTTGTCTCCGTCGTCACAGTCGGCCGCTGTGAGGCAGCAGGAGTGCCTGCCCGTGGAGTCGGTGATGGCGGCCGTGAAGGTGCACGAGTGTGTCGCCGTGTTGCACGCTCCCGTGATGCACGAGAACAAGCCGGTCATGTACGACCTGTTGCAGTCCGCGTTGGAGTTGCAGCAGGGCCTGGGCATCCTCGGATCCCGGCCGTGGCGGCACCTGCCGGCGAGGCAGCGGTCGAGGGTGCAGGCGTTCTCGTCGTCGCACTCGAAGTCGGAGGTGCAGCAGCCGGACGTGGTGGCGTGGACGCACTGGGAGTTGACGCAGGTGTCCGTGGTGCAGAGGTTGCGGTCGCGGCAGTCGGCGTCGGTCCGGCAGCACTCCGCGATCGGGGTGTGGCGGCAGCGGTTGTTGATGCACGCATCCACCGTGCAGGAGTCGTCGTCGGACTCGCAGGGGTAGTCGCCGCTGTTGTCGCAGTAGTTGGGCGGGACGACGTGCTGGCACTGGTTGTCCTGGCAGTAGTCCGCCGTCCGCGAGTCCGTGTCGACGCACTCGGTGGAGTCCTGGCAGCAGGTGCTCACGTCCTGGATGGCGTGCTCGCAGGTGTTGGTGACGACGTTGCAGGTGTCGATGGTGCAGGGGTTGCCGTCGTTGCAGCGAGCGTCGGTGAGGCAGCACTCGGTGGCCAGCTTGGGCCCGTAGCGGCAGATGTTGCCGAGGCAGTGGTTCCAGGTGCAGACGTTGTCGTCGTCGCAGTCGGTGTCGGTGTTGCAGCACAGGGAGTCGCCGCTGTCGGTGTTCGGGCAGACGTGGGTGTGGGTGTTGCAGGTGTCCACGGTGCAGGCGTCGCTGTCGTCGCAGTCGGCGTTGGTCGTGCAGCAGGTGTTGAGGCTGCCGTACTCGGAGCCGGTCTTGGTCACGTG
>CAZQPP010000156.1:0-15638 GCA_964594295.1 uncultured Myxococcales bacterium | reverse complement strand
GCGGTCGGCGAGGCGGGGCGGGGGGGGCACGGCGGTGGAGGTTAGCACGGCTTGCTGAGCGCACCGGGATCGTGAAAGGTCCGAGGCGACGCAACCCGCACCGGGAGGACGAGGCCTGTCGATGCCGCGAAGAATCTCACGCCGCTCGGCGCTGCGAGCCCTCATGCTCCTGCTGCTGCTGCCCCTCGCCCTGCTCTGGGCCCTCCTCGCGAGGCGGCGGCAGGAGACGGCGCGGCCGACGGCCCGGCGCCTGGCCGCCCCGGCCGCCGACGGCGTCAGCTTCCACGGCCCTGTCATCCTGCGACGCCGGGGAGGAGCCGTCAGCGCGCTGTCCGCGCGGTGCCCGCACCTCGGGTGCACCGTCGCCAGGTTGGAGGGCGAGGAGCTGGTCTGCGCCTGCCACGGCTCGCGCTTCGACCTCGACGGGAAGCTCCGCGAGGGGCCGGCGGGAGAGGGCCTGAGGCCGCTCACGGTGGAGATGGATCCGGGCGGCGACGCCCTCACCGTCGTCCTCGAGACTTGAGCGCGGCGCCGTGATCAGGGCATTCGACTGGTGGAACGAGCGCCTGCCGACGGCGGGCGTGCTCGGCCTCGCGGTCTTCCTCGTCGGTGTGATCAGCGGCGTCGTGCTGGCGGTGGCCTACGACGTGCGCGCGGCCTCCGACTCCCTCGAGCTGATGGAGCTCGCCAGCCCGGCGGGGACGTTCCTGCGCGCGGTCCACGCCTGGACCGGCCACCTGCTGGTCATCCTCGCCTTGCTGCACGTGCTCGATCGCCTCGTCCGCGGTGCCGAGACCAGGCCGCGGCGAGGGGTGTGGCTCCGGGCGGTCCTCTCAGTGCCCGTGCTCCTGCTGCTGATGCTCAGCGGCTTCATCCTGAAGGGCGACGCGGAGGGAGCGCTGGCCTCTGAGATCGTCGCCGGGCTGCTCGGGCTGCTGCCCTTGATCGGCGACGAGGCCACGGTCTCGCTCCTCGGCGCGCCCGGCGATCTCCAGCTCGTGTACGTGCACCACGTCGCCACGGCGACGATCCTCGTGTGGGTCTTCAGCGTCGAGCACGCCCGCAGGCTCTGGCCCAGCGCCGGCGCGGTCGTGGGGGTGAGCGCGGCCGCTGCCCTGTTGGCCCTCGCGGCTCCGCCCGGCCTCCACGACGGGGTCGAGCCGGTGATCAAGGGTCCGTGGTACTTCGTGGGCGTACAGGAGGTTCTTCACTGGACGACCAGGCCGGCCTGGCTCTGGCTCGCCGCGGGGGCGGTGCTGGCCCTGCTCTTCGCCCTGCCGAGCCTGGAGGAGCGCCGGAGGACCCGCGCCAAGTTGGGGCTCGCCCTCCTGCTCGCCGCCTACGCCCTGGTCAGCGTGTGGGCGCTCGGCTTCCGTGGAGCCGGCTGGCGGGTGGAGCCGCCGAGCTGGAGCGAGAGGCCGGGCAGCCGGATCTCGCAGGTCAGGGAGCGGGCCGCGGGCGACGGCGGAGAGGACTTCCGCGAGGCCCCGATCGTGCTCGGCCACCGCGAGGGCTGCCTCGTCTGCCACGCGGAGGTCACGGGGCTCTCGGCGGCACACGCCCCCGAGGCCCTCGGCTGCCGCTCCTGCCACCTCGGCGACCCCTTCGCGTCGGACGCGGAGCAGGCACACCGCGGAATGGTGCTGGTGCCAGGCAACCTCGACACGGCGGCCCTGTCCTGCGGGCAGTCGGGCTGCCACGGCGCCATCGTGTCGCGGGTAGGCTCCTCGCTCATGGGCACCGGGAGGGGCATCGTAGCCGTCGACCGCTTCGTCTTCGGCGAGGCGGACACGCCCGACGGCAGCACCTCCATGGCCGATCTCGGCAGATCGCCGGCCGACGTGCACCTCAAGGGGCTCTGCGTGGAGTGCCACCTCGGCACCCTGAAGACGGCCCCCGGCCCGGTCACCGAGCTCTCACGCGGGGGCGGCTGCGCGGCCTGCCACCTTCGCTACCCCGCGGGCGAGCGGCGCTACTCGCCCGACAGCTACGCCGCCTTCGTGCACCCGGCGCTGACGGTGCAGGTGCGAGACGAGAGCTGCTTCGGCTGCCACAGCCGCTCCGGGCGCATCTCGCTCGGCTACGCCGGCTGGGCCGAGACCCTGCTCGAGCCGGCCGAGGCGGCCGGGCGCGACCCCGAGATGTGGCGCGTGCTCAAAGACGAGAGGGTCCTGCAGCGCGAGCCACAAGACGTGCACCACGAGCGGGGCATGGCCTGCATCGACTGCCACACCTCGCGCGAGACGATGGGAGACGGTGAGGTGCACCTCCACGAGGAGGACGCGACCGAGGTGACCTGCGCTGACTGCCACCGGTCCGACGCGCCCCGGACCCTCGCCCGCGAGGAGCTCGACCCGGAGACCCAGGCTATCCTCACCCGGCGCGGCGTCGAGTGGGGGAGTCGCCGCTTCGTGCTCGCCGGACGCAGCGCCAGGCCGCTCTCCAACACCGTGCTCGAAGAGGACGGCAGCCTGGCGCTGATCGCCAAGCTCGACGGAAAGGTCTACCGCCCCAAGCCCCCGGCGACCGAGTGCGGCAAGGCCGTATCCGGCCACGAGCGACTCTCCTGCCAGAGCTGCCACTCCGCCTGGGCGCCCCAGTGTGTCTCCTGCCACACCCAGTACGTCAGCGGCGGCAGCACCAGAGATCCGGTCTCCGGCAGCACCCACCGCGGTCGCTACGTCGAGTACCAGGGCGAGCCGCGCGCCGAGCCCCCCGCGCTCGGAGTGCGCGAGCGCGAAGGGCGCTCGGTGGTGGAGCCCTTCGTGCCGGGCATGATCATCACCGTCAACACCGACCGCGCCGGCCCGCCACCACCCGAGGAGCCGCCCGACTCGGCGGACGGGCTGCTGCACGACACGACCCGCTTCGCCCGCCTCTACGCGCCGGTCGTCCCGCACACTACGACCATCAAGGGCCGCTCCTGCGCCTCGTGCCACAGCGACCCCCTCGCCGTCGGCCTCGGTCGCGGGGAGCTGAAGCTCGAGGGGGAAGGCGCGGCCGCGTCTTGGCGCTTCGTGCCGAAGTACGAGCTCCTCCCGCATGACGGCCTGCCCGCCGACGCATGGCGCGGCCTGGCAAATGAACGCGAGCGACCCTTCTCCACGCGCGGCGACGCCCGCCCCTTCAGCCGCTTGGAGATCGAGAAGATCCTGCGCGTCGGCGTTTGCCTCGACTGCCACGACCCGGGCGATGACAGGCAGCGCGCGATCTACCGCAACTTCGAGCGGAGCCTGCGAGGGGCGGCGCCGGACTGCGTCGTGCCCTCGCTCTGACGCCTGCAGATCCCGACTTGACAACCCCTCCACGCCCCGTTATTCACCCCTCGCCATCTAGAAACATTGCAAGGTAGCCATATGAGCAGTGCCGCCGCCGAGTCCCTGGGGAGGGGCCCAGCGTTCGACGACGCGGAGTGCGGGCGCATCGTCGACATCCTCAAGGCCATCGCGCACCCGCTGCGCCTCCGCGTCATCGCCGTCCTGTGCGAGCGCGACGAGAACGTGTCGGGCCTCGCCGCCGAGCTCGACGCGAACCAGACCATCGTCTCGCAGCAGCTCAGGATCCTGAGGATGAGCGGCCTCGTGGAGGTCGACCGCAAGGGCGGCTTCGCGGTCTACAGCCTGGCCGAACCCCACCTGAAGACCTTGATCGCGTGCATGACGAGCTGCGTGGCCGAAGGCCGCGCGAGCACCGAGCCCAGCCGAGGAGAGTGAGCAGAGATGAGCAAGATCACTCGTCGCAGCTTCATCAAGATCGCCGGCGGAGGAGTCGGCGCGGCCGTGGTCGGCAGCGGGCTCACCACCAAGTGGTGGGGCCTCGACGCCGACACTGTCCACGATCCGCGCACCGACGGTGACCGCGTCGTCCCGACCTTCTGCGAGATCTGCTTCTGGAAGTGCGGGGTGCTCGCCCACGTGAAGGACGGGCGCCTCACCAAGATCGTCGGCAACCCCGACCACCCCCTCTCCCGAGGCCGCCTCTGCCCGCGTGGGACCGGAGGCGCCGGGCTGCTCTACGACCCCGATCGCCTGAAGAAGCCCCTGATCCGCCGCGAGAAGCGCGGGGAGCAGGTCTTCGAGGAGGTGAGCTGGGAAGCCGCCCTCGACGAGGTGGCCGAGCGCCTCACGAGGATCAAGGAGAGGTACGGCCCGGAGGCCCTCGCCCTCTTCTCCCACGGCTACGGCGGCTCCTGGTTCAAGCACCTCGTCAAGGCCTACGGCACCGGCTGCATCACCGCGCCCAGCAACGCCCAGTGCCGCGGCGCGCGTGAGGTGGGCTTCGGGCTCACCTTCGGAGCGCCGGTGGGCTCCCCGGAGACCACCGACATGGCCAACGCGCGGGTCATCACGTTCATCGGCTCGCACCTCGGCGAGAACATGCACAACACCCAGGTGCAGGATCTCGCCGAGGCCATCGGCAGAGGGGCGGACATCATCGTCGTCGACCCTCGCTTCTCGACGGTAGCCGGCAAGGCGAGGCACTGGCTCCCCATCAAGCCGGGCACCGACATGGCCCTCCTGCTGGCCTGGATGCACGTCATCGTGAAGGAGCGGCTCTACGACGAGGAGTACATCGAGAAGCACGCCGTCGGCATGCAAGAGCTCGAAGAGCACCTCGAAGACAAGACCCCCGAGTGGGCCTTCACCCAGACCACCATCGAGCCGGACAGGATCCGAGAGACGGCGCGCCTCATCGCCGGCGCTCGGCCGGCCTCCCTCGTCCACCCGGGACGCCGCACGGCGTGGTACGGCGACGACACCCAGCGAACGCGCGCCCTCGCCATCCTCAACGCCCTGCTGGGCAACTGGGGGAGGAAGGGAGGCTTCTACTTCCCGGCCGCGGCGCCGCTCCCGGGCTACGGCTACGAGGAGTACGACCACAAGCCGCGTCCGCCCGCCGACACTCCCAAGGGCAAGGTCTACCCTTTCGCCGGGTCCGTCCTCGCCCACGGCGTGCGCGACGCCAGCATCCCGGGCACCGCCGAGTACGACACCAAGGCCTGGCTGGTCTACGGCAGCAACCTGATCCAGGCCATGCCGCAGCCGGAGAAGACCATCGAGGCCCTCAAGGCCCTCGACTTCGTCGTGTCGATAGACGTCCTCCCCATGGAGATCACCGGCTGGTCGGACGTGGTGCTCCCAGAGGCGACCTACCTCGAGCGCCACGACGACATCCACGCCCCACCCTTCCGCGAGCCCTTCCTCGCCCTGCGCCAGCCCGTCGTCGAGCCCCTCTACGACACGAAGCCCGGCTGGTGGATCGCCAGGGAGCTCGCCAAGAGGCTCGGCCTCGGGAGCTACTTCCCCTGGAAGGACGCCACCGAGTACCTCGGCGCGCGTCTGCAGAAGGGCGGCTACGACTTCGCCGAGCTGCGCTCGAAGGGCGTCATCAAGACAGAGCGCCAGCCCATCTACATAGAGGAGGGCCTCGAGGCCACCTTCGAGACCCGCTCGAAGAAGATCGAGCTGGTCTCCCACGAGCTCTCGGAGACCGGGCTCCCGGGCCTGCCCGACTACTACCCCCCCGACGAGCCCAACACCCTCGCCGGCGAGTTCCGCCTGCTCTTCGGACGCACCCCCGTCCACACCTTCGGCCGCACCACCAACAACCGCTTCCTCTCCGAGGTGAAAGACAAGAACGTCGTGTGGGTGAACAAGAGGGTGGCGGCCGAGCGGGATCTCACGTGCGGTGACTGGGTGGTGCTGGTCAACCAGGACGGCGTCCGCTCCGAGCCCGTGCAGGTGAGGGCGACGCAGCGAATCCGGCACGACTGCGTCTACATGGTCCACGGCTACGGCCACACCTCCAAGCACCTGAGCTTCGCCCGCGGCCGCGGCGCCAGCGACTCGAAGCTCATCACACGCGTGGCCATCGACCCGATCATGGGCGGGACCGGCATGAACGTGAACTTCGTCAAGATCGAACGGGCCGAGAAGGCGGAGGAGGCCGCGGCATGAAGACCGAGAAGCGATACGCCATGACCGTCGACATTCGGCGCTGCGTGGCCTGCAAGGCCTGCGTCTTCGCCTGCAAGGCCGAGAACGACGTGCCCGACGGCTTCGCGCGCGACTGGCTCATGGAGGAGGTCCGCGGCGAGTTCCCGAACCTGAGCGCCGAGAACCGCTCGGAGCGCTGCAACCACTGCAGCAACACGCCCTGCGTGCGCGCCTGCCCGACCGGGGCGAGCCACGTCAACGAGGGGGGTGTGGTGCTGGTCTCCCACGGCAAGTGCACCGGCTGCATGGCCTGCGTGGCGGCCTGCCCCTACAACGCGCGCTTCACCCACCCCGAGGGCTACGTGGACAAGTGCACCTTCTGCCTGCACCGCGTGCAGCGCGGCGAGAAGCCCGCCTGTGTGTCGATCTGCCCCACCGACACGCTCGTCTTCGGCGACCTGAACGACCCCAGCTCAGAGGTCTCCAAGCTGCTGCGGAGCCGCCGCTACAAGGTGCTCTTCCCCGAAACGGGGGCCAAGCCCAACGTCTACTTCCTCTACTGACGGAGACAGCCTCATGGACACATCGAAGTTCCTCGAGGTCTGCCCGGCCGCGTACCACCAGCTCACCGAGCAGGTCGGAAAGGTCTGGGGCTGGGAGATCGTCGGCTACCTGTTCCTGGGGGGCCTCGTCGCCGGGCTGATGATCCTGAGCGCCGGTCTCGAGCTCAGAAACCGCGAGCGCCCGAGCTCGCTCGGCCTTCAGCTCATGCCCTTCTTCGCCATCGCCCTGATCTCGGTGGGCATGCTCTTCTTGTTCCTGGACCTGCACTACAAGGTGCACGTCTGGCGCTTCTACCTGGCCTTCAGGCCGGCCTCGCCCATGTCCTGGGGCGCCTGGATACTGCTCGTCATCTACCCCGCGGCCGGGCTCATGGGCCTCGGCTCCCTGCCTGAGGACCTGCGTGAGCGCCTCCGCTCCCTGGGCCCCCTGGGGTCGAGACGCCTCGCCCCGCTCTGGGACAAGCTCTTCGCCCTCGCCGACGAGCACCGCCCCGCGTGGCTCTGGACCAACATCGCCGCCGGCGCAAGCCTCGGCGTCTACACCGGCCTCCTGCTCGGGACCATGGTGGCGCGCATCCAGTGGAACAGCGCCGTGCTCGGCCCCCTCTTCCTGGCCTCGGGGCTCTCCACCGGCGCCGCCTTCATGTTGCTCTTCAAGATGAACGAGGGAGACCAGAAGACCCTCGTGCGCTGGGACATGCTCGCCATCGTCGCCGAGCTCTTCTTCATCGCCCTCATGCTCATCAGCTTCGCCGGCGGAAACGCCACCGCCCAGATGGCTGGCGAGAACCTGATGGGCGGCAAGTGGACCGCCCTCTTCTGGACCCTCGTGGTGATGATGGGCCTCGTCGTGCCCCTCGTGATGGAGATATTCGAGCTCCGGCGCGGGCTCCACCTCGCGATCATCACGCCGACCTTGATCCTCGCGGGCGGCCTCGCCCTGAGGGCGATCCTCCTCGCCTCCGGGCAGGAGTCCTGCTTCTGCGCACTGCGCTGAGGAGAAGTCGAATGCAGACCGCTGAACGTCCCCTCTGGAACCCCTACGTCGCCGGAGTCGTCCTCGGGTTGGTGCTGCTGGGCTCTTTCCTGGTGCTCGGCTTCGGGCTCGGCTCCTCGGGAGCCGCGAACCGGGTCGCCGTCGGCGCCGCCCACCTCGTCGCCCCCGAGACCGTCGAGGCCAACGCCTACTTCGCCAAGTACGTCGCCCAGCAGAAGCACGTGCTCGACGACTGGCTTGTCTTCCTCGTGCTCGGCGTCTTCCTCGGCGGCGCCGTCGGCGCCTTCTCCGGCGGAAGGATGAAGAGCGGGGTGATTCACGGCCCCGACGTCTCGACCCGACACCGAATCATCCTGGCCCTGTCGGGAGGCGTGATCACCGGCGTCGGCGCGCGCCTCGCCCGCGGCTGCGCCTCCGGACAGGCCCTCACGGGCGGCGCCCTCCTCTCGGCGAGCTCCTGGGCCTTCATGATGATGTTCTTCGCGGGGGCCTACATCTTCGCCTTCCTCCCCTTCATCAGGAGGCAGTGGCGATGAGCTCCCTCCCCCTCTACATGAAAGACGCCTTCGGCTACGAGACCGGGCTCTTCCTCTTCGCCGTCGTCGGCTTCTTCTTCGGCTTCGTGCTCGAGCGCGCCGGCTTCGGCAACGCCCGCAACATCGTCGCCCAGTTCTACGTCACCGACACGCGCGTGCTGAAGGTGATGTTCGGCGCGGTCACGACGGCCTGCCTGGGCCTCGCCACCCTCGCCGGCTTCGGCATCCTCGACATGAGCGCGGTGACCGCCCCGCCCGCCTTCCTCCTCCCGGCCGTCGCCGGCGGCTTCCTCATCGGCGTGGGCATGATCGTGTCCGGCTACTGCTCGGGCACGAGCGTCGTCGCCACGGCCTCGGGCAACTGGGACGGCCTCGCCGCCTGGCTCGGCATGGCCTTGGGCTCTCTGGTCTTCGGCTTCGCCTACCCCGCGCTGGAGAGCTTCTACCTGAGCACCCCCCTCGAGACAGTGCTCTTCCCGGAGCTCCTCGGCATCCCCTTCCCCATCCTCGCCGCCGGCGTGGCCGCCATGGCCATGGGCGCCTTCCTCTTCGGCGAGTGGGGTGAGCGGGTCATCGCGAAGAAGAACGACAGCGCCCCCCCCGAGTCGGTGCCGGCCATCCGCAACAAGGTCTTCGCGGGCCTCGGCGCGGTGGCGGTGGTAGGCCTGCTGACCCTCCCGATCAGCACCGAGCAGGCACCCGAGGCAGCCGAGAAGAAAGCCCTCGAGCTAGAGGGCCTCGAGCTCGCCGAGATGCTCCTGACCGAGCCCGCCGCCATGCACCTCGTCGACCTGAGGTCCCACGCCGACTGCAAGGCGAAGACCATCCCCGGCGCCATGTGCCTGCCCGAGGGCGACCCCGAGGGTGCCTTCATGGCCGACCTGCCGCCGACCCGGAAGCTCGTGCTCTTCGGGGCCGAGGGCACGGTCGCCCCACCAGACGCGGCGAGGAGCTACGCCGGCCCGCTCTACGTGGTGCGCGGCGGCTTCGCGGCCTTCTCAGCGGTGGCCCTCAAGGCCCCGACTCCGCCCTCGAACCCAACCCCCGAGGCCGTCGAGCGCTATCGCTTGAAGGGGGCCCTCCACGCGCACTTCACCGGCACGCGCGTCAAGCGCGCCGCCGTGGAGATCAAGCCCATGAAGGTCAAGCGCAAGCTCAAGAAGGGCGGGGGGTGTTGACCCCCTCGAGGGCCGCCTCGGTCTCGTCGTCGCCGGGCTCGACGAGCTTGACGTCCGCGTAGCTCAGGCTCCTGCGCGGAGCCCGCAGCATGCCGCGGTCGAGGGTGAGCAGCCGCGTCCGCGCCTTCGGCTCGTAGATGGCGCAGAGCGGCTCCGGGCGGTCGTCGCGGGCCGCCCGGAAGGCCGTCGCCGTCTTGAAGGGGTCGCGCGCCCTGAGCAGGCGGCAGAGCATCGCGGAGCTCAGGTCGGGCATGTCGCAGGGCAGCACCCACCAGGCCGCGCCGGGGTGCTCGAGCACGGCCGACAGGATTCCGCTGATTGGGCCCGCGCCGCTGAACTTGTCGAAGATGCGCGGGAGGCGGCGCAGGGCCTCGCCGGCGGTGTCGCCCTCCCACTGGCCGCGGCGGCACGAGAGGTAGGTCTGGTCGCAGCGCTCGTCCAAGAGGCTGAAGGCGTGCTCGGCCTGGGTCAAGTCGCCGTGGGGGATGGTGGCCTTGTCCCGGCCCATTCGCCGGCTCTCCCCTCCGGCGAGCACGAGCCCGTACAAGGGCACCTCGCGCGCGCGCGCGAGCATTCGCTCTTCGATGTGGTCGGCGAGCTCCGCGATGTCGTCCCTGTCGAACCAGGTCGGGCCGACGAGATCTGCCGGCGGGCAGTGACCGATGCCGGCGAAGGCCGCGACCTCCCCGCGGCTCATGGCCTCCCTGTCCTCGCGGTGCAGCGGCCTCTCGTCGAGCACGACAACGCGGCGCCGCGCGCTCGTCCTGAAGCCCTCGCAGAACAGGAAGTCGGCGTTGGACAGGGCCACCTTGATCACGAGGGGATCGGTCACGCTCGTGCTCGACCAGATCGTGCGCCCCGGCGAGAGGGCGGCGACGGCGCAGGCACCCGACTCGGTGGCGCGGTGCGTGTCCTTGCCGGGGCGGTCCGAGTCGACGAGGTGGTGCGCGTGCTTCAGGTAGGCCACGCGGCGGCGCTTCTCGAGGTGGGAGATGAGCCGGGTGACCAGGGTCGTCTTGCCCGAGCCCGAGAGGCCGGTGAAGGCCAGCTCGAAGGGGTGGTATGTCCAGGAGGAGGTGCTCAATGCCGTGAAACAAGGAGTTTGCGGGGCGTTCTCCTTCAGAACGCCCGCCCCCGCAAGCGCGTAGCTTGAAGAATCCTAGCGGCGCCTTCGTCTCAGTGCCAGGCTGCGGCCACGAGCGCCAGCCAGCACTTGGCATCCTCCTCCCGCTTGGCTAGTTTCTTCCTCCCACCGCACCGGAGCCCTACATGCCCTCGCGCGCCTCGCTCCTCGGCCTCTCCTTCCTGCTGCTGTTGCTGATCCCCGGCCCGGCCGCGGCCATGACGGTGCTGGCGGCCGACCTCCAGGACCTGACCCGCGACAGCCACACCATCGCGCGCGGCGTCGTCACCCACGTCGCCAACGTCATCCTCGACGAGGAGGGGCGCCCGGTAGCGGACGCCGAGGTGGCCAGGCGCACCAAGGAGCAGGGTCCACGCGGGCTGAGGGCCTTCACCGACGTGCACGTCCGCATCCTCGAGCACTACAGGGGTGAGAAGCGCACCGGCGCGGCCCTCGTGCTCCGGCTGGTCGGAGGCAAGCTCGGCGGCTACACCCTGGCCGTCCCGGGCATGCCGACCTTCACGCCGCAGCAGGAGGTCTTCTTGTTCCTCGAGATGACCGGGCAGGGCCTCACGCCCCTCGGGGCGTCGCAGGGCGTGTTCAGGATCGATCGCAAGCCCGGCGTCGAGGCTGTCGCCGTGCACGATCTCGGGGGAGCCGCCGTGCTGCGGCGGGACGTGGTGCCCGAGGGCTGCACGAGCGCGATGCTCGGCGAGGAGCGCTGCACGCCGCGCATGGGTCCCGGCCTGCCCGCCATCCCGCACCGCATGCCGCTCGCGAGCCTGGACTCCCTGGTCCGCGCCTTCCTCGGCCTGCCTCCGGGCAACACCGGCCTGAAGCTCGAGGCTCCGAGCACCCTGAAGGTGCGTTGAGTGGCCTCGGCCACGACACTCTCACCCTCCGAGCAGGACAACGAGGTCCGCTGGCACTCCGGCCTCGCCCAGGCGGGGCACGTCGAGTCCTACTTCCTCAAGTGCAATCTCCCCGCAGATCCAGCGGGCCCGGCCGAGGGACCCGACTACAGGGCTTTCTGGCTGAAGTTCACCATCCTTCAGCCCTCCGAGGACCGGGACGCGCCCATCGGCGAGGTCTGGGCCATCGCCTTCGACACCCGCGGCGGTGAGCACGTCGCCCTCAAGGACACCTTCGGCCGCGAGACCTGGCGCATCGAGCCCGACGTCTTCTACCTCCGCTTCGGTGAGTCCGAGCTGCGCCAGGGCAAGACGAGCGGCCGGGTGGGCGACGAGGGGCGCGGGACCATCACCTGGGACCTGAGCTTCGAGCCGCGCCGCTTCGGGGTGCGCCACCTGCCCTACTCCTGGATGTACAGGGAGAGCGCCGCCTTCCCGAAGAACAAGCTCTGCACTCCCCAGCCCGACGTGCGCATGAATGGCTTCGTGCAGGTAGGTGATCACCGCGTCGAGATAGACGGCGCGCCGGGCATGCAGGGCCACAACTGGGGCCGCGCCCACGCGCCGCTCTGGGCCTGGGTCCACTCGAACGTGCTCCAAGGGAAGGGGCGCGCGGTCTTCGAGGCGGTCAGCAGCCGGGATCAGGTGGGCCCCCAGCGCACACCCTGGCTCAGCCTCGCTTACCTCGAGTACGACGGCGAGCCGATCCTCCTGTCGACCCCGCGCACCCTGCTCCTGTCGAGGAGCTGCCTGGAGGGCCTGCGCTGGAGGCTGTGGGCCGCGGGCCCGGAGCACCGCCTCGAGGCCGACTTCACGGCGCCGGCCTGCGACTTCGTCGGCGTGAACTACCACAACCCCGACGGCAGCCTGGTGCACTGCCTCAACAGCAAGATCGCCTCGGGCCGGGTGCGCTTCCTCAGGCGCGGGTCCAAGGGCTTCGAGCTGGTGGACACCCTCACGGCGGACCACTCCGCCGCGTTCGAGATCGGCAAGCGCGGGGACACCCACGGGGTGCCGATCAAGATCCTGTAGGCCGTCGCCGGCTGGCCCCCGAGGGCGGTCTGAGAATATGCTCGGGCTGTCGTTCGTCTCGGCACCGACACCCAATGGCTCGTTTTTTGCTCTGCCCGAAATCGTTTGCGGGGGTCCAAGTTGCCGAATCTGCCTAGCAAACCTGCTGCCTACCATGCCCAAGCCGACGTCGACCTCCTGCCCGCACCACTCGAAACGAATCCGCACCGGCTTGCGTTCGGCTCGTCCGCCATCCGGAGCAGAGTCCCGACCGCTTGGGGAATCCGCTTGGGTCACTTCGCTCGCCTTTGGCTCGCTGCGCGCGTCCAGGCCAAGGGCCTGAACGCTTGCCTTCGCCTCGCCTTCGTGCTCATAGCCGCTCTCCTGGCCTCGGCGCTCGCCCTGGCCTCCTCGGCACCGCCCGCTGCCGCCGCCGAGGCTGCGAGCATGCGCCAGCCGCCTCCTTCGCGTTACCGCCCGGCGCCCTACCGGAGCGCGCCGAGGAGGCTCGAGCCGGTGTACTCGAGGACCGGCCTCTACCTCGGCCTCGGCGGCTCGGCGGACTTCAGTATCGCGAGCAACGCACGGGTAACCGAGCTCCTGCGCTCGGGAGGCGGCTTCCACCTCTTCGGCGGCCTGCGCATGAGCCGCTTCCTCGCCGTGGAGGCCGGCTACCGCGCCACCTCGCACGAGGTCGACAAGCCCAACGGCGAGGCCGGCAAGGGACTCTTCCAGGCATTCAACGTGGACGCCAAGGTCTTCATGCTCCCATCATCGCGCAGGCTCGAGCCCTTCTTGCAGGTCGGAGGAAGCCTGGTCGGCTTCTACAGCGACGGCCTGGCCTCGCGTGAGCTCGAGGGCTTCGGCCTCGACCTCGGCGGAGGCGTGGACATCCGGCTCAGCCGCTCGGTGTCGCTCGGCACGCGGGCCCTCTACCGCGCCATCTTCGTCGACAACTACGACTCGTCCTACTGGGGCGTGCCCCCGGAGTCGGCGCACTTCAACCTCGTCAGCGGGGAGCTGAACCTCCAGTTCCACTTCTGACCAGGTAGGCGCGGGCGACGAAGATCGCGCTCGAACCTTCGGGGGAGAGCCGGATGGCCGGGCTCTGCTCCCCACCGGCTATCGGCAGCTCGGTCACGACGCGGTCCACGAGGTCTTTGCCCTCCCGGAAGGTGAGGGAGACCGGCGCCCCGTCACCGACCTGCACTGCGAGCTTCGAGCCTCCCGGCGTCGCGACGCGCAGCACGAGCCTGGCGGGCTCTCCTCGCGGCCGCAGCACGAAGCTCACCGGGCCGCGCACCCACCGCGCGCCGTCTCCTCCGAGCCCGGCTTCCGGCGTGGGTCCTCGCATGTAGCGGGTCGGCCCGGGGCGATCGCCGTGGTCGAAGGAGTGTGCCTCCTCGGAGTCGAGGTCGGCGAGGTCCACGGCGTCGAGCACGTCTTCGGGGCTCACGCCTCGAAGCCACGGGCGGTGTCCGCTCGTGAAGAGCTCCCCGCGGGCGTCGAGCACGGTCAGGACCGGGTTCGGGACGATGCTGCGGCGCTCGAGCACGATGCGGTGGCGCACCGCCCCGAGCAGGTCCACGTCCTCGAACCAGTCCGTGTAGACGGCGTACCGGTCCGGCCGCTCCTCCTCTGGGAGGCTCTCGATGCGCTCGAAGAGCGAGCCCGGGCCGCTGCGGTACCAGCGGCCGACGCCGTTCGTGCCGAGGCCGACGAGGTCCAGGAAGCGGGGGTGGTCGCTGAAGTAGGGCATGGCTCCCGCGTCGTGCACTGCCACCACCTCGCTGGGCGCGACCTCCTCCTTGAGCCACCGGCCCGCCGCCACCGGGTGGCGGAGGATGTCCCTGGCGTCGAGGGCGAAGCGCCAGCCCCAGGCCGAGGTGTCACGCAGGCCGCTGGCGAGCAGCAGGACGACGCCGAGGCCTGCCGCCGCGTAGCGCATCCACGGGCCCTTCTTGCTCGCGAGCCAGGCGAGGCCGTAGACGAGCGCGGCCCCGGCGAGGGCATAACCCGCCGCGAGGAAGGGCGCCTGGTAGCGGTTTCGGTGCACGTTCGCGTAGGAGGACTGCAAGGTGAGCCCGACGCCGACGAGCACGACACCGGCGAGCAACCACAGAGTGCGGCCGCGCCGCGCCCCCAGCACCCCGCCGGCGATGAAGAGAGGCGCGAGCAGCGCGCGCTCGAAGGCCGGGCCCCGCGGCAGAGCGAAGCGCTCGAGGAAGACGCCCGTCTCGGCGAGGACCTTGGCCACGCGCTCGGAGAAGGTCCTGGTCGGATCGCTCATCCAGGACTTCGTGATCATCCCGTTGGTGGCGGCGGAGCCCGTCAGCGTGGCGTTCAGGAGCGCCAACGCCGCCGTCACGGCGACCGCCGGCCCGACCAGCAACGCCCCCGTGCGCAGCCGGTATCCGCGAGGCGCGCAGGCCGCGAGCGAGGCGCCGAGGAGGATGGCTATCGTGCCCGCCTCGGGGCGCACGAGGGGCATGGCGCCGAGCAGCCAGGCCAGAACCACGAGCGATGGACCGCGCCCTCGAAGGCGCGCTCCTACGGCTTCGGCCGCCAGCACCGCCGCCGCCAGCAGCACGGCCCCGTCCATTCCGGAGTGCACGCTCCACAGCACCACCCCCGAGGACCCGGCGGCGATCAACCCGCCCACGGCCGCCGCTGTCGAGATCTCCCTCTCGAGCCAGCGCCCCATGCGCCACAGCGCCAGCGCGAAGAACAGGAGCCCCAGCCCCCAGGCCACCGCGTAGAGCCACGGGCCGCGCGCCCCGAGCGCCCAGCCGAGGGCCAGCAGCGGGACGTAGATCATGCTCGTGGCTCCCGTGGTGTAGCCGCCGCCCGGCAGCCACGAGAAGGGCTCGCCGCGCGCGAAGGTGCGCGCGTACTGGAAGTAGATGTAGGTGTCGTCGAGGGGCGGGGTGATCGCGCCGCCCGTGGCGAGGTGGTTGCGGGCGAGGAAGAGCAGGGCCGTGCAGACCGGCAGCGACACGGCCAGCAGCGGCACCGCCAGCCTCACAGGGGAAGACGGAGCCGCCCCCTTCGAGGAAGTGGAGGACATCCGACAACTCTCCAAGGGAAATGCCGGATTGTCGAGTCCGCGCCCCTTCTGCTATGCGGGGCCCCCCACCGCCCCCGTAGCTCAGCAGGATAGAGCCGGGGATTCCTAATCCCTGTGAGCCGGAGGTTCGAGTCCTCCCGGGGGCGCTATTGGCGGCCCGAGGCCGCCAGCTATTAGCAGTTAGCAGTTAGCAGTTAGCGGTTAACAGCTAGTAGCTAATCGCTATCAGCTAACAGCTAAGAGCTACCTATGACCGGGCGCACCTACTTCACGACGCCAATCTATTACGTCAACGACCGCCCGCACATCGGCCACG
>CAZQPP010000155.1:13736-15707 GCA_964594295.1 uncultured Myxococcales bacterium | reverse complement strand
AAACCCACCTGCGCTCCGTAAGCCTGCCTCTCGTCCTCCTCGGCACTCACCGGGTCGGCGGTGAAGAGGAAGGTCAAGGCGCCGCGGATGACGAGCTCCCGCACGAAGACGGGGCTGCTCCCTTCGAGCCAGAAGAGATCCCAGCTCCCCGTCGAGCCGTCGTAGTGATCCCATGAGACCGTCGCCGCTCGACGCCCCGGCCTCCACATCAAGCTCAAGTGCCCGCCCGGCTCGGTCTCGGCGCCGCGGTCGTCGTCCACGACGCGGAGCGTGCCGCGGGCGTTCACGGAGACCTCGGGCCCTACCCTCAGGCGCACCCCGGCCGCAGCCTCCTGCATCGGGAAGACGGAGAACACGCTCCAGATGCTCGCGCTGTCGAAGACCGGCACCGAGCGCACGTAGCGGGCCTCCACCTCGACCGCCCTCGAGACCGGCACCGCGACCCTGCCGCGCAGGTCCGCGAGCTGCTTGCCCAGCAGGTCGTAGCGCGCGTCGAGGTCGGTGAAGAGGGCGTCCGGGAAGGCGAGCCTCACGGCGGCGGCGACCTGGAAGGCGCGGACATTCCTCTCGGTGTCCCGCCACTGGCGCGCGTCGACTCGGATGCTGTGCAGGCCCAGCCCGGTCGAGAAGAGCGAGGCTCCGACCATCATCACCGTCGGGTCCCTCTCCTCGTCCCGACGGCCCTCGATGCGGTAGGGGTTCCAGGTCAGGGCATCCTGCGTGTCGGTGGGCTCGCTCCCCGCGTGCACCCCCAGCCCGAAGTACCACGGGGTGTGCAGGTCCACCGAGGCGCCGTCGAGCATCGCGAAGCCGAGCGAGTCCAGGCGGACCGTCCTGCCGATCTCGAAGTCCAGGAACCCCGAGGCGAGGCCGTAGCCCGCCGCGCTCGCGGTGAGCAGGTCGAAGCGTGTCGGCTGGAAGCTCTCCTGCAGCTCGGCGTCGCGCTCGCCCACGCGCGTGTCCCCTTGGAAGCGGAGCAGCGCGCGCGTTAGCACGAGGCCGCGCTGCCCCGAGAGCGGGGTTCTTGCGGCGAGGAAGAGGGTCTCGCCAAAGCGCAGGCGCTCGACGGGACGGCGCTCCGCGTCGAAGAACCGATAGGCGTGGGCCGTCGTCTCGCTCCAGACCTGCCAGGTCGTCGCCTCCGCGCGGGGCGGGGCGAGCAGCAGTGACGCCATCAGCAGCGTCACCCGGAGACTCCTGCCCATCGGACGTGACATGCCGACCTCTCGGTGTGAAGGTAACAGAGGTGATTTCGGGAGGCGAGCACGCGCACCAAGGATCCAAAGGCGGGAGCAGCGCTCCTCGGCCTCTCTCTGCTGGCGGCGACCCTCTGGCTCTGCGGCTGCCGGCACGAGACCCCCTGGCCGGGCTCCAGGGAAGATCGGGTGGTCATGCTCGTGTCGTCGGCGGTCGGCCCCCTGGACCCGAGGCTCCTGCGCGACAGCACTACCGCCAAGGTGAGCCGCCTGGTCTATCGCGGGCTCTACCGTGTTCGCGGGAGAGACCTTGCCGCGGAGCCGGACCTGGCGAAGGAGATCGTGGAGGAGGGCGAGCTGCGCCGCTGCGTGGTCCTGCGCCGAGACGTGAGCTTCCACGACGGGCGCCCTCTCCGAGCCGGAGACGTGGCCCACACCATCCTCTCGGCCATGGAGCCTCGCAACCGCTCTCCCATCGGCGGACTCTACCGGGACCGCTTCACGCAGGTCTTGCTGCCCGACGGCGAGGACGGCGACCGGGTCTGCTTCGTGCTGCGCTCTCCGGTGGCCACCTTCATGACCGACCTCGTCATAGGGATCGTGCCCCGCGGGACGCCGGTCGACCCCACGCGGGACCCTGTGGGCGCAGGTCCCTACCGCGTCCACCGCAGGGATGGCGACCGCGGGGTCGTGCTCGAGCGCACCACGCCCTCGCGCGAGCACCCTCGCTTCACCGTCTTCCGCACCCTGCCCGACGAGAACACGCGCCTGCTCG
>CAZQPP010000155.1:0-13726 GCA_964594295.1 uncultured Myxococcales bacterium | reverse complement strand
GCCGGCGACGCCGACCTCGTCTACAACGACTTCTCCCCGGCGGTGGTCTCCCTGCTCGAAGAAGCGCCCGAGGTGCAGGTGCTCCGGCACCCCTCCATCGCCGTCACCTACCTCACCCTGAACACGACACGGGCGCCCCTGCACGACGCGCGTGTGCGGCGGGCCGTCGCGCACGCCCTCGACCGCGCGTGGATCGCCGGGACACGCTTCGGCGGAGCCGCGCGGGTCGCCGCCTCCATGCTCCCCGAGGGTCACTGGGCTCATGCGGAGGGCCTTTATCCTCCCCCCTACGACCCCGAGGTGGCCCGCGAGCTCCTCGACCGCGCCGGCCTCCGGCCGGACGCCGGAGGCACCCGCGCGCGCCTCGA
This sequence comes from uncultured Myxococcales bacterium, assembly GCA_964594295.1. Classification (GTDB taxonomy): domain Bacteria; phylum Myxococcota_A; class UBA9042; order UBA3505; family UBA3505; genus CAZQPP01. Next base: position 13,358 of record CAZQPP010000155.1, on the reverse strand, counting down.
GCTGCTCGCCTCCAACGACCGGCAGCGCCGCCTCGTAGCGCGCGACATCGCCCGCTTCCTCGGCGCCGTGGGCATAGACGTGCGCGTCCGCTCGCTGGAGCTCGGCACCTTCTTGGAGCACGTACGCGGCGGCCGATACGAGATGGCCGTGCTCCAGCTCCCCGAGCCCATCGAGCCCGACATGCTGCGCTGGATGTTCCACAGCCTGTCGACCCCCCTCGGCAGCGTGGACGACGCTGTCACGGCGCGGGGGCGCGCGCCACGAAACCACCTCGAGCCGGGGCTGCTGGGCCTGCTGGCCTCGGACCTCGCCTCCACTACATGCCGCGCGTGGGCCGCGAGCCGGCTGACCCGTGGAGCCGTGGACACCCTCTCCTTCCTCGCCCTCGGCCGACCACCCCGCTCCGGCGGCGGCAACCGCTCCTTCTGGTCCGACACCGAGCTGGACTGCTGGCTCGACCGCGCCCGCCGCGTGGAGCAGCCCTCCGAGCGCAAGGCCCTCTACGAGCTGGTGCAGCGACGCCTCCTGCGGGATCTCCCGGTCGTCTTCTTGTGGCACGAGGACAACGTCGTCGTACTCGCGCGCGGCCTCGAGGGCGCCGAGCTCTCGCTGCGACCCGACCCGGCATTCTTGCCGCGCCTCGTTCGTTTGCCCTGAATCAGGTCCCCTGGTCAGGGGGCCGAGACGCCCTATCTTGGGTGGACCAACCTCGAGAACGCATGCTCGAACGCCTCCGCAGCCTCGCTTTCCCGGCGGCCCTCATCGGCCTCCTCCTGTGGGTGGCCCTCGGTCGCTCGGGGCTCGGCTCGGGCAACCTGGCGCCCGGCACCCGGATCGAGGCCGTCACGGTCGTCGAGCTCGGGTCGGGCAGGATCACGGACCTGGCCGCGCTGGCCGCCTCGGGACCCGTGGCCTTGCACGTCTTCGGGACCTGGTGCGGGGCGTGCATGCGCGAGTGGCCGAGCCTCAAGGGGCTCGCAGCCCGCTACGGCGACCGCGTTCGCCTCGTGCCGATCGGCATCGACAGCCCCACCGCCCTCATGAAGCTCGTGCGAAGCCAGCCCGTCGGGGTGCCGGTCTTCGTCGGAGACGAGGAGATCGAGCGCGCCCTGCGCGTGCCCGTGTACCCCTACACCGTCTTCCTGGACCGGGAGCTCCAAGTGTTCCACGACTACGCGGGCGTCGTGGGGGACCGGGTCTTCAGGGCGGCGATCGAGCGCCTGCAGGCCCCCTCCGAGGTGACCGCGCAGGGCCGTGCGCAAGGGCGATGAGGGCCTCGATACCTGGCGCGCCTACACCCGGCCTGCTACCCTCGGCAGACCGACCTCCAAACGTGCGCCCACCTCCTCCACGAGCCCGGAGCCGCACGCTGGCGGGAGAACGCATGTCGAGGTTGTCAAGAGCCCTGCTCCCCCTGCTCGCCGCCGCGGCGCTGGCGGCCGGCTGCAAAATCAAGATCCCGGTGGGGCCGCCCGGCGTGGCGCCGGACTCGAGCTTCACCTTGCCCGACGGGGCGACCTGGGAGCCGGTCGCCGAAGGAGACGCCCTCGGCGACACCAGCATGTTGAGCCTCGCCATCCTCGCAGTGGAGCCGGATCACGGCCCCGTCAGCGGGCTCGAGAAGGTGCGCATAGAGGGGCGCGGCTTCCTGCCGGGCACGAAGGTCTTCTTCGGAGCGGTCGAGGCGCCGGAGGTCTACGTGCAGGGCGACCAGCGCATCACGGTGCGAACTCCCCCTCACCCTCGCGCCACGGTCCACGTCAAGGTCGAGCGCCCCGACGGTCGGCTCGTGGTGCTGGCGGAGGCCTACCGCTACGAGAGCCAGATCGTGGTGTCGGTGGTCGAGCCCTCCTTCGGCAGGAGCGAGGGCGGCACGCCGCTCTGGATCCACGGGTCGGGCTTCACAGAGGGAGCCAACGTGCTGGTCGGAGAACGCCTCGCGCCGCGGGTGGAGGTGGTCGACGCCACGACCATCCTCGCCATCGCCCCGGTCGGCCGCGAGGGCCCGGCGGACGTCTTCGTGACCATCGAGGGACAGGTTGGGAGGCTGCGCGACGGCTTCCTGTACGTGAGCCCGCCCTCGGTCGAGCGTGTGTTCCCCTCGGTCGGCCCCGCCAGCGGCGGCACCCTCGTCGCGCTGGTGGGCAAGGGGCTCCGCTACGCCGAGGAGACCGAGGTCTGGTTCGGGACGCGCCCGGGCACGGACCCGCAGCCCTTCGACAAGGGCCTGTCCTTCGTCGCCCCGCCGGCGCGGAAGATCGGCTCGGTAGACCTGAAGGTCAGGACCCCCTACGGCACCCAGATAGTCCCGCGCGGCTACACCTACGTGGCGGATGCGGGCTCCGGGCTTCGCCTCATCGGCCTCTCGCCTGCGGTGGGGGACATCGGGGGCGGGACGGAGGTGGACCTCAAGGTAGCCGGGGTGCCGGCCGGGAGCCCCGAGATCGAGGTCCGCTTCGGCACGGCGAAGGCCGAGGTGGTCGAGGCCCACGGCAGCGCAGGGGTCGTCCGCGTCGTGACGCCTCCCGGTGAGCCGGGGGCCGTCGACGTGCACCTCGAGGCCGGGGCTCAGTCGGCCCTGCTCGCGCGCGCTTTCAGCTACACCTACATGCCGCGTGTCGACGAGGTGGTGCCCTCGGAGGGCCCGAGGCAGGGCGGGACCGAGGTCACGATCCGGGGCTCCGGCTTCTTCGACGGCGCCCAGGTGCGCTTCGGCGCGCTCCCCGCCGCCGCCGTGGAGCGCGTCGACCTGCAGACGCTGAGGGCGAGGACTCCCCCGGGGGCTCCCGGGAGCGTCCCGGTCAGCGTCGAGGTCCAGGGCCGCCGCGCCGAGCTCGAGGACGGCTTCACCTACGCGAGCGCCGATCTCCAGGTCTTCCTCCTGCACCCCGCGCGCGGGGCGCGAGCGGGCGGGACCTACTTCCGGGTCGTCGGGGCAGGTTTCCTGACCGGCACGCGCGTGTTCATCGGCGACCGCGAGGCGCAGGTCAGCCTCCACGGCAGCCAGCTGCTCACGGGCTTCAGCCCGCGCGGCGTACCGGGCCTCGCCGACGTCACCATCCGGGGACCCATGGGCGACGAGCGCAGGCTCCGTCGCGCCTGGCAGTACTTCGATCCGACCGCGACCCAGGGCGGCACCTGGGGCGATCCTGTGGACGAGGCCGTCAACGTGACCGTGCTGCAGGCAGGGGGCAGAGAGCCCGTCATGGGGGCCTTCGTCACCATCGGCGCCGACCCGGACACTCCCCACAGGGGATCCACCGACCTCAACGGGCAGGTGACCCTGAGCGGACCGGGGCTCCGCGGGCCCGTCACGGTCACCGCGGCGAAGCTGGGCTACACGGCCTACTCGGTCGTCGAGTTCGACGCGGAGAACGTCACCGTCTACCTCGTGCGCCTCGACCCCTCCCAGCCCGGCGGCCCGTCGCCACCCATCCAGACCCCCGACTCTCAGCCGATCACGGTGTCGGCGGACTTCGTGGGCAAGTACCTGATGGTGCCGCCCGGGCAGTGTGACGAGAACGTCAAGACCCCCGAGACCGGAGTCGAGATCTGCGCCGCGTGCAGCCAGGACAGCGACTGCGGGGACGGCATCTGCGTCACCCCCGAGGAGGGTCGCCCCTTCTGCACCCGCACCTGCGCGGGCCCTTCGGACTGCCCTGAGGGCTTCGAGTGCTTCGCCTTCGGCGCGCAGGTCCCCATCTGCCTGCCCGAGGCCGGCGACCAGAAGACCTTCTGCTTCGTCTCCCAGACCAGCATCTTCTCGGCGCCCCCGGAGATGATCCCGGTCACGGAGGACGAAGCGGGCCTGGTCACCCTGCCGAAGGACGCTACCCGCCTCGGCGACGTCGCCGTCGTCTGCCAGCGGGGCGTGGTCGACCCGGAGACCGAGGAGTTCACCCCGGTGATCATGGGAATCAGCAGGCACACGATCGTCTCGCCCGAGGGCTCCGGCATCGAGCTCTCCCTGCTCCTCGACATCCCGCTGACCGATCACCTCGACATCCGGCTCGGCAACCCGCTCCCCGAAGAGGACTTCCCGCGCAGGAGCGTCAAGGTCTTCCTGGATCTGGGCTCGGACGGCATCATCCCCCTCGGCGTCGCGGAGCCCCGAGACGAGATGGGCGCCCTCCACCGCCTCGAGGGCGTCCCCGCGAGCTTCACCGGAGACCTCTCCGACGCAGATCTCACCTTCCACGTGGACCTTCGGCCCCCGGAGCCCCAGTACACGCCGAGCGCCGAGGTCCTCCTGGACGAGCTCGTGCCGAGCGAGGTCTTGCAGCACGTCATGCTCGCCGCGGGGCCGGAGGGCTACGAGCTCCGCTCCATCGGCCGCGCCCCCTCCATCGACGCCGCCGCGAGCTCGGACACGCGGACCTTCGCGGTGGGGGCCGAGGGGACGATCCTCTTCTGGAACGGGCGGAACCTCATCGTGCAGTCAAGCCCCACCCGTGAGGACCTCCACGGCGTCGCGGCCCTCGACGACGGCTCCTTCCTCGCCGTGGGCGACCGCGGCACCGCCCTGAGCTACGACGGGGTCGGCTGGCGAGCGCTCAAGGCACCGGCCGACGCGGACCTCCACGCCGTAGCCGACGCGCCGGGCGGACCCTACGTCGTGGGCGAAGGCTACATCTTGAAGTGGCTGCCCGGGTGGGACTTCCAGGGCTACGGCTTCCCGGAGACCCTCTACGGCGTCGCCGTCGGAGCGGGGGGCGTCGTGCGGGCCGTGGGACAGGAGAGCGCCATCTGGCGCCGTTCTCAGGGAGGCTGGACCAAGGAGGTCTTCCCGACTCCCGACGGCCGCGCGCGCGACCTCTACGCCATCGACGCCCTCGGAGACACCTTCGCGGTCTCCGGCGAGCGCGGCGTCGTGGCGCTCCGTGAGGGCACGACCGCCTGGGAGCTCCTGCCGCCGCCCTGCTTCGACTCCGTGCGGGCGCTGCGCCTGCTCGACGACGGCACCCTCGTGGCGGGCGGCCCGCGGGGCCGCATCTACCACTGGACCGGCGAGTCCTGGCGCGAGCTGCACTCGGTGAACGCCTCCCTCGGCACCCGCGCCTTCATCGGGCCCAGGGACAGCCTCCCAATCCTCGCCCTCGGCCACCACGAGGTCTACCTCGGCCCCCTCCTCGACCCGCCCGTGGTCGAGAGGCCGAGCGACTTCGCTCCCCTCAACCACCCGCCCGTGCTGCTGTGGGAGGCCCCGGATCGGCCCGCCGAGGCGTTGAACTACGTGCGCCTCTCCAACTCCTCCGGCTACCCGATGTGGACCGTCGTGGCACCGGAGATCAGGCGTATCGAGCTACCCGACATCGCTCAGATGGCCGGCTTCAGCATCCTCGACCCCGGCGAGCGGGGCTCCATGCGCTTCGTCCGCGCCCTGGCGCCCAACTTCAACATCCACCACTACAGCAACAGGGACCTGTCGCTCTACGACTGGCTGTCGTGGGTGACGATGACCCAAAACTTCGCAACGGACTAGCAGCCTGCGGCACCACAGGAAGAGGAGGGAAAACGTGCACGTGCACGGGTAGGAGGACGAGTACGTGTACGTGTACGAGCGCGACACCCCACCCCGCTCTTGACCAGCACGCGTCGGGTGTTGGCCGCTTCGCGCCTTCGCGCCTTTGCGCGAGGCTCTTCCGGGCATGATGCTGGATCAGGCGGTGGATCGCGGAGGGTTGGCCCCCCGGCTCGCATTTTGGGTAAATGGTGTGATGAGTCGTGGAGCCATCGCGTGGTTGACGGTGTGCCTGGGGGTGATGGCGTGCTCCGCCCCCGCCGAGGAAGAGGTCTCGAACGTCGGGGAGACCATTGGCGGGGTAGATCCGGGGCCGGGCTGGCGCGACCGGCCGCGCCCTGACAGCGAGCGCCCCTCGAGAGAGGACGCTGACGCGCTGCTCGACCCCGGCACGGACGAACACCCGGACGGAGAGGAGAGCGACGCGGACGCACGCGGCGACGTCCTCTTGGACGCCGAGCAGGACGACGGCGGGGGCGCCCCCCCCGGGGCCTTCGGCTCGACCTGTGCAGAGCACTCGGATTGTTCGGACGAGGCCTGCCTGCGCACCGAGGGGGGCAAGACGGTCTGCTCTCAGAGCTGTGAAGACGACTGCCCCGACGGCTGGCTCTGCCGGCTGATGAAGATCGACGGCGCCCCGCGCTCCGTCTGCGTGCTCCGCGCGCTCAACCTGTGCCGCCCCTGCCGGAACGACCTCGACTGCCAGCAGCACGGCGGCAGGGCCGGCGATCTCTGCCTGCCGACGACCGGCGATCCGAGCACCCCTGACGGCCTCGGCTCCTTCTGCGGCATAGCCTGCGCCGAGGAGCTCCTGCCCTGCCCGGAGGGTTACGCCTGCGAGGAGATCCTGGGGCCGGACGGGGCTCCGAGGGGCAGGCAGTGCGTGCCCGACGGCGGCGAGTGCGGGTGCAACGAGTGGGCAAGGGCCGACGGCTCGATGACGGCCTGCGGCTACGGCTCCTGCCGCGGCGACCGGAGGTGCGGCGAGGAGGGGCTGTCGGCGTGCACCGGCAAGGGGCCAGAGCCCGAGACCTGCAACGGCGACGACGACGACTGCGACGCAGAGGTGGACGAGGACTTCATGGTGGATGGGGCCTATCTCCACGTGGAGCACTGCGGAGGGTGCTCTGAGCGCTGCCCGGAGATTCAAGACGGCCAGGCTGCCTGCGAGCTCGTCGAGGGAGAGCCCACCTGCGTGCTCGAGGAGTGCCACCCCGGGTACGTGGAGGATGGGCAGGGGGGCTGCGAGCCGCCTCCCGAGGCCCACTGCACACCTTGCGGCACGGGCGAGGACTGCCTGCACGGGCTGACCTGCACCGCCCTCGGCGCGGGGGAGTTCTGTCTCGAGGGCTGCGCCCCCGGCGACGGCAGCTGTCCCGATGGAATGGCCTGCAGAGAAGCTCCCGGCGGAGGCTCGCACCTCTGCCTTCCCCCGGCGGGAGGGTGCGGGCAAGCCGGCGGGCCCTGCGCCCGCGACGGCGACTGCGAGGACCTCGATCCCTGCACGACGGAGCGCTGCGATGGGGGAGCGACGTGCGCATACGAGCCCTTCGTCTGCGACGACGGCGATCCCTGCACGGCCGACCTGTGCGAGGCCTACGTCGGCTGCAAGAGCGAGCCCGGCGAGGACGACGTGCCCTGCGAGGACGGCGATCCCTGTACCGTGGACGACCGGTGTGAGGCAGGGCTCTGCGCTGCGGGGGCGCCCAACCCCTGCGAGGACGACAACCCCTGCACGGACGGCTCGTGCGGGCCGGAGGGCTGCGCCTACGCGCCCGTCGAGCACAGCCAGGCGTGCTACGAGGGCCCGGAAGGCACCGAGGGCAAAGGCACCTGCGCCCCCGGGGTGCAGACCTGCCACGAAGGCGAGCTCGGCCCCTGCGAAGGCGCCGTGCTGCCCGAAGACGAGGTCTGCGACAGCGCCGACAACAACTGCGACGGCACCACCGACGAGGGCTGCGGCTACGTCGCCGTGGACCTCCGCGCCGCGCCGGCCCGGCTCTTCGTGCCTGCCGCCGGCGACGCCCCCGGCCTCGAGCTGAGCGTGGGCAGCGGCGTCGCGGGAGGCCCTCCCGCTCCCGACGACGCCCCCCCCCTCGAGCTGGGCCTGTACCCGAGCATGTCGGCCGAGCCCTGAGCTACCGATTCGGAGACGAGAGATGAAAGCACAGATCGCACAGACGGCGGCTGGTTTGCTCGCCGCTCTGCTCCTCGTCGCCCTCCCCACCGCCGCCGCCGCCGAGGACGCCGCCGTGCCGCAGCTCCTCGACGTGCAGGGCTATCTCCACGGGACCGGCGGCGCGCCCGTGCACGCCACCGTCAAGATGAAGATCACGCTCTACGACGCGGCCGACGGAGGCAACGAGCTCTACTCCGAGGAGCTCCCCGCCGTGCCCGTGACCGGCAGCCGCTTCTCGGTCCTCGCCGGCACGATCAACCCCTTGGACGGCACGATCTTCAGCGACAACGGCTCGGTGTTCGTCGGGGTGAGCGTGGACGACACCGAGGAGCTGCCGCGGGTGCAGCTGGTCTCGGTGCCCTACGCCTTCCACGCGCAGCGGGCGGCCAGGGCCGGCAGCGCCGACACCGCGGACCTCGCCCTCGCCCTCGACTGCGCCGGCTGCGTCTCGGACGCGGCCCTGGCCGAGGGCACCGTCGGGGCGCCCCACCTCGCCCCCGGCGCCGTGACCTCGCAGGCCGTGAGCAACGGCGCGATCGGCGCGAGCGCGCTCTCGGAGGGAGCCGTCTCGAGCGCGGCGCTGGCCGACGAGGCCGTGACCGGCGCGAAGCTCCTCCCCGGCGCCGTTGGGCCGGCCCACCTCGCGGGCTGCGGCAACCGCGAAATCTACAAGATGCAGCTCGGCAAGTGGACCTGCGCGCAGGACGAAGGCACGTCCTACACCGGGGACGCGTGGATCACGGTCTTCTCGAGCTCCATCTCGCTCAACAAGAGCGCCCTCGACGTGGTCTACGTCGGGAAGCAGGAGGTGGGCGCGATCACGACCGCCATGATCGCGCCGGCCGCCGTGGACGCGGCGACCCTCGGCGTGGGAGCCGTGACCGCCGAGGCCATCGCCGAGGACGCGGTGCAGCCGCGACACCTCGGGGCGTGCGCCGCCGGAGAGATCCTCAAACGCGAGGAGAGCGGCTGGACCTGCGCGCCCGCGGCAGACGCTGCACTGGTGGCCGGGCCCGGGATCACGGTCACAGGCACCAACATCTCCCTCGACGAGCAGCACGTCGCCAAGAGCTTCGTCGCCAAGGGAGAGGCCGAGGCCGTGAGCGCCGGCATGCTCGCCCCCGGCGCCGTGCAAGGCAACAGCCTGGGGGACGGAGCGGTCACGCAGGCGAAGCTCTCCGGGAGCGCCGTCACGGAGGCCAAGCTCGGCGACGGGGCAGTGGCAACCGCGAAGCTCAAAGACGGGGCGGTCAACGGTCCCAAGCTCGCGCCCGGGGCCGTGGGCGGGGACCAGCTCGCCGCCGGGGGCGTGCTGGCGAAGCACGTGGGCGGATGCGCCCAGGGCGAGGTGCTCAAGAACAAGGACGGCGATGTCTGGGACTGTGCCCCGGACGACAACAACACCTACGAGGCCGGTGCCGGGCTCGAGCTGGATGGGGCGGTGCTCTCCCTCGACACCGAGGCCGCCGACGCCGCCTACGTCAACGAGGCGCAGACCGGCGCCGTCACGCGTGACATGCTGGCGGCCGGCGCCGTCACGACCGACGCGGTGAAGGACGAGTCCCTCGTGGACGCCGACATCGCCCCCTCGGCGGCCCTCGACCCGACAAAGGTCGACGGCGTCGCGGCCACCCTCACGGGCGACCAGTCCTTCGAGGAGGGCACCCTCTTCGTCGACGCCGACGACGACAGGGTGGGAGTGGGCACCACCGATCCCCAGGCGAAGCTCCACGTCGCGGGCACCCTGCGGGCTGACGGGCGCATCCTCGGCGACCTCTCCCCTCAGCTCGGCGACGGCATCTCGGGCGGCACCTCCCTGGAGGTTGAGGTCGCGGCCGAGGAGCCGAGCTTCTTCTTCGGCTGGGGGCGGGCGTGGCCGGCCCAGGGCACCCGGATCACCATCCCGATCATGGACGCCGTCATCGCCTCCCACCTGGTCGCCTACAGCGGCGTCGACGGAGGCGCCGCCCAGGTTCGAGGCCTGTCCAACTTCGCCTCCCTGAAGGACCTCGGCGACCGCCAGAGCATCGACGTGCGGAGCGGTGTGATGCGCCTCTTCGCGATCAGCCGCCAGCCGGACTTCAGCAGCGGCTGGCAGTCCTGCGGCAACGCGTCGAGCTCCAAGATCGTGCACGACCTCGGGACCGTGCCCGAGGTCGCCGTGCTCGAGGTGGCCGAGAACGATGACGGCAGCGGGTGGAGAGCCCCCGCGATGGGCAGCTCCAAGTTCCACAACAGCGCGTGGAGGCAGGCCTCCATCGTCGAGCTGAGCGACACGGAGGTGACCGTGAAGACCTACGGCGAGGTCGTCAACCTGCACGCCTTCGACGGCAGCGAGGTCGCGGTCATCTCCGCCTACTGCCGTGTGCAGCTCTTCGACTGGACCCCGGACTACGACTCCGGCTGGACGAGCATCAGCACGGCCGCCGGCGACCGGGACAAGTGGTTCCGCCACGACCTGCACCGCTTCCCCTCCCTGGTCATGGCCTACGTGGCGCAGAACAACGACGGCAGCGGCTGGTTCGTGCCCATCCTGAGCGCCGCCCACGCCAACGGCACGCACGGCGCCGGGCTCTACGACGTCAACGAGCGCTGGATCGTGGTCAAGGGCGGTCAGAGCACCCTGGCCTACTTCATGGACGCCGCCGGCACGCCCAAGTCGCCGCAGGCCGGCTACGTGCGCGTGATGGCCTGGAGGTAGGTCGGCCGCTCTTCAGCGGGCTACGATTTGAACGCGCGCGTCGATGGCCAAACACCCGCTCTCGAAGGAGACGAGGGGGTTGATGTCCATCTCCACGATGCGGGGGTGGCGCTCGGCGAGCTGCGAGATCCGCAGGATCACCTCCTGCAGGGCCGCGAGGTCGCGCGGGGCCTGGCCGCGCACACCTTCGAGGAGGCTGAAGAGCTTCACCTCGCGGATCATCTGGTCGGCGTCGGCGTCCTGAAGGGGGCTCAGGCGCATGACCACGTCGCGCAGGGCTTCCACGTAGATGCCACCCATGCCGAACATGACCAGGGCGCCGACGCGCGGCACCCGGGTGAGCCCGACGATGGTCTCGATGCTGCCCGCGCCCACCATCTGCTGGAGCATGACGCCGTCGAGGCGCGGCTCCTCTCCCGTCCTCTCCGCGACGTCGTCGAGCATGGAGCACAGGGCGCCCTCGACCTCCTCTCTGCTCTCGAGGTCCAAGACGACGCCTCCGACGTCGGTCTTGTGGCTCACGTCGGGGCACACGATCTTGAGGGCGACGGGGAAGCCGAGCTCCGCCGCCGCCTCGGCGGCCGAGGTGGGCAGCTCCTCCCCCCCTTCGTTCGGGACGAAGCTCCAGGGCGCCACGGGGATGCCGTAGGCCTCCAGGACGCGCATGGCGTCGGGCTCGCTCAGTCGCATGCGCCAGGCGTCCAGGGTCCGGTCGATGGCGGCCTCCACGGCCGCCTCGTCGGCCTCGAAGGTGCGCACCGCGCCCGTGGGTCGCTCCGCGATGCACCGGTATCGCCACATGGCGCCGAGGGCCCGAGCCGCGGACTCGGGGAAGATGTAGGCGGGGATGGAGGCCTCGTGCAGCTCGGCCAACCCTGCCGGCAGGCCCTGCCGCCCCATCAGCACGGCCAGCAGCGGCTTCTCCGGGTGGTGCTCGTTCACCCTCACGATGGCCGCGGCGACGTCCTCGGTCTGTGTGCCCAGGGGAGGCACGAAGGCGGCGATCGCCGCGTCGACGTTCGGGTCGTCGAAGACACTGTGGAGGGCGAGCTCGTAGCTCTCCGCGCTCGCGCTCGCGATGAGGTCGACCGGGTTCTTGACGCTCGCCTCCTCGGGCAGCCGCGCGCGCAGGCGCTCCTCGGTCTCGGGGGCGAGGTGTACGACGTCGAGGCCATTGGCTTCACAGGCGTCGGCCGCCATGATGCCGGGCCCACCGGCGTTGGTGACGATCGCCACCCGGTTGCCGGCCGGGAGGGGTTGATTGGCGAAGCACATGGCCAGGTCGAAGAGCTCCTCGACGGTCTCGGCGCGCAGCGCACCTGCCTGTGTGATCAGGGCGTCGGTGGCCAGGTCGGTACCGGCGAGGGCGCCGGTGTGTGAGGCCGCGGCCCTCGCGCCGGCGCCGGTGCGACCCGACTTCACGATGCAGATGGGCTTCGTCCGGGTGATCTCCCTGGCGATCTCGACGAACTTCGCCGGGTTGCCGAAGCTCTCGAGGTACATGAGCATCACCTGGGTGCCGGGGTCGTCACGCCAGTACTCGAGCAGGTCGTTGCCGCTGACGTCGGCCTTGTTGCCGATGGAGACGAACATCGACACGCCGATGTTGAGGCTCTTGGCGTAGTCCAGGACGCTGGCCCCCATGGCCCCCGACTGGCTCACGAAGCCCACGTTCCCTAGCGGCGGCCGCACCGGCACGAAGGTGGCGTTCATCGCCACGTCAGGGTCGTTGTTGATCACCCCGAGGCAGTTCGGACCGACCATACGCGCGCCGGCGCCGCGCACGACGGACACCAGCTCCTGCTCGCGCTTGGCCCCCTCACCGCCGATCTCCTTGAAGCCGGCCGAGACCGCCACGCGACCTCGTTGACGTGGACGCTCGGCACCACGATCAGCGCCAGGTCCACAGGCCCCGGCACCTCGGCGACGGAGGGGTAGGCGGGTATCGAGTGGATGGACGAAGCCTTCGGGTTGACCGGGTACAGCGGCCCCGTGAAGCCGACCCTGAGGAGGTTGTCGAGGATCTGCCAGCCGATCGTGTTGGAGCGGCGCGAGGCGCCGATGACCGCGATGGACTTCGGGCGGAGGATGGCGTCGAGAGAGCTCATGGGGTGATGAAACCCGGATAGAGATGATTCGTCCAGAGCGCGGCCGCGTCTCGGTTCTTTGGGCCAAGATCGTGTGGCTCGGCGATGACTCACCGCAGAGAACGCGGCGAGCGCGGAGACGAGAAGACTGATCTCCGCGTTCTCTGCGTGCTCTGCGGTGAATCACGGCCCTCCGACTTGTCCAGGTCGAGTCGTGGTGCGAGGGCAGCGCAAGGCGCGGGCGACCACGCAAAGGCCCGCTCGTTGCCCCCCCCCAGTCGTCGAGCGCCGCTTTCCCCGGAGTCTGGCAGGTGCTACTCTTCCACAGGCACGCATGGATTGGGCCAGCGGACAGGAATACATGCACTCGGTGGACCTCCCCCGGCGGATGCGTCTGGGCTCCATCGAGGTCATCTGCGGCAGCATGTTCAGCGGGAAGACCGAGGAGCTGATCCGGCGGCTGCGCCGGGCGCTCATCGCCCGCCAGCGGGTGCAGATCTTCCAGCCCCGCGTCGACGACCGCTTCGGCCGCCTTGGGGGATTTAGATCGGTAACTGATCTCGATCACGTTCGTTCGCCGGATGCCACGAGCCGTCAAATTGCCGCGCAAGACCTTGGTCCATTTCTCGGGGGAAGCCGTCGCGAAGTCGATGCGCGTCTCGGGGGCACTCTTCTGCAACCGCTCGACAGCTCCTTCAAGGACGCGAGAACTACTGAACAGGCGTTCGTAAGTGGGGATCAGAGCCTGTCTGTTGCCTTCTGCCGTCATGGCCGGCGACCATACATCGGGGCCGGTCTGCTGGATCAACAGTTGAGCGTCGGCCTGATAGATCGGGGTGGCCGTGAAGTAGTAAAATGCGCCGAGCAGA
>CAZQPP010000154.1:0-15752 GCA_964594295.1 uncultured Myxococcales bacterium | reverse complement strand
GACGTAGTACTTGCCGTCCTCGACGGCGATGTGTGCTGCGGCGACCGTCTTGCTGCCGGTCTTGTCGGACATGACGCGCAGCATGGGCCGGATCACGGAGGGGTAGTAGCGGGTCTGGCCCGAGATGAAGACATCTGCCAGCCCACGGCGCACCATCATGGGCCCGAAGTAGTTGCGCGAGGCCATGTCGCGCATGGCCTCCTCGTGCATGATCCCTTTCCGGCAGCGCAGCGCGAAGTACTCCCACACGAACTCGCCGAGGAGCGGCGAGGAGGCGGGATCTATCACCTCGTATTCAGCCGGCGGCAGGTCCAGCTCCCGTTGCGCCCGCTCGATCACGTCGTGCCTCCCAAGCAGTACGGGCTTGCCGATGCCCTCGTCGACGATGATGTGGGCGGCCCTCAGGACCTTGGGGTCCTCTCCCTCCGCGAAGACGATCCGCAACGGCTCTTGCTGCGCCCGGTGGATCAACCGCCGCATGACGCCTCGCTCCGCGCCGAGGTAGTCCTCGAGCCGATACCGGTACTCGTCCCAGTCAGCGATGGGCACGCGTGCGACGCCGCTCTCCATGGCCGCCCGCGCAACCGCGGTAGCCTCCCAGGTGAGCACCCTGGGGTCGAAGGGTTTTGGAATCAGGTAGTCCTCCCCGAAGTGCAGGCTCGAGACGCCGTAGGCCTTCAGCACGACATCGGGTACGTCTTCGCGCGCGAGGGCTGCAAGGGCCTGCGCGGCGGCGACCTTCATCTCCTCGTTGATCGCTCGGGCCCTCACGTCCAGCGCTCCCCTGAAGATGAATGGGAAGCCGAGCACGTTGTTGACCTGGTTCGGGCAGTCGCTCCGGCCGGTGGCGACGATGACATCGGGGCGAGCTTTCTTCGCCTCGTCGTAGGCGATCTCGGGATCGGGGTTTGCCATGGCACACACGAAGGGCCGCTCGGCCATGGAGCGGACCATGTCCTGGGTCAGGAGACCCGCGACGCTGACGCCCGCGAAGGTGTCCGCGTCCACGAGGGCGTCCGCGAGGGTGCGCCTGGACGTGGACCGCGCGAAGTAAGCCTTGTGCGGGTTGTAGCGCGGATGCCCAGGGTCGAGGTCCTCCCTGCCCGCGTAGATGACGCCGCGGCTGTCACACAGCGTGATGTGCTCGCGGGGCACTCCCAGCTCTTCGTAGAACTTCGAGCAGGCGATGCCGGCCGCACCGGCGCCGCTGAAGACCACCCGGATGCCGGCGATGTCCTTTCCGGTGAGCGCCAGGGCGTTGAGCAGCGCAGCCCCGGAGATTATTGCCGTGCCGTGCTGGTCATCGTGAAAGACCGGAATGTCGAGCCTCTTCTTCAGCTCCTCTTCGACACGGAAGCAGTCGGGAGCCCGGATGTCCTCGAGGTTGATGCCACCGAAAGTGGGCGCGATGGCCTCGCAGACCCGGATGATCTCCTCGGGCTCGCTCGCGTTCAGCTCGAGATCGAAGACGTCGATGCCGGCGAAGCGCTTGAACAGCACCGCCTTGCCCTCCATCACGGGCTTGCCCGCCAGCGCTCCGATGTCGCCGAGTCCAAGGACCGCAGTGCCGTTGGAGACGACGGCCACGAGGTTTCCCTTGTTCGTGTAGGAGTAGGCCTCGTCCGGGCTGGCCTCGATGGCTCTGCACGGGACCGCCACGCCGGGCGTGTAGGCCAGCGAGAGATCTCGTTGTGTGATGCAGGGCTTCGTTGGGACGACGGCTAGCTTACCCGGTCCCGGGAGCGCGTGATAGCGCAGTGCGTCTGCTGTGTATGGCATCGTGCCGACCTTCGTTGGGTTCAATTCGTGGGAGTGGCAACATCCTTCGCCCTCCCGGCTCAACCAGCCGCCTCCACCGTGAACTTGTCCAGCTCCCGGTCGAGGGCGGCGCCGACCTCGGCCGGAGTGAGCTCTCGGTCGAGTCGGCGGATGTCTTCGTAGCAGGGGACGTCCTCGTTCTGGTACAGTATCCCCACCGGGACCTGCTCCGCATCCGACGCGATCTCACGGGCCTTGTGGATGTCCAGGGGATCGTGGACCCGTCGGTTCGGGTAGCTCTTCGCGGTCTTCTCGTCGAGCTCGAGCCCCTTCTCGTGGGTCAGCATCAACACCCGCTCGCGGTGCTTCGCCCAGGGGTCCAGCAGAGTCGGAAGATAGTTGGTGCAGCGCTGGATCAACCGGACGAAGGAGAAGCCCCGGTGGTGGAAGGCCCGGGAGAGGATGGCGGACAGGGTGCTCGGGTTCCAGTCGACGGCCTGGGCGACGAAGGAGACGTTGGTCACTCCCAGGGTCGCGGTCAGGGGGTTGATCGGGTCGAGCCACGCGCCGCGCGGGCTGGTATTGGTCTTGAGCCCGAGAGGGGAAGTCGGAGAGACCTGCATCTTGGTCAGGCCGTAGATCGCGTTGTCGTGAAGGACGCAGACCATGTTCATGTTGTAACGAACAGCGTGTATCCAGTGGGAGGTCCCGATGCTGCAGCAGTCCCCGTCGCCGGTGTTCACGAAGACGTTCAGGTCCGGCCGGCGGATCTTGATGCCCTCGGCCAGGGGCAGAGCGCGCCCGTGCAGCGCGTGGAATCCGTAGGCTCTCATGTAGTGAGGGAGGCGTGCGGCGCAGCCGATGCCCGAGACGAAGACGGTCGTCTCCGGCGCGAGCTGCTCCTCCTTGCAGAGCATCTGCGTTGCTCTCAGGATGGCGTTGTTGCCGCAGCCCCTGCACCAGCGTGACACGTTGCTCTGGTAGTCGCGGAGCGTGTAATCTCGGTGCTCTCCCCTTGGGGAGTTGCCGTATGTTGTTTCGTACATGATGCTCCTCATCATTCTTGTCGCGGCCTGCACGACATCAGGCCAACCTCTCGCGGATTGCCGTCACGATTGAGCCGGGCTTGATCGGCTGCCCCTTCACCTCGCACCAGCAGTCGACGTCGACGAGGAACCTCCCCCTGAGCAGCCAGGCCAGGTTGGAGTAGCGCCGGTTTTCGGCGTCGATGATCTCGTCGTCGAGGCTGTCCGCCCAGCTCAGCTCGACCGCGAGCACCTTCTCGAAGCGCTTGAAGATATCTCCTATGCCCGAGGCCAGCGGTTGCAGGAAGGTCAGGTGCAGGGACGACACCCTCTCGCCCTCCATGCGCAGGCGGTCGACGGCCTCCTCGATAGCGCCCTTGGTGCTCCCCCATCCTACGACGAGGAGCTTGCCTTCGCTGTCGCCGTGCACCCGGGGCCTCTCCAGCGTCTTCTGGAAGGCAGCGAGCTTCAAGCTTCGGTGCTTGATCGCTTCGTGGTTGAGCTGGGGCTCGTAGGCCACCCGGCTCATTCGATCGTGAGCCAGCCCCGTGAGCGCGTGCATACCCATCGGCCGCCCCGGCACGATCCTCTCGGCCAGACCGGTCACGGGATCCCAGTCATAGGGCTTTGCCCCCTCGGCGACCGGGCTCTGGTCGACGGGGGGAGGGAGCCAACTCTCCTTGAATACCGGGCGCTTGAAGGGTTGCTGCGAGGTCGCGAGGTTGGCGTCGGAGAGCACGACCACCACCGTGTTGTAGACCTCGGCGATCCTCCTGGCCGCGATGATCGAGTAGAAGCAGTCCTCGATGGTCGCGGCGGCCATCACCACCTTCGGGGCGTCTCCGTGGGAGCCGAAGCAGGCCGCGAGCAGGTCGCCGTGCTCCACCTTGGTCGGCTGGCCGGTGCTCGGCCCTCCCCGCTGCACGTTGACGACGACGAGCGGGATCTCGCCCATGACGGCGAGGCCGATGGCTTCCTGCTTGAGGGAGTAGCCAGGGCCCGACGTGATCGTTACCGCGCACCTGCCTGCGTAGGAGGCGCCGATGGCGAAGCAGCATGCCGCTATCTCGTCTTCTGCCTGGTGAATCATGCCGCCGGCGCTTTCGAGATTGTCGGCGAGGTAGTGGGAGGCCGAGGTGGCCGGCGTGATGGGGTACATGGCGCAAACCTCCATGCCGGAGGCCATGACCCCCAGACCGATGGCGGTGTTGCCGTTGACCACGATCTTGGTCTCGGTGGAGCCGGCAGGACGTACCGGGAAGCAGAGATCCAGGTTCTTGCTCGCCCACTCGCGGCCGGCATCGAGGAGAGCGATGTTGCTGTCGATGACCGCTCGGCCCTTCTTCTGGAAGGTTCGCGCGACCTGGTCGCGCGCCACCTCCGAGTCGAGATCGAACACGTTGCAGAGCAGCCCGAGGGCGAACATGTTCTTGCCGCGCCGCGGGTTGGACACCAGCTCGAGGCACTCGGCCTCCATCGGGATCTCGATGACCTGGTATCCGGCCTCGCGGAGCTCGCCCACCGTCGTCGCGTAGGCATCGGCGATCTCCGCCTTCTTGGAGGCCTTCCACTTGTCCTCGAGCAGGATGGTGCAGCCTCGCTTGAACTCCCCGGCGCGCTCGCGTCCGAGGAGGACCTGCTCGTTGAAGGCCACGACGATGTCCGCCTCGTCGCCCCCGTTGCTCACGTGGTGCGAGCCCAAACGGACCCTGTTGCCGCTGGCGCCCGCAATGCTCCTCGCCGGCGGCTCGATCTCGGCGGGGATGATCTCCACCGTCCAGATCCCCAGGCCGGTCCTTGCGGCGATGGTGCCGAGGGACTGCCCGCACTTCTGGGCGCCCTCGCCCGAGTCGCTGATTATCTCGACTATGTAGTCTCGTTGCTCGACGGGCATCTCCGCGGTCGAGCGCTCCATGGTCACCGTTACATCTTGCATCGTCTTACTCCAGCTCTACGAGGCGACGTTTGATCGCGAAACGTGTCATGTCCGCGTTGTTCCGCAGGTTCAGCTTCTCCAGGACCTTCGCGCGGTGGCTCTCCGCCGTGCTCCGGCTGATGCCCAGCTCGTCGGCGACCTCGCGGGTCGTCGCCCCGCGAGCGAGGCGGGTCAGGACCTGCAACTCGCGGTTCGAGAGCACCGACTCGGGAAGCTCGCCTTCGGGCTGCCCTATGCGGGCCACCAGCTTCTCCTGGATGGAGGGGGTTACATAGGTGCACCGGGCCGCGACGGCCCTGACAGCGCGCAGGAGCTCGTCGGTGCTGGCGCCCTTGACCAGGAATCCCGAAGCACCCGCTCGGAGCAGACGGATCGCGTACTCCTCGTTGGCGTACATCGTCAGGACGAGGATCCGTGCTCGGCCCTTGTGAGCGACTATGCGGCTCGTCGTCTCGAGCCCGTCGCTGTCGGGGAGGACGTAGTCGAGGAGGACCACGTCCGGCTGGAGAGCGTTGCAGAGCTGCACCGCGGCGCGTCCCGAGCCGGTCTCGCCGACCACCTCGATGTCGTCTTCGGCGTTGAGCAGTTGAGCGAGGCCTTCGCGGACGAGGGTGTGGTCGTCTACCAGCAGGATCTTCAGCATGCTTCGAGCTCCCGGTTCGCGCTGCAGGGGATCCTGAGAGTGACGCGCGTACCCTCGCCACGAGACGAGTGAATCTCCACACTCCCCCCCACAAGGCTGGCACGCTCCCGCATCCCCTCGAGACCGAAGCTCGTCTTCACTCCCAGCACGTCGGGCTCGAAGCCTACCCCGTTGTCTTCCACCGTCACCGCCAGCTCCTCGGACGAGCACACCAGGGAGACGAGCACCGCCTGGCAGCGGCTGTGCCGAGCGGCGTTGCTCAGCGCCTCTTGGAGGATACGGTAGGTTCCCAGCGCGACGTCGGGAGGCACGGCGTCGCAAGGGCCGCGGAAGTGGAAGCTCGCGCTCGTCGAGATCCCGGTGCTCTCCTCGTACTCCTTGATGAGCTGCCGCGCCGCGGGCTCCAGCCCCAGGTCGTCGAGCAAAGGAGGGCGAAGGCCGCGGCACACCCGCCGCAGTCCATCCGCGACCCTCTCGGCCAGCTCCACGCTCTTCTCGAGTGGATCGGCCTTACGCCCCGGCAAGGAGTTTCGCCACGAAACGCCTGCCCCGCCAACTCCCGCGGCAGGGGCGTTCTGCTTCAGAGCTCCCGCCTCCGCCATCAAGGAGCGGAGCTGCCCTTGTGCCGCCCCCATCTGAAGGCGCATGGCGGTGATGATCTGCCCCAGCTCGTCGTGCAGCTCGCGGGAGAGCCTCGCTCGCTCCTCCTCCTGGGCGAGCAGCACCTGCCGAGAGAGAAGGGCCAGGCGGTTCATGGCCTGCTTGCTTCGGCTTATGTCGGTCATGATGACCAGGATCCGGAGCTCCTCACTCTTCCCAAGGGGCGCTCCGCGCAGGTCCACGTTCACCGCCGAGCCGTCGGCGCAGCGAATCGTCGCCTCCATCCTGGCGGCGCCGGTGTCTTCGAGCTCGGCGCGGAAGCGTTCGAAGTGCCGGTCGTTCTCCCGCGGGAAGAGGCTCTGCCACATGCACCCGACAAGGTCGGCGCCTCGTCCGCCGCGGATCGCTCTGGCGGACGCGTTCGCCTCGATGACCCTGCCTTCGCCCGACAGGACCAGGATCCCGTCCGTGGCGGACTCGAAGACGTTGCGATAGCGCGCCTCCGAGGCTCGCAAGGCCGCCTCGACCTTTGCCCTCTCCTCCACCTCCTGGACGGCCCGGTCCCGTGCGCCTCGAAAGAGCGCCACTCGTCGCATGAGGAGAAACACCATCAAGCTCAGAGCCGGAGACAGGAAGAGGCCCAGCACCCCCACCCAGACGCTGCCTATCCAACCCACCTGCTCGACCGCGGCGGGGGCGGGAACCATGCTCAGACGCCAGGTCCGGTTCTGCACGGCAAAGGAGACCGAGGCTTCGACATCGTGCTTGGCGGCAACGGCCTCGTCGGCCTCGAGGGTGTGCCTGTACTGCGACTGCCCCTGGTCCTCGAGGTGGAAGCTGAACTCGGAGCGAAGACGCTCGTGGTATGCGTGCTCGCTCAACCTCTCTGCGCTGAGGTCGACGACGAGGTGGCCGAGGCTCTCCCCCTCCAAGTCGAGGGGGATCACCGCCAGCCAGCCCGCCTCGCTCGTGCCCGAGCGTCGCGGAGGCGAGAGCACGGCATTGCCCGTCCTCCTGGCTTCCTCCAACACGCCTCGGTGCTCAGGGCTCAGCGCGATGTCGGCGATCCGAGAGCTTGCGGGAACCGACCACACCGCGCCGGCGCTCTTCTGGACGATGCCCAGCGCACGGAAGCACCGTATCTGCTCGAGGAGCACCGATGCGAAGCCGTGGAACCGCTGCTCCGTGAAGTCGCTGTCCGGGTGTCTGGTCCACCTCTGAGCGAAGACCGCGGCAACGCGCAGGTGCGAGTCGACCAGGACCTGCAGCCGGCGTGAAGCCTGGTCGCAGATGTCCTCGGTGTGCCACTGGAGGAGGGCGCGGTCTTGCTCTACCTGGTCGTGCCACACGAAACCGGAGAAGGAGGCGAGGAGGGCCAAGACGGCGGTCGGGATGAGCCAGGGTTGGTGTGAGAGTCGGTCCACGGCAGGTTGCGGTTGCGAGAAAGGCGGGGGAGCTGGAGCCCACGAAAGGGGTAAGCAATGCGGAAGGGCGGCTCCCAGCTCCCCCGTCAGGCTTCAGGAGCTCGGAGCGCCGACGATCTTCGCCACGGCCTCCAACAGGCCCTGCGCGTCAACAGGCTTGTCGAAGACCGGCACCGTCCGGCTCACGGCCACCTCCCGGCCGGCCAGGCCGCTGATTACGATCACGGGCAGGTCCCGGAGACCCTTCTTCCCGTGCAGGCGCCTGTACAGCCCCGTGCCCGTCTGGTTGGGCATCAGCAGGTCGAGCAGGATGAGGTCCGGGCGCTGCTCTTCGACCAGTCTCCACGCCACCAGGCCGTCCTCGGCGGTCCGCACCTCGTAGCCCTCGTCGGTCAACAGGTCCACGAGGAACTGCCGGACGTCGAGCTCGTCGTCTACGACCAGTATGTTCGCTGCCATTTCGTCACCTCTTGCTCTTGAGCACGCGGATTGCCTCCGCCAGCGCACCGGCGTCGGCCCCGTCCAGCAGATCTCCCAGCTCGGCGCGGAGGCGCTCCTGCGCAGGCGGCTCCCGCGGCTCCTCCTCCAGCTCCGGCTCAACGCCCAAGCTGTCGGAGACGATCTGCACGTAGCGCGCCGGGGTGACCGGCTTCTCCAGGTAGCACTTCGGCCCCGACAGAGAGCGGCCACCAAAGATCGAGTCGAAGTCGTTCCGGCCCAGGTCGTCGTGCGCGTGTGCTGTTACCACCACTACCGGCACGGACGCCCAGGCCGGGTTCCGCCGCAGCTCGCGCAGGAACCGTATCCCGGACTTGTTGGGCATCACCAGGTCAAGGGAGACGAGGTCTGGTACCTGCTCCTGCACGCAGGTGAGCGCCTCCTCACCGTCGCTGGCCCTCATCACGAGGAAGCCCGCGTCCTCGAGGATGTCCGACAGGTAGAGCCGGACGTCCTCTTCGTCGTCGACCACCAGGATGGTTTTTGTGCTTGCGTCGCTCATGGTGGCTCCGTTGCGTCCGTCGCCGGCTCGGGGAGCTGGTCCCTGGGCAGCTCGATCCGAAAGCTCGACCCCCGGCCCGGCATCGACTCGACCTCGATGCGCCCGCCGTGCTCGGAGACGATCTTGCGGCTGGCGAGCAGCCCGAGCCCCGTCCCGCCCGCGCCCTTGGTCGAGAAGAAGGTCGTGAAGACCTTGCTCTTGACCTCGTAGTCCATGCCGCAGCCGGTATCTACGACCTCGAACACGAGCACGCCGCCCTCGTCGGTCACACGCAGGGTCACGTTCGAGTCTTGGTTGTCAGCCACCTTGCAGGCGTCGATGGCGTTGCTCACCAGGTTCTCAAGGCAGGCCTGCATGGCCTTCGGGTCCAGGTTCGCGACCTGCACCTCGGGACCATCGGCCAGCACCAGCTGCACCCCGGAGTCCGCGGCCGCGGCCGAGAAGTCGACGATCACCTCCCCGGCCAGGCGTCGTGGGTCCGTCGGCCTCGTCGCGGGCCGACCGCCCCGGGAGAGGCTGAGGAAGCCCTTGACCAGCTCTGTTATGCGGTCGACGTTGCGCTCCAGCGCTACCCAGCCCCGCTCCGTGCGCTCGGCCGAGCCGCGGCGCAGGCCCGTCCGCAGCGCGTACATGCCGCCCTGGAGCCCGGTGAGCACGTTCTTGATGCCGTGCGCGAGCTGGGCGACGGTCTGGCCCACGGCGGCGAGGCGCTCGGACTCCAGCTTGTCGCGCTCCATTCGCTTGAGCTCGCGCAGGTCCTGGAGGAACGCGGCGCCTCCGAGGTGACGTTCTCCCTCGCGCAGGACCGCGCCCGAGAAGCGGACCGGGATCTCCTCCCCGGCCGCGTCGCGCACGGTGGTCTCGTGCAGCTCCAGGCTGCCGCCGCCCTGCCGCACGAGCTCGACGAACTCGACGGGGAAGAAGCGCCAGGGCTCCTCCTTGCCGAGCACGTCGGAGGCGGCCACGCCGAAGAGGGACTCGGCGGCCGGGTTGAAGATGTTTGTCACGCCGGAGGCGTCGGCCGCCACCAGCGCGTCGAGGGCGTTCTCGGTTAGGTTGCGGCGGAACTGGCCTTCGCTCAGGAGCTGCCGTGTCAGGCGTTGTGTCTCGGTTACGTCCACCGACATCTCGATGACGTGCTCCACCCGGCCGTTGCTGCTCGAGACGGGGGCGGTGGAGACCACGAAGGAGGCGAAGTCGCCGCGGCGATCCAGCCCGAGCTGCTCCGAGTGGTGCGGCTCTCCGTCCTCGAAGGTCTGCAGGGCAGGGCAGCGCTCGCAGCGCCGGTCGCGCCCCTTGTACATGCGGTAGCAGTGCTCCCCCACCCGGTCGCCGAAGGTGCGCCGCGCGAGCTCGTTCGCCCGGACCACCCTGAGGTCCCGGTCGAGCACAACCAGCAGGCAGGGCACCTGCTCGAAGAGCTGCCAGCCGAGCCAGGTCCGCACGCTCTCGGGTAGCTCCGCGGACATCATCGCAGGCCCCTCAGGCGGGCGGCCCCCCGCTCGAGCGCGGGCACCGGCGCCCGGTGGCAGTTGGTGCAACCCGCGAGCGGCGGCCTCCTGGATTGGCGCGCGCCCTGGCGCTCGTGGCAGGGGACGCAGAGGCCGTGCAGGGCGTCCATGTACCCCACGGCCAGGTCCGAGGGCCGGTCCGGGTCCACGGGCACCAGGGTGTCGCGGCGCCGGACCTGCTCCTCGTGACAGTCTTTGCAGGGGCGCGCCGTGGCTCGCGTCTTCGGCTCCCGCGGATCGCCGTGGCAGCGCACGCACCCGGGGTTGCCGCCCAGCCGCTTGGTGTGGAGCCGGTGATCGAAGATGTCTGTCGGCTCGTACATGTCCCGGTGACACTCGCTGCACCCCGTGGCGCGCTCCGACGGCCGGTTCAGGTGGTGGCAGGCGGCGCAGCGCGCACCTCCGCCGGCACCCATGGCGACGTGCCGTTCGTGATCGAAGAGCACGTGTCGACCGTCACGGCCGCCGTCGATGAGCAGCACGTGGGTTTCCTTCAGGGGCCACACGGGCTCCCCGATGGTCGCGGGAGCCGGCTCCTTTGCGTGCTCTGTGTCGACCCGCCGCTGTGCCGGAACCCGTCGGGGGCGCTCGACCGGCACCGCGCGCGGTTGCACGCCGTAGAGCTCGGTGTCGGAGACAGCGCCGAGAGCGAGGGCGGCGCCGAGGACGAAGGCAAAGGAGTACAAACGCACACCGCCGCGCCGCTGCCCTGCGAAGAAGGCCGAGGACCAGTCGCGCGGGTCCGGGGTTGCCGGAGCGCTCGCCCGCTGTCGCTTCGCGCCCTCCAGGTCCGGGAAGATCTCGAGGCGCTCCACGGCGAGCAGGTAGACGAGGGCGGCGCCCGAGAGCAGGCCGAAGGTGATGGCCCACTCCGTCCAGGCCGGCCAATAGGATGTGCCGGTCAAGCTCAGCGTGGCCAGGCCGGCCACCTCGACCCGGTTGAGGGTGAAGCCGCTGGCGGCGCAGGCGGCGATCAGGCCGAGCGCGACCGGCTTGTTGCGAAGTCGGGGCCGGGCGAGCAGCGCGAGCGGTAGCCCGGCGGAGAGCAGAGTCTCGATCCAGAAGCTCAGCGTGTCCGCATCGGCCCGGAGGAGCAACTCCGACTCACCGGCCAGCCCGATCTCCAAGAAGCGCAGGACCAGGTAGGCCCCGAGGAGCCAGGCCGCTATGCGCCCGAGGCCGGCGAGCGCGACCATGGGAGGCGCCGCGTCGTGCAGCCAGTACACGAGCAGCGTCACCAGCGAGATCGTCAGGCAGCCCACCGCCATGGACGACACGAAGAAGAGCACCGGCAGCAGGTCCGTGTACCAGAGCGGGTGCAGCCGAAAGGGCGTAGCCAGGAAGAGAGTGCCCAGCGACGACTGGTGAAGCGTGGACAGGCTGATGCCGGCGATCACGAAGACGATGGTCGCCTTGTGGACCGCCCCGAGAGCGTGCTTCCAGCCGAGCTTCTCCAGCAGCGCGGGCGCAAACTCCAGGGCCAGCATGCCCAGGTAGAGCATGATGCACCAGGCGACCTCGAAGAGCACCGAGTGGAGCTGCCAGTGCCAGACGGGGAAGACGATGCGCCACGGGATGCCGATGTCGATCGAGAGCCCGAGCGCGACGCTCGAGTAGGCGAGCAGTGCGAGCAGGACGGCGCCCCGGACCACCGGTCGGTAGCGGTTCCAGTGAAAGATGTAGGCGAACATCGCCACCGTGAAGCCTGCGCCGCCCAGGGCGACCAGGGCCACGACCCCGCCCCCTTTCCAGAGGCCCCAGGGGATCAGGTCGGTCAGCGCGGTGACCGAGCCCGGGCCGTGGAGCAGCCGCAGGATGCACACCACGACGCTGAGACCGACGAGGAGGGAGAGGATCGTCTTGGTGACTCGCAGCTTCATGGCTCGTTGCTCCCGGCGCCGGCGGTGGGCGGCGCATGGTCACCGCCCCTGTCTTCGGGCTCCGCTTCGCCGGCCTCCTCGGACTCCGTCTCGCCTGTGCTCTCCATTTCCATCAGGCGCTGGCGCCGCTCGATCACCCAGTGAAGTCCGCCCATGAGCGCCGCTATGCCCACGAAGACCATGGGCATCTGGTGCAGTATCCTGGTCGTGCGCCGCGGCATCGGTGCCCGGTCGGTGACCGGCCGCTCCAGGTCGCTCAGGTTGAGGGGGACGTCGGAGATGTAGAGCACCGAGGTGCCGCCGACCTCTTCCTCGCCCCAGACATGGTTGGCGTAGCGGTCGGGGTGTGCGTGCAACCGGCGGTGCGCCTCTGCGAGCAGATCGTCCCGCTCACCGAAGATGGTCGCCTTCTCGGGGCATGCCTCGACGCATGCGGGGAGCCTCCCCTCCTTGACCGTGCGCTCGTAGCAGAGGTCGCACTTCTGCACGAAGGGGATCGCCTCCTCCCAGCTGTAGCGCGGGATCTCCCACGGGCAGGCGATCATGCAGTAGCGGCAGCCGATGCAGACGTCCGGGTCATAGACCACCGGCCCCTCGGGGGTCTTCTGGAGCGCGCCGACAATGCAGACCGAGACGCACTCCGGATCGAGGCAGTGACGGCAGTGGCGACGCACGAAGCGGCTGCCACGCTCGCTCTCCACGCGTGCCACCGTCGTCCAGCGGGCGTGGGACAGGTCGTCTATGCGCCGCACCCAGGGCCAGGCCCGCTCCTTCGGCAGCTCGTGGAGCTCCTGGCAGGCTCGCACACAGGCCTCGCAGCCCGTGCACCGGGTGACGTCAGTGAGGATGGCCGGCGTCCGGAAGCTCATAGGGCCTCCTCTTCCTTCCCGAGGGCCGAGGCGACGGCGCTCCCGGAGCCGGCGGCGAGGTGCCAGCCGAGCTCGGAGACCAGCTGCGTAAGCGGGAACAGCACGGCGTGGGCCAGCTTCGAGAAGGGCACCAAGAGCAGCAGAAGGTCACCCCCGAGCACGTGCACGAGCATCGTGGCGTCGTAGACGAAGGGGTTGCGTGCGGGGTGGGCGCCCAGGTAGCCGCTCGCGAAGACCACGGCGACCATGACCAGCAACGCGAGGTCCTGGCCTCGGGAGAGGCGGCGGGTGTCTCGGGAGGAGACGCGCCAGGCCAGCAGGGCGGCGGCGCTGACCAGGCCGAGCAAGGTGAGCCAGTCCGCGAGCCTGCCGCCGAGCACGGGCCAGGAGAGGCCGAGCCCGCGCTCCCACAGGGCGACGTGGGCCGCGAGGAAGACGGGCGCGATGATGACGGCGGTGTGGAAGACGAGCGAGAGCGCTGTCAGGAGCAGAGGAGGCCTGTTGCGGTGTGCGAAGGGCAGGAGCCAGCGTGCTGTGTCCCGAGCGACCCTGGCCCAGGGCACCTGCTTGTTGCCCGCGCGCCGATACAGGTCGACCAGCCCGGCCACCTGGTGCGCCAGCAGGCGCGCCAGCCCCAGCAGCATGAAGGCAAGCGCGAAACGAAAAGCCGGACCGCGCGCCCACTCGAGCCAGGCCTCCATCAGAAACCCTCCTCGTCCTCGGGTGCGATGGGCTCCTGGCCACCGGGCAGGACGACGGCTCTGAGCAGCAGGTCGTGAAGGCCGACACGCCGGCAGGGCACGTCGTGGGCCTCGAGCAGCTCGCCCATCTGCTTCTTGCAGTTGGCGCACGGCGTGACGACCCGCTGGGCGCCGGTTGCCCGGACCTGCTCGGCCTTGGTGCGCGCCGCGACCTGTGTGCGGAAGTCGTGGATCTCGTCGATGGAGACGGTCCCACCGCCGCCGCCGCAGCAGTAGTTGTCGGCGCCGTTCGGCGTCATCTCGACGAAGTCCTTGCAGATGTGGCGCAGCAGCTCCCGCGGCTGCTCGACGATCCAGCCGCTGCGCGCGATGTTGCAGGGGTCGTGGTAGGTCGTGCGGTCCTCGATCACGTCCGGGAGCAGCTCGAGCTCCCCCCTCGTGAACAGGGCGTGGGTCAGCTCCATGATGTTGAGCACGGGAACCCTGCGCCTGGGTTCGACGAAGTTCTGCATGCCCTCACGCGCCGCGCGCGAGGCGTGCCCGCACTCACCTATGAGCATCTTCTTGGCCCCCAGCGCGTGCACGGCATCCACCTGGCCGTTTATGATCCGCTCCCACATGCGGTCCGAGTAGAAGAGGCCGTAGTCGATGCCGTCGAAGTTGGCGCTGGAGATGGTCCAGGAGATGCCGCTCGAGTGAAGCACCGCTGCGTTGCCCATGAGGGTCTCGGCCTCGAGCAGGTAGTCCGACACCGCAGGGAAGAAGACGTACTCGGCGCCGTGGACGTCGATGGGGAAGCGGATGCCGGCCCCCGGGTAGACCTCCTCGAGCTCCTCTTCCAGGAACTCGCAGGTGTCCCGCATGGCGGCGGCCGGTATCGCCGAGGTGTTGCGCGTCTTCCCCTCGAGCTGCTCCCGGACCGATACGACCAGCGCCTTGGGGACCACGCCGACCTCCGCGAGGGCCCAGCGGGCGACGTGGGTGACGAGGGCGTGATCGATCCCCATGGGGCAGGTGAGCTTGCAGCGCTTGCAGGCGGTGCAGCGGTAGAAGGCATCCGCCATGCGGTCCAGGTAGGCGTCGCTCAGGTGGAAGGAGTCGAGCAGCCGCGCCTTGAGCACGCCGCCCATGGTGAAGTAGCGCCGGTAGACACGCAGCAGCAGCTCGCTCCGCTCGCAGGGCACGTCCTCGGGGTCGCCGGTGACCTGGTGTACCGGGCAGGCGGCGGTGCAGATGGAGCACTTGGCGCCCAGCCGGCAGTACGCGTCGAGGACGGTGCCGTAGCTGGAGGCTCGCAAGATGGCAGCGATTGCCTCGAGGAAGCGCTTCGGACGCTCGTCGAGAGGGAAGGGCTCGACGAAGTAGTCGTAGCGGGGTTGGAGCAGGGCCGACACGGATCTTCTTCCTGTCCTACGGGTTGGTGTTGGGTCTCAGATGCCCACGAGCATTGGTGTGCCGCAGGTCTCGCAACGCTGGTACGCACGGCTCAGGCGGGCCCGCCGACCGCACCGTGGGCAGGTGCAGTCGGGAGCCCGCCGCAAGCC
Organism: uncultured Myxococcales bacterium; assembly: GCA_964594295.1. Classification (GTDB taxonomy): domain Bacteria; phylum Myxococcota_A; class UBA9042; order UBA3505; family UBA3505; genus CAZQPP01. The sequence continues at coordinate 861 of CAZQPP010000154.1, read as the reverse complement.
GCGGGCCACGGCGAGGTGGTGTGGGAGCGCGTCGCTCGAGGCCCATATGTTGGTGGCCCGGCTTCGACCGGGAAGGCTCTCCAGTGCGGCCGCGGAGATCCCGGCGGCGAGCATCGCGACGACCCGATCGAGCTCTCCGGCAACCCAGCTCAGGACCGGAATCCCGCGGATGCGCACGAGAAGGAAGGCCGGAGTGGAGATGGCACCGCAGACGAGCAGGTCCACGTGCAGCCCAACCAGGCGCTCCGCCCTGTCCCGCTGGGAAGGCTCGTCGAGCACTGCCTCCCCCCGTCTCCAGATCCAGTTCGGCGCGACCTCCACCAGCGCAAGGCGTTTCGCCCAGTCGAAGGTGGGCGCTACGCGCCCGCGATAGCTCGGGATGGCCAATATCATGTCGCATCAGCCGGGCCATGCGCATCAAACGTGCCATGCGCTTGTCACCGCAGGGTTCGCCGCGCTCCGCCCCGTTGTTGCGGCGCGTAGCGCGTTTGCGGTGGCAGGGCTCGCCGCGCGAGCCGGGTGCAGATTGCAACACCCAGGCGCGGGGGGGGGGGTGCAGTCTGCAGTCGTGGGTTGTTTTTCGGAGCTACTTCAGTAGCTTACCGCGACACGAAAAGCAGGGGCAAGTGGGATCGCCAGCCGGCGTGGGTGCAAAGTGCACCCGCTTCCGAGGGCCTCCGCGCGTCTTCTTGGGCTACGACTCCTCGGCGTCGTCGATCCCCAGCCTCTTCATCCGGCGCCAGAGCGTGGTCTTGTGAATCCCGAGCTCGCGGGCGGTCTCCAAGCGCCGGCCCTCGTTGCGGCGTAGCGCCTCCTCGATGGCACGGGTCTCGAGCTCGGCCAGAGTGAGGCCAGAGCTTG
>CAZQPP010000153.1:0-15850 GCA_964594295.1 uncultured Myxococcales bacterium | reverse complement strand
AACGCGAGCTGCACCAACACCACCGGCTCCTTCACCTGTGCCTGCAACGTGGGCTACTTCGGCAGCGGGACGAGCTGCTCTGCCTGCGACTCCAGCTGTGCCGAGTGCTCGGGCCCCACGGCGAGCGACTGCACCGCTTGCCGCGCGGGCGACACGCTCTCCAACGGGCAGTGCACGACGTGCCAGCCCGACTGCCTCTTGAAGCAGTGCGGTGACGACGGGTGCGGCGGCGTCTGCGGGACCTGCGATGCGTCGGAGAGCTGCCTGGACCACGTGTGCACGTCCGGCGTGTGCGACCCCGTCGTCCTCTCCCATCTCGGCGGGGAAGCCAGGGGCGTCTTCGTGGACGGCGACACCGCGTACGTCTCCTGGAGCGAGACTGGGCTCGTCATCCTCGACGTGAGCGACCCGGCCTCTCCGTCCTGGCTGGGGAGGGTACCGCTACGCTACCCCCATGCCGTCGACACGAGCCCGGGGCTCGCCCATGTCGCCTGGGGAGACGGGCTGAGCATCGTCGACGTCTCGGATCCCTCGTCGCCGGAGGTCCTGGGCGCTTTCGAGACCAACAGCACAGGCTACGACGTCCACGTCGACGGCACGCTCTCCTACCTCGCGGCCGGCGACGACGGCCTCTACGTGGTGGACACCTCCACTCCGGGCTCGCCCCAGCAGACGGGGCTCTTCGACCCCGAAGGAGCCGTCAAGGCCGTCCAGGTCGTGGACGACACCGCGTACCTCGGGACGGGGTACTCCGAGAACAGGTTCTACGTCGTGGACGTCAGCGACCCGGCAAACCCCTCCCAGCTCGGCTACTACACCTCCAGCGTCAGCCTGGACGACCTGGCTGTCAGCGGCAGCTTCGCCTACCTGGCCGCCGGCTCCTACGGGATGGAGATCATCAACCTCAGCAACCCGGCGAACCCTTACCTTGATGCTGCGGTGCTCCGCGGCGAGGGCGACACGGTCCGCACCGTCAGCGTGGCCGGCCAGCGAGCCTACGTGGGCGCCGGCTACAAGCTCTATGTCTACGACGTCGCCGCCCCCCCCAACCCTCAGCTCCTCGGCTCGATCTACACCGGGAGGTCCGTCTACGGGGTGCACGCTGCCGGCCAGCGCGCCTGGGTCGCGGTGTTGGAGGAGGGGGTGAAGACCTACGACGCGTCGGACCCGGGCTCGATGCAGCGCACGGGCAGCTTCGAGCTACCCGGCGGGGCCCAGTCCGTCTTCGTGCACGACGGCTACGCCTGGGTGGGTGACTTCTACACCGGCCTGCACACCATCGACATCCGAACGCCCGAGGACCCGCAGCCCGTCGGGTTCTACCCCTTCTCCGCCTGGGTCGACGGTTTGTACGTGAGCTCCGACTACGCGTACGTCGGATATGACTACGGCTTCCACATCCTCGACGCCTCCGATCCATCCAAGCCCACCTTCGTTGGCGGCCTTTCACGCGAAACGAGGGCCGTCGAGGTGTTGGACGAGCGCGCATACCTCGCGGGCGCAGACGGCCTGATCGTCGTCGACGTGTCCGATGTCTCGAGCCCGAGCGTTCTGGGCGAAACCAACGGAATCGGCAACTCGATGGGCCTGTACCTCGACTACCCCCACGCCTTCGTCGCCGAGTACGCGGTCGGCATGCGCATCATCGACGTCAGCGATCCCGCCAACCTCAGGGTCCGCGGCACGGTGACGACCGGCAACGGGAGCGCTCGAGACGCATACGTGGTGGGAGACTACGCCTACCTGACCGACAGAGGCCTCCACGTGGTCGACATCACCAACCTCTCCGCCCCCGTGGTCGTGGGCAACTTCGTCTCCTACGGCCCACCGCACGGCGTCGTCGTACGCTCCGGGATAGCCTACGTCTCGGACTACAACTCCCAGTTCCGGCTGGTCGACGTCAGCACGCCCACGGCGCCCGCGTTCCTGACCTCCGTGTCCAGCGGTCACGCGAAGGAATCCAGGCTGGTCTACGGCCGTGCCTACGTGGCCAACTGGATCCAGGGGCTCGCGGTGCTCGACGTGTCGGGATGCTGGTAGGACCTGGCCCGCAAGCCGGATCCGCTCGGAAGGTGACCCTGGCCGCCTCCTTCACGTCCTCCAGGCACGAGGGTTGCCGATCGCCTCGACTTCGGGCAGCGTCGTGGCAGGCTTCAGCCGCATTCTCCAAGGTCTCCCGATGGCCAAGGGCCACGTCCGCATCGACTCACCCTACCCCATGGTGCGCCTCTGCCACCGCACCCTGGAGCCGAGCTACGAAGGCCCGGTCTTCGTCTGGGACATCGACAAGACCTACCTCGACACCCGCTTCGAGAAGCTGAAGGACCTGATCGCGATCCCCTTCGAGCTCGGCGTCGACAAGCAGGCCTTCCCGGGCACCGCCCCGCTGCTGCACGGACTGCGAGCCGGGCCCGACGGCCGCGATCACAGGCCGCTGTTCTTCGTCTCGGCGAGCCCTCACCAGATCCACGCCGCCATCGAGCGCAAGATGCTCATCGACGGCATCGGCTACGACGGCATCACCTACAAGGACCCCCTGAGGGCCCTGCTCCGCGGCCAGCCACGCCAGCTCAAGGCGCAGATCGCCTTCAAGCTCTCGGCGCTCTCCCTGCTCTACGAGGATCTCCCAGAGGGCGCCGAGCTGCTGCTCTTCGGCGACGACGCAGAGCAGGACACCCTGATCTACTGCCTCTTCGCCGACATGGCGGCCGGCAGGCTGCGGGATCGTGTGCTCGAGGCGGTGCTCCGCCGCGCGGGCGTGCGGCCGGCCTACGCCGAGACAATCGCGGGGCGCGCCCGCACGTGGGCTCCCCGGGAGGCGGTCAAGGCGATCTACATCCACCTCGTGCGCTGCCCGGAGGGCGCCAGCATCGAGGCCTACGATTCTCGCGTCGTGGGCTGGCCTACCCCCGCGGCGGCCGCCTCACACCTGCACGACGTGGGCTATCTCAGCCCCGCGGCGCTGACTCGGGTGCGCCGGATCGCGAGGGCGTCGGAGGTGCTCTTCGGTGCGGCCGCACCCGATCCCACGGGGCACTGGACCCCGTCGAGCTACCACGGCCGCTCAGGTGACGGCGCCCTGCCCTCTCACGACTAGCTGCCAACCCCGCTTGCCGAGGACCTCCGCCGGCTCGAAGCGGGACTTGTAGGCCATGTTCTCCCGCTCCTCGATCCAGTAGCCGAGGTAGAGGAAGTGCCTGCCTTTGGCCACGGTGTGCGAGATCAGCCAGAGCACCATGTAGGTGCCGAGGCTCCGGGCCGACTCGTCCGGGTCGAAGAACGAGTAGACCGCCGACAGCCCGTCGTCGAGGCTGTCGAAAAGCGTCGCGCCCACGAGCCTGCCCTCGGCGTCCCTCAGCTCGAGCACGCCCGTTTCGATGGGGCTGCGCTCGATCATGGCGGCGAAGGAGCGTCGGCTCATCTTCGCCATCTCGCCGTCGCCGTGGCGGGTTCGCAGGTATCGGGCGAAGAGATCGTACTGCTCGTCGGTGGAGCGCGCCGGCAGCAGCTCGGGCGTCAGGTCGGCGTTTCGCCGCAGGATGCGGCGCTGGGAGCGAGTCGGCTTGTGGTGCCGGGCGAGGACGCGGATGGGCACGCAGGCCGAGCACTCTTCGCAGCGCGGGAGGTATGCCAGGGTATGGCTGCGCCGGAAGCCGAGGCGGGAGAGGAAGCTGTAGAAGCGGTCGGCGTCGTCTCCGTCGAGGGGGGTGACGGCGACCCTCTCCATTCTGTCGGGCAGGTAGGGGCACTCCCGCTCGGGCGGCAGGAACACGGGCACCGAGAAGCGGTTGCGAGGCAGCCCTCGGTTGGTCCTGTCTCCACGGTCCTGCATGACACCAGAATGGCGAACCAGCGGCCTTTGGTAAACCCGAGCGCGCCGTCGCGGTGGCCAGCCGGGCTCTGTGGGTGTAACGGGTCACCATGAGCGAGATTCCCGAGAGCGGCTCCCCAAGCTACCGCAGCTGGGCCGTGAAGCCCCCCTGCATGACCGAGGATGAGGCCCGCCGAGCGTTGGCTTCGCTCGACTCCGAGCGCCTCGGGCGGGCCTTCGAGATGGCGCGCCGCGTGCACGGCACGCAGCAACGCAAGGACAGCACGCCCTACCTCGAGGAGCACGTCTACCCGGTCGCGGTCGCGGTCGCCGAGTACCTGCGAGCCCGGGGAGAGGCTCCCGAGGAGATCCTGAGGGGCACCGTCGCCGCCCTTCTACACGACGCCCTCGAGGACCGCGACCATGCCCGACCCCCGGTCGAACGGGAGGAAATCGAGGCGGCCGCCGGCCCGGCCGCCTTCCCGTTGGTGGAGCTGCTGACCCGCCCGCACAAGGACTCGGGCAGCGAGCTGAGCGACGCCGAGTACGCCGAGAGGCTCCACGGCGGGCACGCCGTCGCCCGTGTCGTCAAGGTCTTCGACCGCCTGAACAACCTCTCCTGCGCCCACAAGCACCCGCCCATGATCCCGCGCTACGTCGAGGCGACGAGGTCCAGCTACATCCAGATGGCGGACGACCTCGACTCGGAGCTCGGGGCCGAGCTGAGGCGGGCGGTGCGGCGCCTCGAGGAGCTCAAGCGAACCACTGGTTCGTGAGAGCGAGTCCCTCTTCAAGGCCGGTCTCGATCTTCACGCCGAGCTCGCGCCCGATCTTCGAAGGCGAGATCGCCGACCTCTCCTGCTCCCCCGGTCGGGCCGGCAGATACTCGGGCCCGGGGCCGCCGCCGCGCACGCGCCGCAGGCAGTCGTAGAGCTCGTTCACGCTCGTCTCCACGCCGGTCCCCACGTTGTAGGTGTGGAAGCCTTCGCGCCCAAGCGCGGCGAGGTTGGCGCGCGCGACGTCGCCGGCGTAGACGTAGTCACGGGTCTGCTCGCCGTCACCGTAGATCGCCGGCACTGTCCCGTCGTTCATGCGGCCGATGAAGATGGCCACGACGCCGGCCTCGCCGTGGGGGCTCTGGCGCGGCCCGTAGACGTTCGAGTAGCGCAGGTTCACCACGTCGAGGTCGTACTGGCGGTGGTAGAAGTAGAGGTAGCGCTCGCTCGAGAGCTTCGCGACGCCATAAGGCGAGATGGGCTCGGCCGCTTCGGCCTCGGTCGTCGGGAGTGGGGCCCCGTCTCCGTAGATCGCGCCTCCCGTCGAGGCGAAGACCACCTGCCTCACGCTCCCGCGCCGCGCCGCCTCGAGCAGGTTGAGCAGGCCGCCGACGTTGACGTCGAGGTCGTAGCGCGGGTCGTCCACCGAGCGCCGCACGTCGATCTGCGCGGCGTGGTGGCAGATGACCGTGGCCTCGCTGCTGACCACGAGATCGGCCGCCTCCTTGGAGCGCACGTCGAGCCGGTGCAGCGGGATGCCGGCCGGGAGGTTCTCGGCGCGGCCGCTCGAGAGGTCGTCCACGACGAGCACCTCGTGCCCGGCGCCCGCGAAGGCACGGCACACGTGGCTGCCGATGAAACCTGCACCACCGGTCACGAGCACTCTCTGCGCGGTCACGGACGACTCCTGCTGTTTCAGTGTTGGGCCGTTAACATGCGGCGCCCCGGTCAGGCAATTCCTGACCTGACCGGGCCGCCGGGTCCCCCTACTCCACCAGGATCACTCCACCACGATCTTCGAGGGCGGCGTCAGGCCCACGTTCGCCGGGTCGTAGTACTCGTAGGCCCGCGCAGCGCCCGTGGCCACGCGCACCGGGAAGCGCGCCCGCAGGTCGTAGCGCACCTTCAGCGGCTTCTTGGGGTCGAATTCCGCGACGTACAAGATCTGCCGGCCGGCCAGGGTGTAGCGCTGGAGCACGCCCTTCTCCACGGCGGCCTCGAGGGCGTCGGGGATGACCGTGAAGCCCGGAGGCACGCCGAGGTCCACGATGCCCATCTTCGCTATGCCAGGGAGGTTGCTCTTCACCGTGACGTCGACCCGGACCTTGTCGTCCTTGGCGAGGCGCGTGCGATCGTAAGCCACGTCGACCTCGAAGGCCTGCTTGGCGGGGCGACGCGGGTCCCTCCAGGGCAGGTAGGCGGTGGCCGTTGCCGTGTACATCGCCTGGAGGCTGCCGGATGGCTCGAGGCGGATCTCGTTCGCGCCTTCCTTCAAGTGCTTCGAGGCGTCGACGAAGCGGACCACGTCGAAGTCGTCCATGCCGTAGCGCACGGCCTCGATCTGCTCGCCGTTGACGTGCACGAGCACGGTGCCCTCGGTGGGCTCGGTGCTTGTCGAGAGCGAGGCGACCAGGGCCTGGAGCACCTGGATGGTGGCCTGGGTCGAGTGCCAGTGCCCCCACTGGCTCTTGGCGCCGACGAGCCACGCGAGGCCGGGCTTGACGAGGTCGAGGCGGTAGCCGGCCCTCATGATCGCACGCAGCGCGAGGGCGGTGACCTCGATGTTCGCCGACTCGCCCGAGCCGTAGGTCGCCGTGCGGAGCTTGGTCTCCCAGTGCAGCTCCTTGCCTTTGCGGACGGCCTGCACCGCGAGGGCGTCGATGGCGGCCCGGGCGGCCCGGCGCTCGGCGCGCGCGGACTTCCGGTCGGCGGCGGCCTCGGCCATCGCGTTGGCGAGGTAGACCAGCTCGTAGGGGTCCTTCGCCGCGCTCACCTTCTCCTTCAGGTAGGAGATCGAGCGCTGCAGCGGGCGGTCGAGGGAGCCCCTGTCCGGCCGGGTGTAAGCCAGCGACCAGGTGATGTAGGCGCTGACGAGCAGGGTCGACTTCTGGATGTCGCCCCAGGACTCCTGGTGGAGGAAGCTGGCGTCCGGCTTGAAGGAGCCGTCTCCCTTCTGGCGCTTGAGGAGCCAGCGGCGGGTGCGGGCGACGACCTTCTCGTCGATGTCCATCACCTTGTCCATGTCGAAGAACTCCATCAGGCCGTAGGCCGTCAGGATGCCGTTGGCGGGTGGGCTGCCGAACCAGGAGAAGCCGCCGCCTTTGACCTCGTAGGTCACGAGGCGCTGCCAGCCGGCCTGCAAGAAGCGCAGGGCCTTGGCCTCGAGCTCGGGCTTGGACTTCTTGGCGTCTCGCAGGTAGCGGAGCACCAGGATGTTGGGGTAGGTGCTGCTCGAGGTCTGCTCGAAGCAGCCCGAAGGCATTCGGAGCATGCCCTCGAGGCCGTCGACGACCTGAGAGAACATGCCCGGGTAGAGCTTGATCTGCAGCGTGCTCGCGTGCGGGATGGCGCCGCCGGGCACCTCGAGGCTCAGGTCGGTCCTACCCGCGAGCATGCCCGAGCGCGTCTGCACCACCGGGAAGCCGTCGGGGACGACGCGTACGCGGCGCCTGACCGCGTCCGACATCTTGCTGCCGCGGGCGGTCACGGTGATGCGGCCGTGGCCGACCCGGTTCGCGCGAAGGCGCACGGCTACGCCGCGGACCTCGCCGGGATCGAGGTCGAGGCTGAGCTGGTCTTCGCCGAGCACCTCGACGCCGCCCTCGGTCTCGATCTGCAGGGCCACGGTCTGGCTGCCCTTCAGGTAGTTGTACGCGGCCAGCGGGACCGCGACCTCGTCGCCCCGGGTGAGGCTGACCGGGAGATCGAGGTCGACGAAGAAGTCCTGGAAGACCTTGAGGCCCTGGTCGGTGCTGCCGAGCAGCCCCTCCGCGGTGCTGGCCAGGGCGCTCATGCGCCAGGTCGTGATGGAGTCCGCGCCGGGGAAGCGCACGGTGGCCCTCCCCGCCTCGTCGGTGAGGATCAGCGGGTTCACGTAGAGGGTCTCGGGGAACCAGGAGCGAAGCCGCGGCGGAGCGGCGCCTCCGGTCTGCTTCTTGGCCTTGTCCGTCGCGGTGGTGGTGCGGGGCGGGGAGGCCGCCTTCATCACGTCGCCCATGCCCATGCCGGCGGCCGGCGCCTCCATCGGGGCTGCCGCCATCTCCGCCTCCGCGAGGCCGCCCCCGCCGGCGCCGAAGCCGTCCATCATCAACAGGCCGCCGCCACGCGCCCGCGCCATGGGCCGCCGCGCGAAGCGGCGCCGTTGCTTCCGCCACCGCTTCTGCTCGATCTCGTTGTAGACCTGCTGCAGGTCGAGGGACACCCGGATGTCGTCGGCCGTGCTGAAGGTCGTGTCGGGGCCGGCGCTCAGCAGCTCCGCCTGGGCGATCCAGCCGGTCGCTACGACCTGGTAACGCTCGCCGAAGGGATCGCGGCCGCGGCTTCCGCGCATCCCGGCCTTGGCCAGCACGCTCTCGAGTGCCTTCTGGTCCTTGGGGAGGCGGCCCTTCTTGCGCACCCACCTGTGCAGCCTCTTCTTGAAGCGCTCGAGCCGCTTGCCGACGATCTCGCGCCACTCGGCGAGGGCCTCCTCGTCGGCGCGCGCGCTCGCGTCGAGCTTGAGGGCGTGGGCGAAGGCCGGCATGGCGGCGGCGCCGAGCACCCGCGCCGCGCGCCGCCTGCGCTTCTCGTCTACCGGCTTGAGGGGTCGGGGCTCCATCACCGTCTCGTGGGCGTGGAAGCCGTGGATCTCCACCTTCGGCTTCATGATCTCCTTCTCGAGCAGGAAGAAGACCCGCTCCATGCCCGGGCGCAGCTCCGAGAGCGCGAAGACCGCCTCGTCGACCACCCACAGGCCGAGGGCGGCGAGGACCGGGTGTCCCTTGGCGTCGGTGACGGTCACGTCGAGCGCGACCTCGTCGCCCGGGCGATGCTCGGCCTTCTTCGGGGTCAGCGCGACCATCAGGTCGGAGGCCGGGCGCACGACGACGGGGCGCGTGTCGGCGTAGACCTCCATGTCGTCGCCGATGGCGTAGGCGTGGGCGAGCACCGTCCCCGCGGCGTTGTCTGAAAGCTCCACCTCGAAGGCGGCCCGGCCGCCCTCGACCGGCGCGCTGTGGGTGGCCAGGGTCTGGCCGTCGCGCACGAGGTCCAAGAATGCGTGGGGCACGGCGCCGGACACGAGCACGTCGAAGCGCACCCTGTCGCCGACCTTGGGCGCCGGGTCGTCGGGGCGCAGGAGCACGTGGACGGCGCGGCGGGCTCCAGTCGCGAGCGAGATCTTGCGGGCGGCCTTGGAGCCGTCCCTGGCGCGGGCAGCGATCTCGAAGTCGGGCTGGCCCGCGTCGGGCACGCCGCGCCACTCGGCGACGCCGGTGCGGTCGGTCTCGATGGGCGGGAAGCGCACGCCCGAGTGCGTCACGTCGACCTCGGCGCCTTCGACGGGGGTGCCGTCGGGCCTGGTGACGAGCACGAAGACCACGTTCTCGACTTCGGGGACGAGCTTGCCCGCCTCGGGGAGGGCGATGATCTGCAGGGGATCGCGCGTCACGGTCAGGGTGCGCGAGGCCTCGTGGCGCTGACCCGCGGTGTCGCTCACCCGCGCCACGAGCCGCACCGCCGCGCGACCCTGGAGCATGGGCTGGCCGTGAAAGACCTTGGGGAGGCGGAGCTCGAAGCTGTGGCTGCCCGTGTCGTCGAGTCGGAAGCTGAGGCGAGCCACCTCGTTCACCTCGACGTCGAAGGTCTGGGCGACGAGCTCCACTTTGGCGCCCTTCAAGGCTTTGCCGAAGAAGTAGCGCGCGTGGACCGAGCCCTCGACGCGCTCGCCGGGCCGGTAGGAGGCCTGCTCGGTCTCGAGCTCGACCTTGAACTTGGGCAGCACGTAGGGCTTCACCTCCAGGGTCTTCTCCTCCTTCGTGCCGGCCACCTCTGCCTCGATGCGCCAGCGACCGGTGTTGACCAGGCTCGCGATGTGAAAGGTGGCGGCGAAGACCCCCTGGGGGGTTGTCCTGCCCTTGCGCTGGAAGACCTTGTTGTTCTTGGCGTCGTGGATGGCCAGGCGCGCCGGGGCGCGGCCCATGGCCTTGCCGCTGCCCCGGCTGCGCGCGAGGAGGCGCAGGTAGACGGTCTGGCCCGGCTGGTAGATCGGCTTGTCCGTGCTCAGCAGCACGCGGGCTCCGCTGCGGATCTGCACGGGGTAGCTTGCCCGCGCGTTGCCGCCTTCGCTCTCCACGTCCACGTCGAGGCGGTAGGCCCCTTCGGCGGCCGCGGCGACCTTCAGCTCCACGGAGGGGGAGCCGGTGGAGTCGGTGGTGCCCGTGGCGGTCTGTGAGTAGCCCTTGGCGCCTGAGGCCGGAGAGAGGCGGACGCCCACCACGGCCCCGGACACCGGCGGCGCGCACGAGGTCTGCTCGCAGCCCTTCGGCCGCCGTCCGCGCACCACGATCCGCGGCGAGTAGGTGCTCCCGGCCAGGATCTCGGAGTCCCCGAGCAGGAGGATGTGGGGCTCGACTAAGAAGTTGCCCACGGCCGCGACCCGGGCCCGGCCCACGTTCTCCTTTGAGCCTGTCGCCAGCGCGATGCGAAGCACCCTGTCCGAGAGCTTGGAGGGCTTCCGGCGCAGGAGCACCCGGACGGCCTTGTGCTCGTCGGGGAGCCTGACGGCGCGGGCGTCGACGATGCGATCGTCGGGGGCGAGCAGCAAGACCAGCATCGAGCGCCACAGGGCCCCCTCGCCGCGCTGGAGTAGGACGTCGAGGGCCTCGTCGCGCGGGCGGATCTCCAGGCGGCCGCCCCGGCCGAGGTCCGCCGCCTTCAGCGCTTGCAGCTTCGCCGTGCGGAAGCGCGCGGCCCCCGCGTCGGAGGCGGAGAGCCACCAGGCTGCACCTGCGATGGCTCCGAGGATGAAGGCTGCGGCGAGTCGACGCCGGGTCGTGGACAGGTGCATGTTCGGCTCCGGTCGAGGTGACGGCGCTATGGACGCGCCTCCCGACGACCGGATCTGGCAGCTATTTCACTTTTTTTCTACGACTCAGCCTCAAGCGCAGGCTGGCGAGGAGCTCGCGGGGCACGTAGGGCTGGCTCACGAGGTCGTCGGCGCCCGCCTCGAAGGCGGCGATGCGGACGTCGGCGCCGCTGCGCTCGGTCAGCAGGACCACGGGGATCTGCCCCCACTCCATGCTGTTGCGGACCATGCGGCAGAGGTCGAAGCCGGAGAGGTGGGGGAGCACCGCGTCGATGAGCAGGGCGCTCGGGCGGACGCGCTCGAGCCTGTCGAAGATCTCTCTGGGGTCGCCGAGCTTCACCGCCTCGATGCGGCCGCGCTTGAGGGCCCGCGACACGTCCCCGGCCGTGCTCTCGTCGCTGGTGATCAGCAGCACCCGGGTGCGCTTCGACGCGCTCTGATCGCTGAGCTGGTGCACGGCTCGCAGCAGGTCGGCCTTTGCCACAGGCTTCTTCAAGAACACCGACGCGCCCGCGCGCGCGGCCGCCACCCGGTGGTTGAGCGAGTCGTCGACGCCGAGCACTCCGACGGGGAGCTTGGAGGCGGCGTCGCGCTGGCCGTGGAGGCGGCGGACGAGGCGGTAGGCGGCGTCGGAGCCGCCGGTCATGGCGTCCACGAGCGCGCAGTCGAGGCTCTGCTCGGCGACGCGCGCGAGGGCCTCGTCGACCGAACGCGCCGGCACCACACGGACGCCCTCGGACATCGCCCTGGTCGCAATCTCGGCGAGCTCCTGGGCGTCCTCGTCGACCACGAGCACGGTGGCCACGTCGGGGGAGCCGAGGTCCGTGCGCTCCGCGGGCTCCTCGACGAGGGGCCCGTCCGGGACGCTGCTCAGGGAGTGCTCGGCGCGCGCGAGGGCGTCGAAGGCGGCGAACCACTGGTCCGAGTCGGGCACGCAGCGCCGCGCCCTGCTCTTCTGCAGGATGGCCTCGATCTCCGAGGCCGCGCCGGCGATCTCGTCCATGGAGTAGGTGCCCGACGTGGCGCGCAGCTCGCGAGCCAGGCGCAGGGGCTCCTCCAAGGCTTCCGGGTCCTCGCCGGTCTGGTCGAGGAGCATGAGCGCCTTGCGCAGGCGGGTGGTCGTGGCCTGCATCGCGCTCACCTCGACACGCCGGAGGGCGCAGAGCAGGTCGCCGACCGACATGTCGGAGGGCGTGGCGTACTGGCGCCGGCGCCCCGGCACGGGCGGCGGCTCGAGCTCCACGCCGAGCAGGGCTTCGACGTGCAAGAGGAGCTCGCCCGGCGCGACCGGCTTGCTCAGCACGCGGTCGACGCCGACCTCGGCGGTGAGGCGCTTGAGCTCGTCGGCGTGGGGCCAGAAGGCCGAGTGGAAGACGAGCTTCATCTCGGGGTGCTCGGAGCGCAGCTTGCGGATCAGGTCCACGCCGCTGCCGTCGGGGAGCAGGCCGTCGACGATGGCCAGGTTGATGGTGTGCTCGGAGACGAGGGCGAGGGCGTCTTTGACGCTGCCCGCCTCGTGGATGCGCCAGTTGCGCGTGCCGAGCACGGCACACAGCAGGCCCCTGACGATGTCGTCGTCGTCGACGATGAGGACCTTGTGGGTGGCGTCGACGGAGAATGGCTTGGGATCGCTCGGCGAGAGCGGTGAAGGAGCAGGCGGGGTCATGGGCAACGGTTGCTCGAACGGGGCCTGGCGGAGCGCCGGGCGGGTGGGCAAGGGAGTTGCAGTTTCTATCGTCCCCCAGCGCACAAGCTTGAGGGTCTCGTGGCGTTCGTGGAGGGCTCTCACGTGACACTGCCGAGCCCTTTCGCTACACCTCCTCTCTCGACCGCTTGGAGCCCGCGATGCTCTCCTCTCCACGCCCGATCCTGGCCCTGGTCCTGCTGCTCCCGGCCTGCCTGAGCGCCGACAAGAAGGTCGTCGGGCCGACGGACACGCAGGGCATCTACCTGGACCTCGAGCCGAACCGTCCCGGCTCCTACGACATCGGAAACACCGGCCGGTCCGGGGAGGACAAAGGCACCACGCCCCCGTCGACAGACCCGGGCACCCCTCCGGTCGGTACGGACACGACTCCGCCGCCGGGCAACGATCCCGGCGCCGTGACAACCACCGATCGCGGCGGCACGGGCAGCGATCGCGGCGGCACTCCCGTCGATCCCGGCACTACCCCCGCAGATCCGGGCGGCACACCGACCGACCCCGGCGCGCCCACGGACCCGGGCGGCCAGCCGACCTGCGCCGCCTTCACGGTGCGCTCTTTCGGCCTCGTCGGCGACAAGAGCCACGTGCGTTTCGGAGAGAAAGCCTCGGTTACAGCGGACATCGACGGCGCTCCTCAGACCGTCACCGTGACCGTCGAGCCGCAGTCCATGGCGCCCTTCTTCACCGACCTCGGAGGGGGCTCGGCCGAGCTGACCGTGACCCAGGTCGACGAGACCTTCAGGACCACGCCGGTCACCTTCAAGCTCCACGCCAGCGCAGGCGGCTGCTCGGTCGAGGAGGAGGCCACGGTCAAGGTGATCGGCAACCTCTGGGTCTCCGAGATCGGCGCGGACGTGGTCCAGTGCTTCAGGAGCGACGGGAGCTTCGTGATGCAGGCCGTCAGCAGCACCTACCTCGAGGACCCATACTCCTTCTACGAGCTCGAGCCCGACAAGATCCTCGTGGGCAACCACAGCAAGAAACAGGCGGTGATCGAGGTCTTCGACAGGCGCGGCGCAAGGCAGTACGCCTTCGACTACGAGGAGGAGCAGAGCGGAGCCACCCTCTTCAGCATCTACGGCGCCGACACCATCATCAAGCACCCCACCACCGGTGAGATCTGGGTGGGCGGCCCGAGGGAGTACCTCCTGGTCTTCGACGAGGCCGGGAGCTTCAAGGAGAAGCTCTACTTCGGCTACTCCTACAGCAACCTGGAGCCCAACTCCCTGGTCCCGCTCGCCGACGGTACGACGGTGATTGTGCCGGAGAGCACCCTGGACTGGTACCTCTTCCTCATGGACGCCGGCGGCGAGATCATCGGCCGCTTCGGCAACAACTCGGCCGAGCTCGAGCTCGAGATCAAGGTCGGCGCGGTCGCAGACGACGACCACCTCGTGTTCACCGGCAAGACCGGCGCCGGCGACGGCTACGTCACCCTGCTCCGAAACACCGGCCAGATGGTCAAGCAGTCCGCGCGCACCGAGGACGTGGTGGGCCGCTGGGGCGTCATCGCTTTCGGAGAGGGCTTCCTGGTGATCACCGACCGCTCAGGCACGAACGACAACAAGCTGGCCTACTACGACTCCGAGCTGAACCTGGTGAACGAGTCCTTCACGGGCGACAAGCTCGGCCGCTACCGGGCCATGATGATCCTCGGCGGGAACTGAGACCCTCGGTCGATCCTCAGTCGATCTTGCCGAGCGCGGGCAGCTCGAGGGGGAACCCGATCGTCTTGTGAGCGGTGCCGTCGCGGGTGTAGACCGAGCCCGCTACGCCGGCCACGGTGCGCTCGAGGCGGGGGATGCCCTTGTCCGGCCCGAGCACGCAGAGCGCCGTGGCCCATGCGTCGGCCAGCTCGCCCGCGTGGGGCCCGGGGGGCACGATGACCGTCGCCGAGACACAGGCCTCGGCCGGTCTGCCGTCGCGTGGGTCGAGGATGTGGTGGACGCGCTCGCCGTCCACGACGACGAAGCGCTCGTAGTCGCCGCTCGTGGCGACCGCGCCGCCCGTGATCTTCAGGGCGGCCAGGACCTTGCCCCGCGGCGCCCGTGGGTGCTGGATGCCCACCCGCCACGGGCCTGACGGGCCCTCACCCCTGGCCACGATGTCTCCTCCCCCGTCGACGCAGAAGCGCTCGATGTCGGCCTCGGCGAGCACGCGGGCCGCGGCGTCGAGGGCGGCGCCCTTGGCGTTGCCCCCGAGGTGGACGGCCATGCCCCGGTCCCTGAGGTAAGCAGTGCCGGCCTTGCGGTCGAGCATGACCTTGCGGCAGTCGATCTTCTGCGTGAGCTCGTTCACGCGGGCGGAGGGCGGATGCTTGAATCCCTCGGCGCGCAGGTCGTATAGCGGCGCGAGGACGTAGAAGGTCGGATCGAAAGCCCGATCGCTCTCGGTGCAGGCGCGAATGGAGCGCTCGATCAGGGCGAAGGTCGAAGGCGCGAGCTTCACCGGCCTGATGCCAGCGGCGGCGTTGAGGCGGGCGATGTCGCTGCCCGGCTCCCACGGGCTCCACAGCTTGCTCAGCGCGTCCACGGCGTCGAGGGCCGCGGAGATCGCGAGCTCCTGAGCCTCACCCATCACCTAGGCCTGCACGTGAAAGCCCGTGCCCATGGCCCTGCGCTCGAGCTCGACCCGGCGAGGCTCGGGCGAGCTCCTCGGTGGAGCGGAGAGGGCCGAGAGGGCCCACAGAAGGACGGCGCACAAGACCAGCAGGGCCGTGACGCGGGCAGGTCGATCTGGTGGCAGGAGGATCATCGGCACAGCATACCTGCTCGGGCGCGCCCAGTCCTACCGCGCAGCCTGGCTGCTCATTCCTGTGGACAACGGGGCTCCCCTGCTCCAGAATCACGCCAGACCGAGGAAGGGAGAGGCACCCGTGCCCATCGTCACCCACAGCTTCGGGCAGATCCGGCCCAGGGGGGAGCGCAAGGACCAGCACGACGCCATACTGCGCGACAGCCAGCACGGGGTCTTCGCGGTCGTCACGGGATCACCGCGCACCGGCGCCGGGGCGAGCGCCGCCCAGGCAGTAGTCGCCAGCATCTACGACGAGGCCAACGCGCTCTCGATGGCTATCGAGGGTGTGCGCCGCGACCGGAAGAACTGGGGCGGGCTTCAGAAGCTGATGCTCAAGGTCTTCCAGGCCGCCTCTCACTCCATCGTGTCCCAGCACCTGAGCCCCGGCCTCGGCCCGACCGCGTCGGCCACCCTGGTGGTCATCAAGGAGGGCTTCGCGGCCGTGGGGCACGTCGGGCGAACGCGCGCCTACGTGCTGCGCGGCTCGAAGATCGTGAGGCTGACCAAGGACGCCGGCCTCCCCGAGGATGACTGCAAGATCCCCAACACCAGGACCGCGCTGGCGATCCCGGCCTTGAAGCCGGGGGGCACGCAGACCATCGGCCAGGAGGCGCCCATCGTGCTCGACGGCGTGTCCTTCGAGGCGAAGCCCTCCGACCGCATCGTCATAGTCTCCGAGGGCATCTCCGAGGTCCTGC
>CAZQPP010000152.1:0-15851 GCA_964594295.1 uncultured Myxococcales bacterium | reverse complement strand
GCTCGCACCAGCCGCCAGCACGGATGCACTGGCAGCCGAGTGTCGACGGCTCACGGCCAGCAGGCGTAGCCATCCTCACAGCTCATGGCGCCGGCGACGCACTCTGCGAAGCTCTCGAGGCCGCCGTCGGGGAGGAACATGGACCGGTAGGCGCACTGCACCCCGCAGCCCATGCCCAGATCCAGGCAGACGTGCCGCCCTGCGCCCGCGCCGTATCGGTCGGTGAGCTCGAGGCAGGGCCGGTCGTCGCCGCAGCCCTCGGCGGGGACGCACTCGTCCATGCACTGGCCGTCGAGGCAGGACCTGCCGGCGCCGCACTGACCGTGGAAGCGGCAGGGCTCGTCAGGCTCGGGAGCGGTGCACACGCCCTCTTCGTCGACAGAGCCGTCGCCGTCGTTGTCACGGCCGTCGCAGGCCTCCTCGAGTGGGTGCCGCATCTCCCCCTCGATGTTGATGCCGTGCTCGAGCCCACGCGCATCCGTGCTCCAGATGAAGGCGTCGCCGAAGCCGTTGGACGGCGCTGTCACCCAGACCCCGTCTCCGAAGTCGCTGTACGATGCCTTTCGGCCGCTGGCGTCGAGGGCGGCGACACCGATGACGTCGGGGTGCGCGGCGAAGGGGTCGCTCCCCACGTCCTCGTTGCCGTTTCCGGCCGCGAAGACCACGACCATGCCCTTTCCGGAGCGCGCCTCGTTTGCGACCTTGGCGATCGCCTCGTGGATCACGTCCGACATGGGCTCCTCGGGGAGCTCTCCGGGATCGACGACCCCGGGTACCCCGTCCATGGGGCCCCAGCTGTTGTTGATCACCCAGGCTCCGGCCTCCGCGGAGCGGGTGAAGGACAGGGCCGTGGCGCTCTCTTCGTCTCCCATGCCCAGGTCCATGTAGACGGGGAGCACCGTGCAGCTCGGGCAGACGCCCGCCACGCCGCGCTCGTTGTCGCCGGTCGCCGCGGCCACGCCCGCGACCGCCGTCCCGTGCACGGCCATCCCCATGGCGAGCACCTCCGCGTTGTTGCCGGGGGCGTCCACGACCAGGGGCGAGCCGCTTCCGTCGTCGGCGAAGCGCAGGTCGGGATGGGAGACGTCCACTCCGTCGTCGTTGATCGCGACGCGGACCGCGGGGTCGCCGAAGCTCATGTCCCAGGCCTCGGGGGCGCGCAGGTCGACACCGCCCCTCAGGCCGTGTTGCCCCGTGTTGTGGAGGTACCACTGGCGCCCGAACCAGGTGTCGTTCGGCACACGCCGGGGGCGCAGGTCCAAGAGGAAGTCCGGGTGCGCCCAGGCGACCGCTCTCGACTCGACGAGGTGGACGGAGCTGGCAACTGCGTCAGCGCTCGTGGTCGAGAGCACCCAAACGCCCGGGAGGCCTGCCACCGGGCCTACGACCGTGAAGCCATGGGCGGCTGAGAGATCTTTGAGGCCGGGGGCCCCGGGGGCTGCCCCGAGGCGGACGACGATACGCCCCTGATCGCCGAGAAGGCGCCCCGCCCTGCTGCGGTAGACCGGGTAGAGCTTCGCGATCCCCGGCGTCGCGAGGAGCCTCACGCTGGCGGCGGCCGCGCCGACAGAGAGGGGGCGCAGCCATGCCACCGCGACGCGCCGTCCACCGCGTGTCTTGTCCCGGCCTGTCCAGATCACCCCCGGCACGCGGATCTTCTGCGTGCTCGCGCCGGGGGCAAGCTCGACGACCACCATCGACGGTTCGAGGAAGAGGGGCACACGCTGTCCGCGGGCGTAGTAGTAGCGGTTCGTGCCGCGACCTTCCCTGCCGCAGAGATCCTCCACCCGCGCGCATATCTCCTCGCACTCGGGGGGAACGCCGAAGAAGGCGCCGAAGCAGGCGGTGAGCTCGTCCATGCAGTGCTCGTCGAAGCAGGCCTGCGAGGCGCTCATCCGGCTCGCTGTCCATGCCCGCGCCGGGCGATCACGATCCGACCGCGGAGGTGTCCAGGCGGGGCGCCTCGTTCAGGAACGCGCCCTTGCCGTCTAACCGCTCCCAGAACCAGTTGGCCTGCTCCCGGAAGGCCTGGGAGCTGACCCCCGGATCCGCCACCGTCGCCATGAGCTTGGGGTCGACTCTTCCCCGGCTCGCGGCCTGCCGTCCTGCTTCGTACGAGGCGCGCTTCACGCGCTCGAGGCGGTCGGCGTAGACCGGCTGCGCGATCATCTCGGCGGCGCTCAGGTAGAGCTCGGCGAGCAGGTGCTGCTTCTCGTCGTGAGAGGCCATGCAGCGGACCATGCCGCGGAGGCCGTCGAAGTTGCGCTCGACCTCCGGGAAGCCGGCCGCGCTGATCACCACCAGTCCCTGCTCGGGATCGTCCTCGTAGCGGTGCGGATGCATGGTGTGCCCCTGCTCGTGGACCAGCATGTAGGGCGCCAGGTTGGGGAGCGTCCGGTCCAAGAAGGTCTTCATCTGGCCGGTGGCGGAGAAGATGTAGAGCGGCGTGGCGAGGACCACCAGGTCGGCCTCGCGGAGCTTGCGCCGCAACGCGGCCATGCTGTCGTCCGTGTCGTCGAAGACACAGACGCCCGGCGTCCTGGTCCAGCAGGTGTAGCAGCCGGTGCAGGCTCGTATCTTCTCTTTGCGCAGCGAGACGTACTCCACCTCGGCGCCAGCGCTCCGTGCGCCCTCGCAGAATTGGACCGCCATCATCGCGGTCTTGGAGTGACGCGCGCTGCGCGGCCCGCCGTCGAAGACGACTACTCTTCTGAGCGCTCGCTTCAGGTCCGCGTATGCGAACGCGACCTTGGGGCCGCGCTCCGTGCGCGCTTCCGCTGGGTTCTCCGCGGCCGGTTCCGAGGGTGAGAAGAGGTCGTTGAGCTTCAAGAGCACCGTCAGATCGCCCGAAGCCTCGTACTCATGGTTCAGGTAGGCGCGCTCCCCCGAGACCTCTCCGTTCGAGATCTGCAACCACAGCGTCGAGTCGGAGCGGATCGTCGTCCTGGGGCTTTCGTGCACGCCGTGGGTAAAGGTCGCGCGCTCATCCTTGATCGCCAGGTAGCCTTCGAGGGGCTCGGCGCCCGACAGGTGGAACTGGACCAGGGCCGCGACCCCGCGCGCCCGTTCGACGTTGAGCCCGTAGGGCATGGCCCGAAACAGCTCGTGCACCGAGTCGAAGCGCATCCGCTCTCCGGGCGTGCGCCGCACGAGCCAGGCGGAGAGCATACGATTGACCGGTATCCCCACGCCCAGCAGCAGCGCGATCGGCAGGATGTTCGCGACGGCGGCCTGCAGACCTTCGTTGTCGGAGTAGGGAAAGACGGAGAGCAGGAAGGCAAGAGCGAAGAGCCCCGCCCAGACCGCGTTCATCACTCCGTTGACGCGCCGGAACGACTCCGAGGCGACTATGGCGCTTGGATAGGCGTCCCGTGAAAACTCGTAGGTGAAGGGCGTCATGCCCGCCAGGGGAGGGATCACGGCACAAGACAGCAAGGCCAGGTACAAGGCCGGGACGGCGTTGCGCACGAAGATCTCGCCGAGGGGCACGGGCACGAGGAACACGGCGGCGATCCCGGCCAGCGTGATCCCCGAGACGGCATAGCTGAAGTAGTTGGTGACCCGCAGGAGGGCCGCCGCGATCAGGTTCGCGAGGGCCAGGCCCGCGATTATCGGGAGCGTGGGCGTGAGCGCGCTCAGGCTGTAGCCCTCCGCCGTCGCCAGCACGTTCAACAGGATCAGCCACGCGAAAGGCAGCCACGTCGGGAGGGTCTTGCGCGTCATGGGTTGCTCCGTCCTGTCGTGACCCCGTGGAGAGGGGGGGGGCTCGGCCCTCCGAGGACCGAGCCGGCGACGACGGCGTCGAAAAAGGCGCCTCGCTCCCGAAACACCTGCCCCGCCATGGAGCGGCTCACCGGTAGACCATTTTCAGGCTCTGGCTCACCGGCTCGTCGGCGACCTTGAAGGCCGCGTCCTCGAAGTCCGGGGGGCCGAAAGTGGCGCTCGCGTCTCGGCTGAAGCCGTAGCCCTCGGTGGGGATGCCGAAGAAGCTCTTGTCGAGCTCTCCGTCGTCGTCCTCGTCGTGGATGACGGCGACGGCCCAGGTCCCCGGCCGAACGCGCGCGAAGGTGGCCGTGAGGACTCCCTTTCGCGCCTCGAGGTTGATGCCCTGGCTGGCAGCCCTTGCCTTCGGCCAGTCGTCCTGGGGAGAGAAGAGCCCGACGCGCACGGTGCCTTTGGCGTTCTTCACCTTCTTCACGGTCACGGTGACCGTCGTGGTGGGCGGAGCCTTGGCGAAGCTCACGCAGGGGAGCAGGCTCAGACCGAGCAGGACAAGGATGGTCCTCATGGGGCACCTCGTGTCGAGTACACCCACAGCATGCAGAATCGGCTGGCTGGGGTCATTGACCTGGAGCGCCTCCGTGTTGACAGGAGACGCCAGAGCACGGGAAATGGCGTCGTGTTCGACGACCCAAGCGCGCTCCGAAAGGACCTCGCGGCGCTCTGCCTCGGCTTCGAGGGCGCCGGCCTCGAGCTCGCCCCGCTGCTCACGGCGGCGGGCATGCCCGGGCGCCCCGAGGACCTGAGAGACGACCAGCTCCCCGCCTCGCCCGACGGTCACCGCGCCTTGTGGATGGCGGCCATGATGGCGTGCCCGGAGCCCGCGCTCGGGCTTCGCGTGGGTGTCGCCGTGCCATGGGGTGCCTACGACGTCATCGACTACCTCGCCGCGACCTGCCCGGACCTCCGAAGCGGTACGGCGGAGCTGGCCCGTTACTTCGGCCTGATCACACCCTTCCTCTCCCTCGGCCTCGTGGACGGGGAGCGCGGCACAGCCCTCGAGGTCGTGCCACACGTGACCGGCCCGGCGGCGACCCTGGTGGTGCTCTACACCATGGGAGTGACCCTCTCCCACTTCCGCCACTCCGTGCACGACCCGGTGAAGGTCGAGCTAGCGGAGCTGGAGCTGCCCGAGCCGCCCGACCCGACGCCCTTCTCGGAGATCCTCTGCGGAGAGGTGCGCTTCGGCGCCCTGCGCAACCTGCTTTGGCTCAGCGATGCGACCTGGAGCGCACCCTCCCGCCGCGCCGAGCCGGCCCTACGAGCCGTGCTCAGCCGCTACGCCGACGAAGCCTTGGAGCGCAGGGGTGTGGGCAGCCGCCTCGCCGGCCGGCTGATGCCGCTGATCATGGAGACCCTGGCCAGCGGCGGCGCGAGCCTCGAGAGCCTGGCTCCGCGCCTGGGTATGTCGCCGCGCACCCTGCAGCGCCGCCTCTCAGAAGAAGAGACCACCTTCTCGGAGGAGCTGGACCGGGCGCGGCAGTCCCTGGCGGGGCGCTACCTCTCGAACAAAAGCCTCAGCGTCGGAGAGGTCGCGTGGCTTTTGGGCTACTCCGAGCCGAGCGCCTTCGTCCGGGCTTTCGAGCGCTGGACGGGCACAACTCCCGGCCACTACCGCGCTGGGGCGCGGCGCAAGGAGAGCCCCGGCTCAGCCTGAGCCTCGCTGAGGCGCCGCTTCCTACACGCCCCCCGTCGTCGGCGCGGCAAACTACGACTGGTCCAACGCCAGCGGCTTCGCGGGAGACGAAACCGACTTCAAAGATCCGCTACGCCAATGTCTCGCACACGTGGTCTGCGGTAGGAGATGCCCGCGGCGTCGCCGGGTCTGGTAGCGAAAAGCAAGGCGGGGTAGTTTTGCAGCGGTCGGGCTCATTCCAGGCGAGGTCAGTCATTGAATCCGCACATCTCCCTTCTTCCGGTCTCTCTTCTCGTCTTGTTGGCCTTCGCAGGCTGCTCGGAGGACGCTGGAGAGCCCGCGACCGATCCAGGCGCCGCGGACGCTCACACCGGCGCCGAGACAGCCGGCGACGCCACGGCGACGGACGCGGGGGAAGAGGCGGACACGACGAAGACGCCCGTTGAGCCGCCCGCTCCCTTCGCCGAGCGAGTGACTATCTCGTCAGGAGAGCTCCTCGGGCAGGTGTCGGAGGACATCCGAATCTTCCGCAATATCCCCTACGCCGCTCCGCCCGTCGCCGAGAACCGCTGGCGTTCGCCCCAGCCGGTCGCCCCGTGGGAAGGGACGAGAGAAGCATTGGAGGATGGGCCCGCGTGCCCGCAGCTCAAGGCCGACTCATCGAAGATCGACGACGACATCGACGAGGATTGCCTTCACCTCAACGTCTATACGCCCGCCGAGACGCCAAAGGCACCGCTCCCGGTGATCGTCTGGATCCACGGCGGTGCTTTCGTTGCCGGGCACAAGACCGTGCTCGGCGACGAGGGCAGCAAGCTCCCTGAAATCGACGATGTCGTGGTCGTAGCGATCAACTACCGCCTTGGCGTCTTGGGCTTCCTCTACGACGAGGCGGCCAGGGCCGCGGCCGACGGTGAGCCGCCGTCGGGCAACTTCGGTCTGGAGGATCAGCTCGCGGCGCTGCGCTGGGTGAGAGACGAGATCTCGGCCTTCGGAGGCGACCCCAGCAACGTGACCGTCCTGGGAGAGTCCGCCGGCGCGATATCCATCTGCGCGCTGCTCACGGCGCCCAAAGCCGAAGGCCTCTTTCATCGCGCGGCCATGAACAGCGGCGCTTGCGCGGGCACACGACTGCCGAGCCTCGAGGAGGCTGAGGCACGCACCGCGCTCGTAGCCAAGAACGCTAGCTGCCCCGAGGGTGAAGGGCGCCTCGAGTGCCTCCGAAACGCGAGCGTCGAAGAGCTGCTCCTCGCGACGAAGAGGGAGGACTTCCCGAGAGGCGGCGTGCTCTTCAACGGCAACGCCAGCGTGCTCTTCTGGCCCGTCGTGGACGGGGAGGTCCTCGTCGGGCAGCCGAGCGAGCGCCTCCTCTCCGGTGACTTCCACAAGGTCCCCGTCCTCGTAGGCAGCAATTCGGAAGAAGGCATCCTCTTCCACCTCGGCCTCATCGGCGACCGCCCGGTCAAGAGCGAGGAGGACTACCTCGAGGCTTTGGGCAACGCCTTCGGTGACGACGCAGAAGAGGTCGCCGCCGAGTACCCCGCCGGCGACTACAAGACCCCCAAGGCAGCCCTGGTAGCCGTGACGGGTCACGCCTTCTTCAACTGCCCGGCGAAGCGCACGGCGGCCGTCCTGGCTGCAGCCGACGCGCCTGCCTTTCTCTACCACTTCTCCCAGACACCGGCGGGCATGCTCATCCCCGGCCTCGGCGCCACCCACGGCGCCGATCTCATCTTCCTGTTCGGCGTCGACGCAGGCTACCTCGGCAAGGCGGGCGAAGAGGGCGCCGACCTGTCGGCCGCGATGATGAAGTACTGGACCCAATTCGCCCGCTCCGGGGCACCGGGCGCCGTCAACGACCTGCAATGGCCGGACTACGGAGAGGACGGCGCGCACATGGAGCTGGTGACACCGCCCTCCGTAGGCAACGACCTCTTCCCCTTCTGCGACTTCTGGGAAACGCTCACGACACCCTGGCCGCGCCTGTGAGGGCTGGCGGAGGATCTCGCCGGTCGCGTTCGGTTTCGAACCGGCGACAGGTGCTCGCCGGACAGCCCCGGTGTCGGCCCAGCTGTGCCGGACAAGTACGAGGACCTTGGGCGACTCGTCGCAATCCTGGACGGGCTACCCGACAGTTGAAGACTGGCCGGGCCGCCACGTGCGAGCGGCACGGCGGCGCGCTCAACGTGTAGGACATCAAGGTCGCCGGCAGCCGCGCCTACATCGTCACGGAGAGCAACGTGGTGCTTGCCGACGTCTCCGACGCGGCGACGATGGGCGTGCCAGCGCACCAGGCATCATGGAAGCGCCGTCCTGACGGTGCGGAGGCCCTTGCCCTTGCTGCTGTCCGGGGAGCCCGACTGGCGGTTCGCCGCCCGGCAGGTCGTCGCGCCCGTCTCGAAGGAGCCGCCCCGGTAAACACGCTTGCTCCCCCCCTCGGGGCCGATGGGATCGGCGTCTGGGTCGGGACGAGAGCCATAGTAGCCGGCGTCGTAGTAGTCCCACACCCACTCCCAGACGTTGCCGGCCAGCCGCCCCAGCACTCCCCATCCATGCACTGATCCTCGACCGTGCACGCATCGCCGTCCTCACAGGGCTCCTCGTTGTTCTCGTGGACGCACTCGAGGGTCTCCGGGGTGCAGGTGTCCGTGGTGCAGGCGTCCCCGTCGTCGCAGGGCCCGTCCGCCGGTGTGTGGGTGCAGCCCTTGCCCTCCTCGCACGCGTCGACGGTACAAGGGTCCTCATCATCGCCTCCACGTCTTCCTCCGAGTCTGGGCTCGAGAAGACTCTCTTCGCCGTGGGCGGTCAACGCACCCGCGCCGCTCGTGCCGGTGGTGGAGACCAGCGCCATCACGCGAACGAGAGGCCTGGAATCGAGCATTGACGGGTGGTCGACTCGACCATCGAGCCCGACAACCGCCCCTGGGACCCAATTCGCCCCTGACATTGGACGAGCGCGCGGCTGACGACCGAATCCTGCCCGCCGAGCTCGTCTGGTATGACTCGCCTCCATCTACCTGCACCGTCGAGGAGCACCCGATGACGAAGTACCGCAGGCGTCCTCATCACTCCAGGTTCGGAGCGCTTCTCGCCGCCGCACTCGTGCTCTTTGCGCTGCCGGGTGGGTGCGAACGCGAAGGACCGCTGGTCTCCGGCGAGACGTGGACCCTCCAGCTCCTCCACGCCTCCAACGGAGAAGCAGGCGGCGCGGCGGTCGAGGACGCCCCGCGCTTTTCGGCCGTGCTGAGCTCGCTGCGTGCGGAGATGCCCGAGCGCACGCTCGTCGTCTCTTCCGGAGACAACTGGATTCCCGGCCCCTTCTCCTCGGCCGGCGGCGACGGCGCGTTGCAGGCCCTGCTCGGCGCCCCCGGAGAAGCTCGGGCGGACGTCGCGATGCTGAGCGCCATGGGCTTCGCCGCTTCCGCCTTCGGAAACCACGAGTTCGACCTGGGCCCGGAGACGGTGAAGAGCGCCATCGCACGCGAGGAGATCGACGAAGACGAGGACGGAACGGTCGACCACGTCTACGAAGGCGCCGCCTTCCCTTACCTGAGCGCGAACCTGGACCTCGCGGGGGACGAGGAGCTCGGACCGCTCGTCGCGGCCGACGGCCAGCCCGCAGAGGCCATTGCCGGTCGCGTCGCGCGGAGCGCGGTGGTGGAGGTCGCCGGCCGGAAGGTGGGCCTGGTGGGGGCGACGACTCCCAGCCTTCGCGCCATCTCCTCTCCAGGTGATGACATCGAGGTGCTGCCCGCGGATGTGGAGGACCGAACAGCTCTGGCGGCCGTCATCCAATCAGCCGTGGACGAGCTGAGCGCCGCCGGTGTGGATCTGGTCGTCCTGCTGTCACACATGCAGCAGATCGGCGTCGAGAAGGAGCTCGCCCCCCTGCTCCGGGACGTCGACGTCATCGTAGCGGGGAGCTCGAACACCATCCTGGCCGACGCGAGCGACCGCCTTCGGGCAGGAGACAGCGCGGCCGACACCTACCCCATCGTCCTGAGCTCCGCCTCGGAGGAGCCCGTACTGTTGGTCAACACCGACGGCAACTACCGCTACGTCGGACGCCTGGTCGTGGCCTTCGACTCCGAGGGGCGCGTGCTGCCCGAGAGCGTCGTCCCGGAGGTGAGCGGGGCCTTCGCCACCGACGCGCAGGGCGTCGCCGACCTCGGCGATCCCGAGCCACAGCCCGAGGTCTCGGACCTCGCCGGAGCCGTCTTCGAGGTGCTCGCGGAACGGGACAGCGCCATCTTCGGCCGAACGGAGGTCTACCTGAACGGCGAGCGGGGCAGCGTCCGGACCGAGGAGACCAATCTGGGGAGCCTGGCGGCCGACGCCGCCCTGGCGACCGCGAGGCCGGCCGACCCCGAGACGGTGGTGGCCCTGCTGAACGGCGGCGGCATCCGCGCCTCCATCGGCCTGCTGAGCATTCCCCCCGGGGCCACGGGCCCGGAAGCCGCCGAGCGCCTGCCCCCCGCGGCGAACCCCGCCACCGGCAGGCCCGAGGGAGCGATCTCACGCCACGACATCGAGAACACCCTGCGTTTCAACAACGACTACGCGATACTCAGCCTCAGCGCCGAGGAGCTCCTGGCCGTCGTGGAGCACGGCGTTGCGGCTACAGCCCCGGGCGCGACCCCGGGCCGCTTCCCCCAGGTCGCGGGGATGAGCTTCAGCTTCGACCCGGAGGCCGAGGCAGGGAAACGCGTCCGCTCTCTGGCCGTGCTCGACTCGGCCGGCGCGGTCGCGGACGAGCTCGTAGTCGAAGGGAAGCTGAGAGGAGATCCGACCCGCTCGATCCGGCTGGTGACCACGAGCTTCCTGGCCGGCGGCGGCGACGGCTACCCCTTCCCCTCCAATGAGGGCGACACGATCGACTTGAGCGAAGCGGGCCTGCACCCTGGCGAGGTCGACTTCGCCGCCCCGGGCACGGAGCAGCACGCCCTCGCAGCCTATCTGCTGTCCTGCTGCTCCGGCGAGAGAGCTTTCGGCGTGGCGGACGTGCCGGCGGCCCAGGACGCCCGAATCCAGGACATCAGCCGCCGCGAAGACAGGGTCTTCGGCGCGGGGGACTGAGCTCGACGGGCGAACAAGCCGGCCGCGGTGAGCGCCGTGACCGTCCCCGAGCAGCTGGACGACAAGCAGATCTGGATCCTCCTGGCCGAGTGGGAGGGCGACGGTGCACTTTCCGATATCGAGCGTCAGGAACATCTGGACTGCCCCGGGACACGTCCAAGAGATCGCCGACCTCGTTGGCAAGAGCCTGGACGGCGGCGATCTCCCAGACCGACAGGACACTCCCCAAGAACCGCCCACCCGGAAGCTCCGAGTCGTGAAGGGCGTGGGTTCCCGCGAGGACGTGTAGGCGGCCTGGGCGGCGACCCACCATGGGCCAAAGCCTTCTCAAGAACGTCCTCAGACTCGGCCCCCAAAGCCCCCTCCTGCCTGGGCCCTCACGCACGAACCCCCCAGCAACGCCGGGGGCTTCCTTGTGGAGCGGGATACCGGGTTCGAACCGGCGACATTCAGCTTGGGAAGCAGCGATGGCTTCCCGGCTTGATCGAGGAAACAGAGTAAACTCAACAACCTACAAAGACGGCCACGCGCACCTGGCGGAACTGACGCGAACATGGGCGAACACGCGCGAACATAGACAAGAATCGCCCGATGCCCACCTCACGCGGCCCACGGCCGCACGCCCACTCCGGCTCTTCGAGCCTGGGTGCTATTCGGCTTGGCACTGCACCCAAAAAACGGGTGTGTCCCACTTGACCCGGTGGGGCTGTCTGTGCCTGGGCGCCAACGCCATGCGCAGACCGAGGTTAGGCTCGCCTTCGGCTCGCGCGCCTTCGGGGCAACTCCCCGAAGGCTTGGAGCTAATCCGCTTGGGTTACTTCGCTCGCCTGCGGCTCGCTGCGCGCGTTCGGGCAAGCCCGAACGCTTGCGATCCTGTTCCCGCGGGTCAAGTGGGACACACCCCAAAAAACTTGGGTGTCCGATGGGTTGCAGCCCACGCCACATTAAGGTAAAAGAAATTATCTTAGCTGTATGGGGCATCTCATGGCTTGGGGTTTCTACGGACGCAGCTCCGAGCTGACCGAGCTGGAGAGCATCCTGCGAAGGCCTCGCTGGTTCTTCGCCCGCATCACCGGACGCAGGCGAATCGGGAAGACCACCTTGATCCAGCAGGCCTTGAAGGCAGCCGGAGCCCAACACTTGCTCTACGTTCAGATCCCAGACTCTGCTCCTGCGGGAGTCCTTTCGGCCGTGTCGGACTCCATGGACACCTTCGGCCTCGATCCAGGCCGCTTCCCCCGGCCTTCCAGCCTGAGAGCGCTGGCCCGCGCGATCGGAGAGCTGACCCGCGGCGGCTTCATCGTGGCCCTGGACGAGTTTCAGTACTTCAGCCGCAAGCATCTCCACGAGTTCACCTCGCACCTCCAGGCCACCGTCGACGAGTTGTCAGCGGACGCTGCCCTTGTGCCCGGCGGCCTCTTTGTCCTCGGTTCCATCCACACCGAGCTTGTCGCCCTCCTCGAGGATCGCACGGCGCCGCTCTACAACCGGACCACCGACCACATCGAGCTTGACCATCTCGACATCGCATCGGTCCGCTCCATCCTCCGCGAGCACGCTGGCGACGACTCCGAGCGGCTCCTATTCCTTTGGAACCTCTTCGAAGGTGTCCCCAAGTTCTATCGGGACTGCTACGAGCAGGACGTGTTGGGCTCCGGCCGGAGGGAGATCCTCTCCCGCATGTTCTTCCGAAGCTCCTCACCCCTGCGGACCGAGGCCGAGAACTGGTTCCTGAGCGAACTTCGCGGCCGCTACGACGTCGTCCTCAAGTACGTCGCTCGGCATCCAGGCTGCACCCACGGCGATCTCGTTGCCCACGTGAAGGCCATGAGTCCTCAAACCGCCGAACAGGTCGGCGGCTACCTGAAGATCCTTATGGCCAAATACCGTATGGTTGAGAAGCGACTCCCGGTCTTCGCGAGGGAGAAGGCGAAGAGAGGTCGCTATTACCTGCGCGACAACTTCCTCCGCTCTTGGCTCGCCGGCCTGGCCAACCCGGTCTCGGCCATCAACTTCCGCCCTGAGCCTATCCTCCTCGAGCAGGCCGATGCCCGCCTTCGGGAGGCGGAGGGCTTCGGCCTCGAGCGGCTTGTTGGTCAGCTCTATGAAGAACGCAGCCGCAAGGGGATCGGGGACTTCCCGTTGACTCACCGCATCCGGGGCTACTGGGACCGATCCGGCACAGAGATCGACTTGGTTGCGGTCAATGTGGACGACAAGGTCATCCGCTTTGGGACCTGCAAGCGTTCCGCCTCGAAGCTCCCACCCCACCTGCCGGCCTTCCAGGGCCATGTCGCTCGCTTTTTGGACGCACACCCCGTGTACGAGAGCTGGAAGGTGGAAAAGGTGGCCACGGCACCGAAGCTCGATGCCGGCATCAGGGCTGCCATCGAGGATGCGGAATGTCTTCCTCAGGATCTGTCGGACCTGACCGACGAGCTTCCGTAGCCTTGAGTGGCGGGACCAGTTCCGCCTCGGGTCAACTCCACTGCGAGGCACGCCTGGCCTTGCTGTCAGACAGCGCAGCCGGTAGCTTGCTGGCTCCAGCGGATCGAAGTGGCGATCTGCGCCGAGGGGACGACCTCATGCCGGCGCGCGAGCACAAGCCTCCAGGGAAGAAGGGGCCATCCCAGACAACGAAGCCCTCCAAGAAGCCCATGGATGGAGCGCAGGCGCACGGCTACAAGCACTCCCTGCAGGCAATGGGCTACGAAAGCGGCAGGAAGGCGCTCGCGCCCGGCGGCCGCTCCACCGGACCGGCGGGCGCCACGCACGCCCCGGACGCCCGCTCGAACGACCACGCGCCGACGCCCGCCGGAGAAGACCAGGCCCACGCAGCAACACAGGCGGGCTCCAAGGCATCAGGCGAGCCGAAGCGTGCGCTCTTCGACCTCAGCGGAGTCATCAACCCCGGCGCTGTCGCGGCTGCGCTCAGCTCCATCGCCAACGAGCCCGGCGAGGCGGGCGTCATGAGCTTCGAGGTCAGCGCTCTTGCCGTGCCGGGCACCGGGCTCCTCAACGCGCGCATCGCGGGCTGGGCCGAGCTCTCTCTGAGCTACATGGTCAACGACCAGAACTTCTGTGTGCTCGCGGTCGACCTCGATGGCGCGCTCTCCGCCGGTGTGGACATCGCCGGCTTCGTGCATGCGGGCGTCGAGGTCGGCGCCGGCCGGGACTTCCTAGACAAGTGGTACACGAGCCCCCTCGGGGCTGGCACGTGGGTTGTGGATCAGCTCTCGAAGCTCAACGACCTCGCCGGCGGGCAGCTGCTGCACATCGAAGGCAGCAGCGCCGGATCGGCAAAACACGGACCGGCGGGCGGTGACTACGACTCGGGCCATGGGGATCCCAACGCCGCGGCCTTCTCCGTCCACGACACGAAGCTCTTCGCCGGCGGAAACGTGGGCGCGGACTTCGGCGCGGTCAAGGGGGACGCCACGTACAGCCGCACCAAGGTGCAGAGGCTCTTCCACGACGCCGACCACAACGTGATCCCATCCACCGAGGAGCACCGTGAGCTCGACCTCGACCTGCAGGTCGCTCTCGGGGCGCTCCGCTTCGGCGCCAACTACCACCGCGACTGGTCCAACACGGTGGGATCGCCGATCTACTACGCCAACGGCATCTTCAACGAGAACACCCTGACCCTGTCGGTGGGCCTCGAAGCTCTAAAGCGCATCGGCGGCGGGCACGCTGACCGCATCCCGAGCAAGGGCGTGCAGGACCTCGTCACCAACACCTTCGCGACCTTGGAGAAGGCGGCGGTCAGGTTCCCGTGGGCGAAGAAGCTGAACCAGAAGCTCTTCGATCACATCGCACAGGAGATGTACAAGGGATCCCGCACGGGCGCGGGCCTCAAGGCGGGCGTCACCTTCAACGTGATCTTCAACTGGAACGAGTACGGCGAGACCGAAGACGAGCTCAGCCTGATGTACTTCCGGACCCTCGTCGACGTCGACCGCGAGATGGGGGTGGACGCCAAGACCCGCGCGGGAGGCGTCGAGGCCGGCCTGTCCATGAGCAAGTCGGAGGTCGTCTACGAGAGCATCGGCAGCGAGACGATCTCCTACATACAGCGACAGTTCCTCTACCAGACCGAGGAGCGGCCGTGGGAGGCCTTCAAGGAGGCCAACCGGCCGGAGCTCGAGAAGCTCGTGGGCAACTGCGCCACCGAGGGCTTCCGCTACTACTACCCCGAGGTCGCACACGCGTATCACGCAGGGGACAAGCCGCAGGACTTCGAGGCCGGCCTGGCCGCCCTCGAGCAGGTGTGGACCCTCCAAGACCAGATGGTCAAGCAGATAGGCCCCGACGCCGCCAAGATCGGAGACCACCTCGAGCGGGCCACCGCCTTCTTCACCTTCCGTGAGGCGACGAAGCAGGCGGAGATGGCGCAGATCATGACGACGATGTCAAAGTACTACTACGACCAGCACCTCCTGAAGTACTTCGTCGAGCAGCTCCCCGCCTACGCCATCGAGATACAGGATCTCAAGGACCTCGCCATCGAGACCGGCTTCGAGGTTCCGTTCAACAACGTCATCAACCGCGCGTTGTCCGACAACGCGGCGTGAGCTCATGGCTGCGACCTGGCACGACCCCGACGGCGAGCACCCCATAATGTCCTTCGACTCCCCGGGTGAGGTGGAGCTGCGCGCGGATCGCGACACGCTGCTGACCACGACGAGCACCAACCTCGCTATCTCCGTCACTGACGGGAACGAGCAGGTCACAGCGATCACGCTGACCGCGAAGCTCGACCGGAGCCAGGTCTACCGCCTGACGAAGGCCGGCCACCTCGACGTGTCGCCCATCAAGCTCGCCGCGCTGTCACCCGACGTGCCCATCACCCTCGTGTGGGACGCTGGCCCGGCGCTGGTAGAGCTCCTGAACGCGGGCCTCGCCGACGGCAAGACCGCCGCCGAGTGCGCCGCCCTCGTCGACCTCACAGGCTTTCCGGCTTGCTTCAACCTGGAGCAGTACGAGCTGCGGTCCGCGTAGAGGAGCCTGAATCCTGAGACTCGCGCCAGCTCCTCGGGCACGAGCCCCCGGGGCCATGGCATGGGCGAAGGTGGCGGCGCCGAGGCAGTGGGCCACCACGAGCACGTCGCGACCGGTACGCTCGGGCAGCACGACTGTCGGCCAGAGGGTTGTCGAGGTCGCAACAGCGTTGCGGTTTGGGTAACGGGCATTGCGTTGTGTGACTGGCAACGCTATGACGCAACACGCTGAAAACAAAGGGGTATCCGTTCTGGCACGGAAGTTGATTAGTCCCTTACGTCTGTGCGCCCGCCGCGCGACTTGAGAGCTTCCCTACAAATCGGGTAGGGCCTGTAGTAGCGGGGTGCGAGGGGCTTTC